>NZ_AJLS01000040.1 GCF_000307875.1 Neobacillus bataviensis LMG 21833
AACACGAAGAGCCGAAGGCGCATTCGTGCTTGACTTATCGTATGGCGGAGAGCGAAGGACACTAGCCGCTAGGGCGCTAAAGCTAGACCAATCATAAAAAGGGAATGTTCCACGTGAAACAATTTTCGTGGAAATTCCCTTTTTTTCATGTTTTTTGACATTGGAAAGTGGTCCGTGCACAATTTAAAGAAAAAAATAGAAATGAGGGTTTGAAAATCTTATGCTATTCGACACACATGTCCATTTAAACGCTGAACAATATAACGAAGATTTAGAAGAGGTCATTTTAAGGGCGCAAAATGAAGGTGTCACCAATATGGTTGTCGTCGGATTTGATCGCCCCACCATTCAAAGGGCGATGGAGCTTACAGAAAGATATGAGTTTATTTATGCCTGCGTTGGCTGGCATCCTGTTGATGCTATTGACATGACCGATGAGGATTTAGTGTGGATTGAGGAACTGGCTTCACACCCAAAGGTAGTGGCCATCGGTGAAATGGGTCTGGATTATCATTGGGACAAGTCTCCAAAAGAGATCCAAAAAGAGGTTTTTCGTAAACAAATCAGACTAGCAAAAAAAGTGAAGCTTCCAATTGTCATTCACAACCGTGAAGCAACAGCCGATATCGTGGAAATATTAGCGGAAGAGAGGGCAGAGGAGGTAGGAGGCATTATGCATTGCTTTAGCGGCAGCCCTGAAGTAGCAAGGAAATGCGTGGAAATGAATTTTTATATTTCCCTTGGCGGCCCCGTTACTTTCAAAAATGCAAGGAAGCCAAAGGAAGTGGCAGCAGAAATCCCATTAGATAAACTGTTAATTGAAACGGATTGCCCGTATTTAGCTCCACACCCCTACCGTGGAAAACGAAATGAACCCGGATATGTAAAGTTGGTTGCTGAGGAAATTGCCGAAATTAAAGGATTGACATTTGCAGAAGTTGCAGAGGCGACGACACGAAATGCTAAAAAATGTTTCGCCATAAACTGATAAAGGATTTTGTCGAAGATACAAGAAGCTTGTCCAAATGTTTTCAGATAACAAAAAGTTCTACACGTCTCCTTTTCAACATAGGATAACCGTGTCGATAAGTTTTTCTTTGCAAAGTTTCCAGGTTTGTGCATAATTAGAAATACCTTTACAGGGTATGCAAGGATTGACAGCCGGCAGCATGGTACTATAATCTCTCTCTAGAAAAGGAGGCGTTTTTCATCGTATTCAAACACATGAAAAACCTGGTTTCCGAATCTTTGAGTGGAAGGGCATTGATCATTGCTTTTGCTAGTTTCGTAGTTTTGCTAACAACTCTAGGCGTTCTTTTTTTTGAAGGTTCAAAGAACACGGTAGCAATGACACTTAATGGCAAGCCACAGGTCATAAAAACGCATGCAGATACCATCAAGGAACTATTAGATGATCTGGATGTGCCCGTTCGCTCACAAGATCACTTGTCTCCAAAAGCAGACACGAAGGTGAAGGATCACCTTAAAGTTGTTTGGAAGCAGGCAAACAAGGTTCACATTGTCAAGGACAACGAGAAAAAAACGATCTGGACTACAGCCGGAACAGTGGCTGAGCTTTTAAAAGAGCAGAAAATTGTATTGAAGGAACAGGATGAAATTTCACCAAGGCCACAAACGGCAATCAAAAATAAGATGAAGATTGAAATAGACCCTGCAATTCATCTTACATATGTGGACGGAGGCAAGGAGCAACAAGTTTGGACCACTTCGGCTACGGTCGCTGACTTTTTAACACAACAGGGCATCACACTAAATGAATTAGACCGAGTTGAACCGTCATTAACAGAAACCATCCCAGAGAATGGTGTTGTTAACGTCATTCGCGTAGAAAAAGTCACCGATGTAGTGGAAGAACCAGTTCAATTTGCCGTGGTAACAAAAAAGGATGAAAGTTTAGAAAAAGGGAAAGAGAAAATCGTCACGCCCGGCAAGCATGGCAGGATATCTAAACAATATGAGGTCGTGCTTGAAAATGGCAAGGAAGTTTCAAGAAAACTGACCAATGAACAGAGGCTTACAGCGAAACAGGATCAAGTAGTTGCTGTCGGAACGAAGGAATTAACTATGCAGGTTTCACGTGGTGCAGAAGAAACAGGAACTGAATTTTACGTCACGGCAACCGCTTATACAGCATATTGCAACGGCTGTTCCGGCCGTACAGCTACAGGCCTTGATCTCCGCGCAAATCCGAATATGAAAGTCATTGCTGTTGACCCAAGAGTGATTCCACTTGGAACCAAAGTGTATGTGGAAGGCTATGGCTATGCTGTTGCTGCCGACACAGGCGGAGCGATTAAAGGGTACATCATTGATTTATTGATGCCATCCAATGCGGAAGCATACCGATGGGGGCGGAAGAAGGTAAAGATAAAGATCTTGCAGTAAGTCATGTAAGTGCAGAGGGATACTTCCTCTGCATTTTGCTTTTTCAAAGATTTTCTTTATACTTACTATCGATACATCATTTAATATTTTTTATCTTTCTTACTTTCATTGTATGAATTCATTTAATAATATAGACGATGGACATTACAAAAATGTTTCAATTATTTTTCATTTTTTATTAATAATATTACGGAGGAATTTTGTTTCAATATGAAAATAAAAGAGATAATCGTCGTAGAGGGGAAAGACGATACGACAGCGATAAAACGATCAGTTGACGCAGATACGATTGAAACGAACGGCTCTGCAGTAAATCAGACAACCATTGAAAGAGTAAGGCGTGCCCAAGAAACACGAGGCGTCATTATTTTTACCGATCCCGATTTTCCGGGTGAAAAGATCAGGAAAACCATTGCAGCGGCTGTCCCTGGCTGTAAGCACGCTTTTTTAACAAAAGAAGCAGCGATTGCAAAGAGCGGCAAGGGCCTTGGCGTAGAACATGCCAGCCCCGAGGCGATTAGAGAAGCCCTGAAGGATGCTCAGATCATGCATGAAACCATTTCAGAGGAAATCACACAGGAGGATTTACTCACAGCCGGTCTCATCGGCGGTGTGGGGGCAAAAGAGCGAAGAATCGCCCTGGGGCAATTTTTGAAAATTGGCTATACGAATGGAAAACAATTACATAAGCGTTTAATGATGTTTCAAATTAGTAAACAGGAATTTGCAGAAGCACTAGGCGTTGTACGACAGGAGGAACACAATGAATAAGGATATCGCTACCCCTTTGAGAACAAGGGCCATTCTCGAAAAATATGGGTTTTCTTTTAAGAAAAGCCTTGGTCAAAACTTCTTAATTGATACGAATATATTAAAAAAAATCGTCAGCTTTGCTAATCTTCATGAGAATTCCGGGGCAATTGAAATTGGCCCGGGGATTGGCGCCCTGACCGAGCAGCTTGCCCGCTCTAGTAAAAAGGTTGTAGCTTTTGAAATTGACCAAAGATTATTACCAATTTTGCAGGATACGCTGTCACCATATGAAAATGTGGAAATTATTCATAAGGATGTATTAGAGGCGGATGTGCAAACGGTAATGGAGGAAGAATTTAAGGACATAGACGATATCATGGTTGTGGCGAATCTCCCTTATTATGTGACAACCCCCATCATCATGAAGCTGCTTGAGGATCATCTGCCAATTCGCGGGATTGTTTGTATGCTGCAAAAAGAGGTGGCTGACCGGATTTCAGCCAAGCCTGGAACAAAGGACTATGGCTCGCTTTCGATTGCGATTCAATATTACACAGAAGCTGAAACCGTAATGATTGTTCCAAAAACCGTTTTTGTCCCGCAGCCGAATGTCGATTCAGCTGTTATTAGATTGACCAAACGGGAGAAGCCGGCTGTATCTGTAAAAGATGAAGCATTCTTTTTCCAAGTGACAAGATCCTCCTTTGCCCAAAGAAGAAAAACTTTACTCAATAACTTAACAAGTCAGCTTCCTGACGGAAAACAAAAGAAAGAGGAAATCCTCGCTGCCTTAGATGCAAGTGGAGTCGAACCTTCCAGAAGAGGCGAGACCCTTTCCTTAGAAGAGTTTGGCCGGTTAGCTGATGAACTATATCCCCATTTCCATTAGACCTTTTAAAGGGTCTTTTTTTTGTCTAGCTCCAGGCGCCATCGGCTCGAGGTCACAAGCCAATCCGTCCAAAAGGTTAAAGAACAACCTTTCGGCCGGCTCGTCTTGTGCTTGTCGCCGATATACGGGCGCCTTCCGCTTTTCTATTCACGTGGACATCACTGTTTGCATAGCCTATGAAAGAAACCCTAAACGAAAGGCCTCATTTGCTGGTCTTATTGGAGTGACGGCAGTGGATATAAAAATAAATGATATTGTCGGAAGAAAATCATATAATTGTGATCTTCTCTTTCGCGTAATGGATTTGCGTCAAATCAATGACAAGAAATTCGCCATCCTTTATGGTGAGGATTTTCGTCTTGTTGCCGATGCACCTTACACTGATTTGGTGGTAGTGAACCAACATGAAAGGGTAAAACTAAGCCAAGAGTATAGAACACTTGAAGAACAGTCGTTGCGGCTTTTTACACAGGATGTTGAGCTGTTAAAGTCCAGGCAGGAATACGCAGCGACTGGCGGATATGTAAAACCGAGCAATTATTTTCAAATTCCCGGAAGGGTACTCCATTTAGATGGTGACCCAACCTATTTGAAAAAGTGTATGACGTTATATGAGAAAATTGGGATACCAGTTTTAGGGATTCATTGCAATGAAAAGGAGATGCCTGATAAAATTGCTGGACTGATTGATCATTATCGTCCGGATATTCTTGTTATCACCGGGCATGATGCCTATTCAAAGGCAAAGGGGAAGATGACGGATATTAATGCCTATCGTCATTCAAAGCATTTCGTTCTAACTGTTAGGGAGGCACGAAAGAAAATTCCTCATCTGGATCAACTGGTCATCTTTGCAGGTGCCTGCCAATCCCATTTTGAATCACTCATCCATGCAGGGGCAAACTTTGCCAGTTCCCCTTCAAGGATCAATATTCATGCTCTCGACCCCGTCTATATTGTCGCAAAAATAAGCTTCACCCCGTTTATGGAAAGAATTAACGTTTGGGATGTATTAAGAAATACATTAACAGGGGAAAAGGGACTTGGGGGTATTGAAACAAAAGGTGTGTTACGAACCGGAATGCCTTACAAACCAGTACAAGATGTAGAAGAATAAGCCTGCGCATTTCGGTCGGCTTATTTTTTTTGAAATGATACATATTCCGCCATTAACAAGGTAAGGCTAAGAAATGTTGAAAATTAGAAGAAAAAGTAGAATAAAAAATATTGACAAAGTTTTTGTCGGACTGATATAATTTATATTTTTGTTTGACAATACTATGTCAGTGTGTTACACTTTACACAGTGAGGTGGATTGAATGCCGAAAACCTTAGCCGATATCAAAAAGGCTCTTGACACAAATTTAGGGAAAAGATTGCTGCTAAAAGCAAACGGGGGACGCAGGAAAACAATTGAACGTTCCGGTGTTTTAGCTGAAACTTACCCATCTGTTTTTGTTATTGAATTAGATCAAGATGAAAACTCATTCGAGCGTGTTTCATACAGCTATGCGGATGTGCTAACAGAAACAGTACAAATTACTTTCTACGATGATGCAGCAGGACATGTAGCTTTAAGCTAGTATATAAGCAATGTATGGCAGTAAACCAAGGTTTACTGCTTTTTGCTGTTTACAGAATTATTTTGTTTCATGAAAATCCTAGATTACCCCATACTAAGAATACTGTGGTACGAAAGGGGTTGTTTAGATGGGCAGAAGAAGAGGGATTATGTCCGAAGGCTTTAAAGAGGAACTTGCAAAAGAACTTGGTTTTTATGATGTCGTTCAAAAAGAGGGATGGGGCGGCATTAAGGCAAGGGATGCTGGGAACATGGTGAAACGTGCCGTTGAGCTTGCGCAAGAACAGCTGATCCATCGGGGGCCGAAATCTTAACTCTATAAACAAATCTTAACCACAGCAAGGCTGGTGCTGGGAACAAAAAGTTCCTTGTACCGGCCTTTTTTTCTTATCTCGTGGCTGTTTTCTATAAAAAAATCATGTTAAAATATTTTATTTGACAGGATTTATCATATCTCACGTCTTACATTTATCATTTTGTGGTAAAATAGGACAAAATGTGGATTTCGGATTGGATTATACAGAAGTAGGTGGACGAAAGTGAAGCTGTTAGTCAAAGCACCGGCTAAAATAAACTTAGCATTAGATGTGTTACATAAACGCTCCGATGGTTATCATGAGGTTGAAATGATTATGACCACCATTGATTTAGCTGATCGAGTGGAGCTAACTTTATTAAATCAAGATAAAATACATATTCTTTCCCATAATCGATACGTTCCAGATGACCAGCGTAACCTTGCCTTTCAAGCGGCACAGCTGCTTAAGGATCGATTTAATGTGAAAAAAGGTGTGCTAATCTCAATTGAAAAAACCATCCCCGTGGCTGCCGGATTAGCCGGGGGCAGCAGTGATGCAGCTGCAACCTTAAGAGGCCTGAATAAACTTTGGGGTCTTGGTTTAACCCTCGATGAATTAGCCGAGCTAGGGAGTGAAATTGGCTCTGATGTTTCCTTTTGTGTTTATGGAGGAACGGCTTTAGCAACGGGAAGAGGAGAGCTGATCACAGAGCTGCCTGCGCCGCCCACCTGCTGGGTGATCCTTGCAAAGCCCTTCATAGGTGTATCAACAGCGGAGGTTTATCGAAGGCTTGATGTCAATCAAACGAATCACCCTGATATAGGCGGCATGATTGAGGCTATTCACAATCATGACTATTCATTGGTATGCAGCAACGTAGGGAACGTTCTTGAGGATGTAACCTTACATCTGCACCCAGAGGTTGCTCAAATAAAAGAACAAATGAGGCGTTTTGGCGCAGATGCTGTTTTAATGAGCGGCAGCGGCCCAACTGTATTTGGTATTGTCCAGCATGATTCAAGAATGCATCGCATCTATAACGGGCTAAGAGGATTCTGTGATCAGGTATTTGCTGTACGCATGCTTGGAGAACGACACTCGCTTGATTAAAGACGTACAATAATGATATTCTTATATTAGAATATTCGGCTTCTGGGGGTTAATTATGAAATTTCGCCGCAGTGAACGTTTAATTGATATGACAAATTATTTACTTGATCATCCGCGTCAGCTTGTGCCGCTCACCTTTTTTGCTGAGCGATATTCGTCTGCAAAGTCGTCCATTAGTGAGGATTTGGCAATTGTAAAAGAAACCTTTGAACAAAGAGGAATCGGAACGCTGCAAACAGTACCAGGAGCTGCCGGTGGAGTTAAATTTTTCGTTAAGGTAAGCCGCGAAGAAGTGGAGCCATTTATAAATGAATTATGTAATTTAATTGGAGATTCTGAACGACTATTACCAGGTGGTTATTTATACTTAACGGATATTTTGGGAGATCCGCAGGTTGTGCAAAAGGCAGGCCGTATTATCGCTTCTGCCTATGCCGACGCGAAAATTGATGTGGTCATGACTGTGGCGACTAAAGGGATCCCCCTTGCCTATGCGGTCGCAAGTCAGTTAAATGCCCCTGTCGTGATTGTCCGTAGAGATAGTAAGGTAACTGAAGGGCCAACTGTAAGCATTAATTATGTTTCCGGGTCTGCAAAAAGAATCCAAATGATGGTGCTTTCAAAAAGAAGCATGAAGCAGGATTCAAGAGTCCTCATTGTCGATGACTTTATGAAGGCTGGCGGAACTGTCATGGGAATGATCAGCATGCTGGAGGAATTTAATTCCCATTTAGTGGGCATTGCTGTTTTAGTGGAGTCGGAAAAGATTCAAGAACGGTTAGTGGATGAATATTTATCACTCGTCCAATTAACTAATGTCGATGAAAAAGAAAAGAAGATTAGCGTACATGAGGGAAACTATTTTAAATATATGGAGGGGTTAACATGAAAGTAGTTCAAACCAATCAAGCACCAGCGGCCATTGGGCCTTATTCACAAGGAATTGTTGTAAACAATTTGTTTTATAGCTCCGGACAAATTCCCCTAACTGCTGAAGGAATGATGATAACAGGTGATGTAAAAGAGCAAACCCATCAAGTCTTTCGTAATTTACATGCTGTGTTAAGTGAGGCGGGTGCATCGCTTGAAACGGTTGTAAAGGCAACCGTCTTTATTAAAAATATGGATGAATTTGCTGCAGTAAATGAAGTGTATGGTGAGTATTTCTCTACACATAAACCAGCCCGTTCATGTGTAGAGGTTGCCCGTCTGCCAAAGGATGCTCTAGTTGAAATCGAAGTAATTGCGCTCGTGAAGTAATCGAGCGTTTTTTTTGTCTCACCTATGGCAAATTTTGCATGTAAATCCCCAATTTTTACAAATGTTCACCATTTTGCCCTAATTTTTCAAAAATATTTTAAAATTCAAGCAGGAATATTGAATTAATTGTTGAATTTAATAATTTAGCTTTTTATATAACAAAAAAGGGTGTGAGCACATGGAAGTAACTGACGTAAGATTACGCCGGGTTAACACGGACGGTCGAATGAGAGCGATTGCATCAATCACATTGGACAATGAATTCGTTGTTCATGATATTCGTGTTATTGACGGAAACAACGGTTTATTTGTAGCTATGCCAAGTAAACGTACTCCAGATGGAGAATTTCGTGACATTGCGCATCCAATCAATTCAGGAACACGCGGTAAAATCCAAGAAGCTGTATTGGCGGAGTACCACCGTTTAGGCGAAATGGAAGTAGAATTTGAAGAAGCCGGAGCTTCCTAAGGATTTACACAACTAGGGCCTTTCTTCTGAGTAAGGCTCTTTTTATTGTCCATCTCCGGTAAAATATAGCCGAATCTAGGTTATATATCCCTCCGTACTCCCTTCAACCGTTCTCTCCAATAAACTTAATATTACAAAATTAGACTCTTCCAGTTCATTCCTTGAAAAGCGAGCCCATTTACGTTAATATTTTTAATGGATAAAAAGGTAAAATTGGAGGACTGTCCATGTCTAATCGTTATGCTGTGATTTTAGCTGCGGGGCAAGGAACGCGGATGAAATCAAAGCTGTATAAAGTATTACATTCAGTATGCGGTAAACCGATGGTACAACATGTAGTTGATCAAATAAACGAATTAAATATTCAAGAAATGGTGACGATTGTCGGTCATGGGGCTGAAATGGTACAGGCGCAATTAGGTGACAGCAGTCACTATGCATTACAGGATCAGCAGTTGGGTACAGCCCATGCAGTAATGCAGGCACAAGCCTTGCTTGAAGGCAAAGAGGGTATAACGATTGTTGTTTGCGGTGATACTCCATTAATTCAAGCAGAAACAATGGAGTCTCTTTTTAACCACCATGAGCAGGCAGCCGCAAAAGCGACAATCCTCACAGCAAGAATCGAGGACCCAACGGGATACGGCCGAATCATTCGCAATGAAAATGGCCTCGTTGAGAAAATCGTTGAGCACAAGGATGCCACAGAAGCGGAACGGGGTATAAATGAAATCAATACAGGTACCTATTGTTTTGATAACCGTGCCTTATTTGAAGCGTTACGGCAGGTCTCAAATGACAATGTTCAAGGCGAATACTATTTACCAGATGTTATTGAAATCCTGAAAAACCAGGGTGAAGTGGTCACAGCCTTCCAAACAGATGAATTCGAGGAAACTCTGGGCGTAAACGATCGTGTTGCCTTAGCAGAAGCAGAGCGAATTATGCGCAAACGGACGAATGAAGCCCATATGCGGAACGGGGTTACCATTATTGATCCTGCTAACACATATATAGAAACAGCTGTTGAAATCGGCCAGGATACTATTATCTATCCCGGGACTGTTATAAAAGGGAAGACGGTTATTGGGACGGAATGTCTCATTGGCCCAAACTCAGAAATTGATGCGTGTGAAATTGGCAATGAAACCGTTATTCGTCAATCGGCGGCACATAACAGCTCAATTGGTTCCCATGTCAATATTGGTCCGTTTGCTCATATTCGTCCCGATTCCAATATTAGCGACGATGTGAAAATCGGAAACTTTGTCGAAATCAAGAAGGCTGTTTTTGGAAAAGGAAGCAAGGCATCGCACCTTAGCTATATCGGGGATGCCGAGGTGGGCAGTGACGTAAATATCGGCTGCGGTTCGATTACAGTGAATTACGATGGAAAGAATAAATTTTTAACAAAAATTGAGGATGGGGTTTTTATTGGCTGTAACTCTAACCTTGTTGCCCCTGTCACAATTGGTAAAGGTGCCTATGTGGCAGCTGGATCTACCATCACAAAGAATGTTCCAGGTGATGCGTTGTCAATTGCACGAGCACAGCAGGTGAATAAAGAAAACTACGTTCAAAAGCTTAATCTTAAGAAATAGCAATGATAATGGGAGGCCCATCATGTCAAATCAATATTTAGATCCAAATTTAAAGGTATTTAGTTTAAATTCAAATCTGCCCCTTGCACAAGAAATCGCTAAGGTTATTGGTGTGGAACTCGGAAAATGTTCAGTCTCAAAGTTTAGTGATGGAGAAATCCAAATCAATATTGAAGAAAGTATCCGCGGCTGTGATGTCTATGTTATTCAATCAACAAGCTTACCTGTAAATGATAATATTATGGAATTATTAATCATGATTGATGCTTTAAAGCGAGCTTCGGCAAAGACAATTAATATTGTTATGCCATACTATGGCTATGCACGTCAGGATCGTAAAGCGCGGGCTCGCGAGCCGATTACAGCCAAATTAGTGGCAAACCTGTTAGAGACTGCAGGCGCAACCCGCGTGATTTGTTTAGATTTACATGCGCCGCAAATCCAAGGATTCTTTGATATCCCAATTGATCACCTTATGGGTGTGCCAATTTTATCAGAGTACTTTAAAAACAAGGAATTGAATGGTGACATTGTCATTGTGTCCCCAGACCATGGGGGGGTAACAAGGGCGAGAAAAATGGCTGAGCGTTTAAAAGCACCTATTGCTATTATCGATAAACGCCGACCAAGACCGAATGTGGCTGAAGTGATGAATATTGTTGGTAATATCGAGGGGAAAGTAGCGATCTTAATTGATGACATTATTGATACAGCAGGAACCATTACTCTCGCTGCCAATGCTTTAGTAGAGAATGGTGCTGCTGAAGTGTATGCTTGTTGTACACATCCCGTATTATCCGGCCCAGCGATTGAACGTATTGAAAACTCGAAAATAAAAGAATTAGTGGTGACCAACTCGATTGCTCTTCCAGAAGAGAAAAAGCGAGGAAAAATTGTCAACCTATCTGTCGCTCCACTACTTGGCGAAGCAATCATTCGTGTCCATGAAGAACAATCTGTTAGTACTTTATTTGATTAAAAAAATGTTTAGTCCTTCCTATTTTGGGGTATTTTAAATAGATACTAAAGTAGGAAGGTGACTAAACATATGAGTACTGTTTTACAAGCAAAGGAACGGAAGGAACTCACGTATTCTGCCTTAAGGAAAATCAGAGAAAACGGCGGTATTCCGGCCATTATCTACGGAGCGAAAGTTGAAAGTAAACCAGTGTCTGTTAGTGCAGCGGATTTAACAAAAACTATCCGGTCAGCAGGCAGGAATGGAGTCATTTCCCTTGATGTCGATGGCAGCAAGCATGATGTGGTGCTGACCGATTATCAAGAGGATGCATTTAAAAAGGCAATTCTCCATGTTGATTTTCTAGCCGTGGATAAATCCTCAAAAATCAATGTCGATGTCAGACTTGTTCTTGTTGGAGAAGCGGCTGGAGTAAAAGACGGAGGTGTCTTGCAGCAGCCGGTTCACCAATTATCGATTACGTCTACTCCTGACAATATTCCACCGCAAATTGAAGTGGATATATCCAATCTGCAGGTAGGAGAAACGGTGTTGGCTGGTGATATTCCATCAGCCGGTGGCTTTACGATCAACCATGAGGATGATGAAGTGATCGCCTCCATCCTGCCGCCAAGGCAAGAAGAGGAAATTAATGCTGGTGAACAGCAGGACGGCGGACATCCAGATAAAGAAGAAGGCAGAGAAACAACCCCCGTAGAAGGGTGAATAGGGTAAAAGACGTAACCTTTAAATGGTTACGTCTTTTAACGCATTTTGAAATGAATTAAGATATAATGGGAGAATGGCGATGTTTCGAAAAATTTTTAACAGGTTTGCTGAACCGAAAGAGGTGGAACCCATGAAATGTATTGTTGGTTTAGGTAACCCTGGGAAGCAATATGAGCAGACAAGACATAATATTGGCTTTGAAGTCATTGATACCTTATCAAATCAATTTTCCATCCCGCTAAATCAGTCGAAATTTAAAGGTTTGTATGGGATTGGTCATTATAAAGGGGAAAAGGTATTACTATTAAAACCGTTAACGTATATGAATTTATCAGGGGAATCGATTAGAGCGGTCATGGATTACTATCAAATAGAGTTAGAGGATTTAGTAGTCATTTATGATGATCTTGATCTGCCAGTCGGGAAAACACGGCTTCGTCAAAAAGGGAGCCCTGGCGGCCACAATGGGATTAAGTCAACTGTTGCCCATCTTGGCACACAAGAGTTTAACCGTATTCGGATCGGCATTGACCGGCCGCAAGCAGGAATGAGTGTACCTGACTACGTTCTTGGGCGCTTTCGTCCTGATGAAAAGCCGTTGACAGAAGAAGCAGTGAAAAGAAGTGCAGATGCCTGTTCGTCCTGGCTTGAGAAGCCATTTTTGCAAGTCATGAATGAATATAATCAGTAATTGTTCATGATACAAGTCTTTCTTTCATACAATAAAGCAAAACTGTGAAAGGTAGAATGTAGGCCCTTGTAAGCGATTAATCTAAATGAATAAGTTCCTCCTATCAGGTTAATACTATGAAGGAATCGTAGATTAGGGAGGAACCCGTGTGACCATTCATTACCATTGTCGTCATTGTGGTACAAAACTTGGTTCTATTGATAAAGCATCGGTACACTCAGAAACCCTTGGTCTCCATAGATTAACGGATCAAGAAAGACAGGAAATGGTTGCTTATGACGCCTCCGGTGATATTCATATAACAGCCATATGCGAGGACTGCCAAGAAGCTTTGGAGCGGAATCCAGATTACCACCAATACGATTTCCTTATTCACTAACCAGCTTTGGAAGCCCTCCAAAGCGTTTTTCTATTTATTATTTCTATATATAAATGCTATTAATATGAAATTAGAAGGGAGGAGAAGCCTTGAACAGTTTAAAGACATTGTTTCTTCAGCAGGAAGATGTTCACTCGATGATTGCTGGCATTGAGGGAGGATTAAAGGAACAGCTTGCGGCAGGTCTTTCGGGCTCGTCAAGAACGGTACTAACCGCTTGTATTTACGAACAGATGAAGCGGCCAATCATACTTGTTACCCATAATCTATTACAAGCACAAAAACTCTATGATGATATTGTCAATCTATTAAGTGAAAGGGAAGTATTTCTTTTTCCAGCCAATGAGGTAATTGCTGCAGAGCTAAGCATTGCAAGTCCGGAATTAAAAGCGCAAAGAATAGAGGCATTAAATCATTGGAGCAGGTCAAATCAAGGAATCTTAATTGTCCCGATTGCCGGCCTAAAGAAAATCATTCCTCCGAAGTCCCTATGGAACCACTATCAGCTGAAGCTAGCAGTAGGCGAAGACATCCAAATTGATAAATTGTTTAATACCTTTGTCAAAATGGGTTATGTCCGGGTTGAAATGGTCACAACACCAGGAGAATTCAGTGTAAGAGGCGGGATCATCGATATTTATCCGCTTACGGAAGCAGATCCGCTAAGATTAGAGTTATTTGACACGGAAATCGACTCAATCCGTTATTTCTCTCTTGAAGATCAGCGCTCTAAAGGAAAGATTAAAGAAGTTTTGATTGGGCCGGCTACGGAAATCCTGCTGGAAGAGGAGGATTTTAACCGGATCACTATTAAGCTTGAACAAGGATTAGCGCATAGTTTAAAGAAATTAAAAGATGATAAAGCAAAAATGCAACTAAGTCAGAATATCAGTCACGACCTTGAACAATTAAAAAATGGCCAAAAGCCCGACCAGGTCTATAAATACTTATCACTTGCCTACGACCGCCCTGCTAGTTTACTAGACTATCTTCCACGTAACGGTCTTGTGTTTATTGATGAAATCAGCAGAGTCCAAGAGATGAATGATTCCCTTGTGAAAGAGGAAGCAGAGTGGTATACAGGGTTACTTGGTGAGGGACAGATGATCCATGATTTACATATTTCCCATGACTTACAGTTGTTGTTACAGAAAAAGGAATTCCCTATCCTTTATATGTCCTTATTTTTACGGCATGTAGCCAATACAAACCCGCAAAATATCATTAATATTTCCTGCAAGCAGATGCAAAACTTCCACGGGCAAATGCATCTATTAAAAGCAGAAATTGACAGGTGGAAAAAGGGAAATTATTCGGTTGTCTTTTTAGGGCAGGATGAAGAACGGGTTAAAAAGTTAGAGCGTGTGCTTGAGGACTATGAAATTGATGCCGTCATCGTAAAGGCAGACCAGCAGCTTTTACCTGGCAGAGTTCAGATTATGAAAGGAAACCTGCAAGCAGGTTTTGAGCTTTCTATTCAGAAAATTGCCATCATCACCGAAGAAGAATTATTTAATAAACGGGTGAAGAAATCTAAAAGCCGGCAAAAACTATCCAATGCCGAACGGATTAAGAGTTACTCCGAACTTAAAATTGGCGATTATGTTGTACACGTCAATCACGGGATTGGGAAATATTTAGGGATTGAAACGCTTGTCATTAACGGGGTTCATAAGGATTACCTGCACATCCGTTACCAGGGAACAGATAAGCTGTATGTACCAGTGGAACAGATCGATCTTGTCCAGAAATATGTTGGTTCAGAAGGGAAAGAGCCTAAGGTATATAAGCTGGGCGGCACTGATTGGAAGAAGGTCAAGAAAAAGGTTGAATCCTCCGTCCAGGATATTGCAGATGATTTAATTAAATTATATGCAGAGCGTGAAGCGGCAGTAGGCTATGGGTTTTCACCGGATGGTGATATGCAGCGGGAATTTGAAACATCCTTTGCCTACCAAGAAACAGAAGACCAGCTCCGCTCCATCGTGGAAATTAAAAAGGATATGGAAAGATTGCGCCCAATGGATCGTCTCTTGTGTGGTGATGTCGGTTATGGCAAAACAGAGGTTGCGATTCGTGCCGCCTTTAAGGCGATTGCTGATGGGAAGCAAGTAGCCTTTCTTGTGCCAACGACGATTTTAGCACAGCAGCATTTTGAAACATTAAGGGAACGCTTTCAGGACTATCCGATTAATATTGGGTTGTTAAGCCGTTTCCGCTCGAAAAAGCAGCAGACGGAAACAATGAAGGGTTTAAAAGCGGGGACAGTCGACATTGTGGTCGGTACCCACCGCCTGCTTTCAAAGGATATCGTCTATCGTGATTTAGGGCTGTTAATTATTGATGAAGAGCAACGATTTGGGGTTACCCATAAAGAAAAGATTAAGAAGTTAAAAACGAATGTTGATGTATTAACCTTGACGGCAACACCAATCCCGAGGACACTCCATATGTCCATGCTTGGTGTTCGGGATTTATCGGTTATTGAAACACCGCCGGAGAATCGGTTTCCGGTGCAAACCTATGTCATGGAGTATAATGGCTCGTTAGTAAGGGAAGCAATTGAACGGGAGCTTGCCCGTGACGGACAAGTTTACTTTTTATATAACAGGGTTGAAGATATTGAACGAAAAGCTGAGGAAATATCGATGCTAGTCCCTGATGCACGGGTTACCTGTGCCCATGGGCAGATGACGGAAAATGAATTAGAATCCGTCATGATTAGTTTCCTAGCAGGGGAGTTTGATGTTCTTGTCAGCACGACTATTATTGAAACCGGTGTTGATATCCCGAATGTAAATACCTTGATTGTCTTTGATGCCGATCGCATGGGGCTTTCTCAGCTTTATCAGCTCCGCGGCCGTGTCGGAAGGTCCAACCGTGTCGCCTATGCGTATTTTACCTATCGTAAGGATAAAGTACTAACAGAGGTGGCGGAAAAACGCCTTCAAGCCATTAAAGAGTTTACGGAGTTAGGCTCAGGTTTTAAAATTGCGATGCGTGATTTATCGATTCGCGGGGCCGGAAATTTATTGGGTGCCCAGCAGCATGGTTTCATTGACTCTGTCGGATTTGACCTATATTCTCAAATGCTCAAAGAGGCAATAGAGGCGAGAAGGGGCGAACTTGGTGCAGAGGTAAAGAAATCAGTTGAAATTGACTTGGAAATTGATGCGTATATCCCGGATACGTATATTAAGGATGGCCATCAAAAGATTGAGATGTATAAACGGTTTAGGGCGATTGAATCCCTTGAGGACATGGAAGAACTCCAGGAAGAGATGCATGACCGCTTTGGAGAATATCCTGCTGAGGTAGACTACCTGTTCCAAATTGCCGAAATAAAAGTCCATTCCCTCATTAATGGTGTAGAACAGATTAAACAGGCTAAGCAGGAGGTAACTGTTTTAGTAAATGAGCAGGTTACCAACACGATTGATGGAGCGAAAATATTCCATATTGGCGGCAAGTTTGACCGCAATGTAAATCCGGGGATGGAAGGTTCTAAATTAAAAATTGTCATCAGGATAAAAGACTATGACACCATACAATGGCTGCACATTGTCAACGAGATGGTTAAGGGAATTCCTTTAGCCAAACGGGGGCAGGAAAACCCTGTTAAGTAATAAAAAATAATGCAATTGTGAATAGAACTTTCCAGTTGAAAGATACTAAGTTCAAAGTTGGTGATGACTGGAAAAGCTGAAGCGCCTTGATCGGGGGCGACAGGCATAAGACGAGCCGGCGAGAAGGCTGATTTTAGCCTTCTTGACGGATTGGCTTATGACCCGAACCCCTAGGCGCTGAAGCTAGACAGTTACATAATTCAAAAGCTTTGCCAATCACCAAGTTGAAAAATCATCAGATGAAAGTGAGGCAACATTGGATGAAAGCAACTGGAATAGTTCGTCGAATCGATGATTTGGGTCGTGTCGTTATTCCCAAAGAAATACGCAGAACTCTGCGTATTCGCGAAGGGGACCCGTTAGAGATTTTTGTAGATCGTGATGGGGAAGTCATTTTAAAGAAGTATTCACCAATCAGCGAATTAAGCGATTTTGCCAAAGAATATGCAGAAGCCCTATTTGATAGCCTCGGTAACCCTGTTTTAATCTGTGATAGAGATACTTATATTGCTCTCGCTGGCGGTTCTAAAAAAGATTACTTAAATAAGAATATCAGTGATTTAGTGGAAAAAACGATGGAAGAACGGAACTCGGTACTCCATACGCAGCAAGGCGATATTGCACTGGCTGATGGCAATGATGAAACCGTGTCTTCCTATACCATTGGGCCAATTATCGCGAATGGTGACCCTATCGGTGCTGTTATTATTTTTTCCAGAGAAGGTACACTTGGAGAAGTGGAACAAAAGGCGGTTGAAACAGCTGCCGGGTTCTTGGCAAGACAAATGGAATCATAATTTAAACATGAAAAAAGACAGCGGAGGCTGTCTTTTTTACATGCTATTTCCGGTGGGCAGCTAGGAATACGTTCTGGGCAGCTTTCACTCCTGCACCTGGATCAAAAGAATAGGAGAAGTCCTGCAGGCCTGCTTCCATTAGTGATACAGCTTCAAGGATGTCACTTGGGAAACAGTAGCCCATATGGCCAAAACGGAAAACCTTTCCTTGCAGATGACCAAGACCGCCGGCAAAATCAAGGTGGTATTTCTGCTTTAAATGGCCAATAAATGAAGAAAGATCTATTCCTTCAGGAGTACGTATAGCCGTAATCGTCGGTGAGGCCACCTCATCGCTCGTCAACAACCCGATAGAGAGAGCCTTCATTGCTGCACGAACCATATTTTTCATGAGGTCATGTCTTGCCACTGTTTGCGAAAAGCCGCCTTCCGCATCAATTAAATCACATACAGCGGAAAGCCCGTAAATGAGTGAAACAGCGGGAGTGTTAGGTGTCATTCCTTTTGATGCCCACTCACGATAGCTTAGTAAATTCAAGTAATACGAAGGTGTTTTATTTTCTTCAATCACTTTCCATGCCTTGTCACTAATGCTTAAAAGGGCAAGTCCAGGAGGAAGCATCATTGCTTTTTGTGACCCTGTTACTAAAATATCAATTCCCCATTGATCCATTTCCGCAGGTGCACCGCCAATACAGCTGACTCCATCAACAATAAATAGCGCATCTGAACATGTATGTACGACATGTGCTAATTTATCGATAGGGTTTAAAACCCCTGTTGACGTTTCGTTATAGGTTGCAAAGACCGCCTTTATGTTTGATAAAGGTTTTAGAAACTCGGTAAGATCCTCCTCTCTGCATGCCTCGCCCCAAGCCTTTTCAAGCTTATGTACATGAAAACCATATTTCTCACAAATAGAGACAAAATAATCGCCAAAGGCGCCAACGGTGATGACCACGACTTCTTCACCTGGCGAAACTGTATTAACAGCGGCGGCTTCCAATGCAGCCGTACCCCCTGATGGCAGCAGCAAAATATCTTGTATTGTACCGAAAATAGGTTTTACACGATTTGTTGTTTCCCGATATAAACGGACGAATTCCTCACTGCGATGACTGATCATATCCTGATTCATTGCTTGCAGCACTTTCTTAGGGATAGGAGTAGGTCCGGGGTGCCTTAAAATATTTGGATACATACATTTCCCTCCAATAAAATTTTTATTATTTTCGTTAAACTACTTAAATTATAGCCCAATTTCAAGGGTAAAAGGAAAAGTTTTCCGAGCAATTACCACAATGTGCTATAATTACCTTCTTAGTTTAATTAGTAGGTGAAATAATTGAATTCCATGAATCAATCAAAGTCCCTGTTTAAAGGGGCATTTATTTTAACGATTGCGGCTATTTTGACGAAAATTTTAAGTGCCTTTTACAGGATACCTTTTCAAAATATTGTCGGTGATATTGGCTTTTACATTTATCAACAAGTGTACCCGTTTTATGGGATGGCCATTGTTTTGGCGACAACCGGATTTCCTGTTGTCATCTCCAAACTATATGCAGAACAAAAGGAAAAAGGCGATAGAGCCAAATCCCGCCTTCTTCTACTGGTATCCTTTGTTTTTTTACAGGTGTTTGGCATTATTTGTTTTTCCATTCTCTTTTTTGGAGCTAAAGGAATAGCAAACTGGATGAATGACCCCGATCTCGCTATTCTTTTAAGGGTTGTTTCCATTGTGTTTCTAACCTTCCCGTTTGTTTCTACTTTAAGAGGGTATTATCAAGGGATTGGGAATATGGTTCCTACGGCCCTATCACAGGTTGGGGAACAAATGATTCGCGTGCTAACCATTCTGTTCCTATCGTATCTTTTTATGCAAAAAGGCTATTCTCTCTATTTAGTCGGCGGCGGCGCCATGTTTGGTTCGATTACTGGCAGTATTTTTGCGGCAATCATATTGTTTATGTTTTTATCGATTCGTAAAGAATGGAAAGGAATCAAGCCACAGCAGGGAATGTTTCAACATTACCGAACGGAAGTCAAGGAGATTGTAAAGGCTTTGATTTTCCAAGGACTGATGATTTGTTTAAGCGGGATGCTGATGATTTTTATTCAATTAGCAGATTCATTAACGCTCTATCCTTTACTTGTTGCCAATGGCATGGGGGTGGAAATGGCGAAAAGTGTGAAGGGGATTTTTGATCGCGGCCAGCCATTGATTCAGTTGGGAACGGTTGCTGCCACCTCCATGGCGTTAACACTTGTGCCGCTCATTAGCCGGGCGCGCTTGGCGGAAAGATCGGATGAACTGCATGATAAGATTCAATTGGCACTTAAAGTTAGTATGGTCATCGGGTTGGGTGCCTCCGCTGGTTTATGGGCCATTATCGAACAAACGAATACCATGTTATTTGAAAACGAATTAGGGTCATCGGTTCTAGGCGTGCTAGGCTTTGTTATTCTTTTTACGTCGATCATCTCTACGGTGATTGCCATCATGCAGGGAATGAGCAGCCTGATATTCCCAGCTTTTGCGGTGGTAGTCTCTTTTCCTCTGAAATATGGATTAAATACCGTGTTCATTCCGATGTATGGAACCATGGGTGCCGCAATTTCCTCCCTGCTTTCATTAGGATTGATCCTGGGCCTGTTGTTCCTTAAATTTAGAAAAATGACGGCGCAACCGCTTTATAGATGGCGTTTTGTCGGAATTGTTCTGATGGCAGCCGTTTTGCTTGTTTTGTTTTTAAAAGGCTATTTATATGTGACAGACTATTGTGTGGACTTGCTCGTATTGAATCGTTTGGGGGCGGCTGTGCAAGCTTTAAGTGCTGTGGTATTTGGCGGTCTGCTCTTTTTATTGGTGATTATTCGCGGAAACGTGTTTCGTGAGGAAGAATTGGCCTTTTTCCCGCTTGGAAGTAAATTAATACATCTATTAGCACGAAAGGATAGGAGTTAATCAAATGGACAAAAGAATTGAAATACTTGGCTTAGGGGCAGGAGACTTAGAGCAGCTGCCAGTTGGTGTTTATAAAAAATTGCTTCGTGCCGGCGTAGGCTTATTTTTAAGAACAAAAGAGCATCCGGTAGTGGCAGATTTAGAAAAGGAAGGGCTGACGTATACATCCTTTGATGCTGTTTACGAAAAACATGAACAGTTTGATTTGGTTTATGAGGAAATTGCACGGACACTGTTGCAAAAGGCAGAAAGTGGGCCAATTGTTTATGCCGTTCCGGGGCATCCGCTTGTGGCCGAGCGTACGGTTCAGCTACTGTTGGAGTATGCACCAAAAGAAGCGGTTGAAATTATCATCGGCGGCGGGCAAAGCTTTATTGACCCTATATTTGCTGCGTTAAGAATAGATCCAATTGAGGGTTTCCAACTGCTGGATGGGACGGCACTCCTGTCAAGCCAACTGCAAATCGAGCAGCATATTTTTATTAGCCAGGTGTATGATCAATTTGTGGCTTCCAATGTAAAATTAACCTTAATGGAGAAATTACCTGATGATTATGAAGTATATATTGTTACGGCTGCTGGAAGCAGTCAAGAAGTAATCGAAAAGGTGCCATTGTATGAGTTGGATCGAAATGTCTCGATTAACAATCTAACTTCCGTTTATATCCCGCCGGTGAAGGAAGAACAAATCTTATTGAAGAACTTCTCTAAACTTAGGGAAATCATTGCCGTCTTAAGAGGGCCGAATGGCTGTCCCTGGGATAGGGAACAAACACATGAATCATTAAAGAAATATTTAATAGAAGAAACCTATGAGGTGATTGAGGCAATTAATCATGACGATATTGATCATCTTATAGAAGAGTTAGGCGATGTGCTGCTGCAGGTGATGCTCCATGCACAAATTGGCGAGGATGATGGCTATTTTTCTATTGATGACATAATTGAAGTACTGTCTGAGAAGATGATACGCCGGCATCCACATGTCTTCGGCACTGGAAAAGCAGCCAATGCGGAAGAAGTCGTTCAAAACTGGCAGGAAATTAAGCAGCAGGAAAAGGGCAGAGCGGAAGCACCTTCTTCCTTGCTTGAGGGCGTCTCAAAAGCACAGCCCAATTTACTGCGGGCGTATGAGCTGCAAAAGTTAGCGGCAAAGGTTGGCTTTGATTGGCAGGAAATTACCCCTGCTTTGGCGAAAGTGAAAGAAGAGCTCGATGAATTTGTGGCGGAATTAGACGGTACGGAGGCAGGTCTAGTACTTGCTAAAAAGGAATTTGGCGATTTGCTATTTGCTTTTGTCAATGTCGCCAGATTTTTAAAAATCCATCCGGAGGAAGCTTTATTTGAAACAAACGAAAAGTTTATCCGCAGGTTTCAATACGTGGAGGAAGGCGTAGAAAGAAGCGGCAGATCGTTTGAAGAGCATACGCTTGAGGAGCTTGACCACTATTGGGACGAGGCAAAGCGTAAAGGATTATAAAATAGGAGGATTGGCAATTATGCGTCTAGATAAGTTTTTAAAAGTATCAAGATTAATTAAAAGAAGAACTTTGGCGAAAGAAGTATCCGACCAAGGCAGAATCGAAATTAACGGGAAAGAGGCAAAAGCCAGCACAACTGTTAAAGTCGGCGATGAATTAACCATTCGTCTTGGAAATCGCAAGGTGACGGCTAGAATTGACCGGATTCAGGAAACATCACGCAAGGATGAAGCAGCGGAGATGTATACCATTTTAAAAGAAGAGAGACTTGGCTCAAACGACTAAAACTGTTCTACTTTTACCGTCCTTCACATACCTTTTAACAAAGGGTTGTACAAATGATTGTGGGGGATGTAGAGTGAACCAATATTATGATAACCAGCCGACGAAGAGTAGTGTGCCGGATCATGATGTCATTATGAGAGGAAGAAAGCTTCTCGATATTACCGGTGTGAAACAGGTAGAAAGCTTCGATAATGAAGAATTCTTATTGGAAACGTCAATGGGCTTTTTGGCGATAAAGGGACAAAACTTGACAATGAAGAACCTTGATGTTGAAAAGGGGATTGTCTCCATTAAAGGAAAGATATTCGACTTAGTCTACTTAGATGAGCAGCATGGGGAGAAAGCTAAAGGATTCTTTAGCAAGTTATTCCGATGACCCTTTCGACGCAATTTTTAACAATGCTTTCGATGATCGGCATGGGGTCGTTATTTGGCGCCATGTTTGATACGTACCAGCGGTTTTTAAAACGCCCGAAACAACGAGCTTGGATTGTCTTTATTAATGATGTCTTATTTTGGATCATTCAGGCTTTGATCATTTTTTATACATTATTCTTAGTGAATAATGGGGAGCTGAGATTTTACATCTTCATTGCCCTTGTTTGCGGGTTTGCCGCCTATCAGAGCTTGTTTAAAGGGATTTATCTGCGTTTATTAGAAGCAGTGATTCAAACCGTCATCTCTATCGTTACATTTTTGAAAAAGACCTTCCAGCTCCTGATTTATAAACCCGTCGTGGGTCTTATTCAGCTTGTGATCACGATTATTCTTGTACTTGGCAGGGGACTATTAACCCTTGTCAAATTTGTTTTTAAGATTATATTATTGATACTAAAGATTGTTTACGTTCCATTAAAAACAATGGTGATATTATTTTGGAAAATTTTGCCGAAAGGTATTAAAAATTCCGTCGAGAAGTTATATAATAGAACGGCAGGAAATTTTGAGAAAATAAGGAATTATACTAGTAAGTGGATAGATAAATGGAAAAAAAGAAAAGAGTGAGGAGGGAAGGGAAATGGGCGCAGAACGAAAAAAAAATGTGTCAAAGATCCAGACAACCTATGTCGAGCAGCAAGAATACGCAGAAATTGCCTCAGCTAGAAAGAGAAAACTATTACTAAGGCGATTATCGTTATTCTTTGTTTTTGCGGGGCTTTTATCGTATCTGATGATATCCAGCTATATTTCCCAGACCGCAATGCTCAAGGAAAAGGTTGCCCAAAAGAAGAAGTCTAATCACGAGCTTTCTGAATTAAAAAGGCAGCAAGACATATTGAAAGAGGATATTATAAAGTTAAATGATGATGATTACATTGGGAAGCTGGCAAGGAAAGAGTACTTTTTCTCGGAGAAGAATGAAGTAATCTTTAGTATTCCTGATGAAAAAGAGGAAAAATGAGCCATTGTCGCGAGTTATTGACACTGAATTTTCCCTTTTTGTATAATATATAGTAAGATTCCAGTTTTTATACTTTTAAGGAGGAACGTTCTTTTTATGTCAATTGAAGTAGGCAGCAAGTTACAAGGAAAGGTAACAGGGATAACAAATTTCGGTGCGTTTGTCGAGCTGCCAAATGGCTCAACAGGACTCGTTCATATTAGTGAGGTTGCTGATAACTATGTGAAGGATATCAATGATCACCTAAAGGTTGGCGATCAGGTTGAGGTAAAAGTCATCAATGTTGAGAAGGACGGAAAAATTGGTCTATCGATTAAAAAGGCAAAAGACAGACCAGAGCCGGAAAGAAGACAACATTCAAACTCTCATTCGCAACGTCCTCGTCAGGGCCGGCCAAACGATCGTAACAACAACAAAGGGGAAACCTTCGAGTCAAAAATGTCAAAGTTCCTAAAAGACAGTGAGGATCGTTTATCTTCCTTAAAGCGGCACACGGAATCCAAGCGCGGAGGAAGAGGGGCTAAACGGGGTTAGCTTGCTGCTATTTAATTGAATAAAGCAGGGTTCACCTAATATCGATATAGTAAAAGACAGGTCCTAAAAGCGGCCTGTCTTTTTTGTTACGGTAAAAATCATTTTCCTTGATACGACAAGCTTATATTATTTGGGTAATTTTAGTTGAATTGCGTCGAACGATTATTTTATCAATGTTCATAATTTTGACAAAGTTTTAATTCTATTAATTTTATAATAGTGGGCAACGATGAAAGAATAGGGAGAGTGATTTAGTGGAAAAGACAAACGTGAGTTTTATAGAACCGGTCGGAGAAGTCAGCCTTCATTCATCTAAATGGGATCTTGGAAGGATCCTAAGGAAAGTTCAATTTGCGCTTGAGTCCTTTTTTATCAAAAAGGGTTATCTCTTAATACTAGTCGGATTTTTGCTTGGACGAGCCTTAATTTTGGCGAAGCTGACCCCGTTTTGCCTTCCTTTTTTTGCTTCTGTTTATTTAATTAAAAGGGATCGGGCACCGCTTGCACTGATCGGACTGATTGTGGGGGCAGCAACGGTTTCATTATTCAATGCCGCCTCGACCTTCATCATCACCATTGCCTTTTTGGTTGTTTTTCGTATCGGTCAAAAATGGTTGACAAATGAAATGCGATCACTGCCCTTTTTTGTCGGTATTATTCTTGGGGTGGGGAAATTCGCCGAGGCCTTCATCCTAACCAAGCAATTAACACTATACGATGTCATGATGGTGGGTGTCCAGGCAAGTCTCGCGTTTATCCTAACACTTATTTTTTTACAAAGTATTCCATTACTAACCTTGAATAAACGCAGACAATTGTTAAAAACGGAAGAAATCGTTTGCCTCATCATTATGCTTGCTTCGATTTTGTCTGGAACAATTGGCTGGAAGGTTTATGATATGTCGATTGAACATATCATGTCGAGATATTTAGTTTTGGTTTTTTCATTTATTGCTGGGGCAACAGTTGGCTCCACCGTCGGCGTTGTGACTGGCTTAATTTTTAGCCTTGCAAGTGTATCAAGCTTCTATCATATGAGCCTTTTGGCCTTTTCAGGTGTACTCGGAGGCTTGTTGAAAGAAGGGAAAAAAATAGGTGTCTCCATCGGCCTATTTATTGCCACCCTGCTCATCGGTATGTATGGTGAGGGTGGCGGCTCCATACTAAAGACTGTTTTGGAATCCAGTGCCGCAGTTCTTTTATTCCTCTTAACACCACAGGCATTTACTTCAAGATTGGCAAAATATATCCCTGGGACACCGGAATACACGGCAGAACAGCAAAAGTATATGCGTAAAATGCGGGATGTGACAGCACAGCGGGTATCACAGTTTTCAGGCGTTTTCCATGCCCTTTCACAAAGCTTTTCACAAATGGAAGTCTTGTCGGAAGACGATGAAAAGGATCGGGAAATGGATTTCTTCATGAGCAATGTCACGGAAAAAACATGCCAGACATGCTTTAAAAAGGAACAATGCTGGGCAAAGAATTTTAATACAACCTATGCTTACATGGAGGAAATTATTCACGAAATGGATCAAAACGCCAGAAATGTTTCTCCGAGGCTAACAAGGGAATGGGAAAAGCATTGCTCTCGTTCCAAAAAGGTTTATGAAACCATCGGTCAGGAGTTAACTTTCTTTCAAGCCAATTTAAAATTAAAAAAACAAGTACGAGAAAGCCGCAAACTGGTTGCTGACCAATTATTAGGTGTTTCCGAGGTAATGGAAAATTTCGCGAAGGAAATCCAACGGGAAAGGGAAAATCATCATAGACAGGAAGAACAAATCATGGAGGCGATTCAGGAGTTTGGAATCCACATTGAACAGGTCGAAATCTACAGCCTTGAACAAGGGAATATTGATATTGAGATGGCAGTCCCTTTTTGTAACGGCCATGGTGAGTGCGAGAAACTTATCGCTCCCATGCTCTCGGATATACTAGGAGAAACAATCATTGTTAACAAGGAGGAATGTGCGACAATCCCTAGTGGATTTTGTCATGTCACCTTTAGATCATCGAAAGCGTTTACAGTCGAAACAGGGGTAGCCCACGCTGCTAAGGATGGCGGTTTAATATCGGGAGACAGCTATTCCACTATTGAGCTAGGGCTCGGCAAGTACGCGATTGCCATTAGTGATGGCATGGGTAATGGGGAGAGAGCCCATTATGAAAGTAACGAAACACTATCTCTATTACAAAAAATCCTACAATCAGGAATCGAGGAGAAGACAGCGATTAAATCCATTAATTCCATTCTGTCGCTACGGACAACAGATGAAATTTTTTCAACATTGGATTTGGCGATGATTGATTTAAAAAATGCCTCTGCAAAATTCTTGAAGATTGGCTCGACACCGAGCTTTATCAAAAGGGGAAATAAGGTCATTAAAATTCAGGCGAGTAATTTGCCGATAGGCATACTGCAGGAATTTGAAGTCGATGTCGTCAGCGAACAATTAAAAGCGGGAGATTTATTAATTATGATGAGTGACGGCGTGTTCGAGGGACCCAAACATGTAGAAAATTATGATTTATGGATGAAACGAAAGGTACAGGAATTAGAGACAGATGATCCACAGGCAGTAGCGGATTTAATTATGGAGGATGTGATCAGGTCAAGATCCGGATTAATTGATGATGATATGACCGTAACGGTGGCAAGAATAAAACATAATACACCAAAGTGGGCGTCCATTCCCGTTTACAAAAAACAGGCCTGAGTCTAAATTCTTAACTCAGCGCGAAAATTCCCTTGGTAGTCTAATTGATTATTTTACTCTATAGACGCCATAAATATGTATAAATCAACATAATCCCGTCGAAAATGGTACAAATACGTTTCGTGGAGGGAGAAGGTTATGTATACAGGTAAGATTCGGCAAATATTATTGATTACCGATGGCTGCTCAAACCAAGGGGACGATCCAATTGCCATGGCGGCACTCGCGAAAGAACAAGGAATTACCGTGAATGTAATTGGTGTTATTGAAAAAGATGTGATTGATGAAAAGGGAATGACTGAAATCGATGGCATTGCGATGTCAGGCGGTGGAGTCAGCCAGATTGTTTATGCAGAGGCCCTTTCACAAACCGTGCAAATGGTCACCCGTAAAGCGATGAACCAAACCATTCAAGGTGTGGTGAACTCCCAATTACAGCAAATATTAGGACGTTCACAAACAATGGAGGATCTGCCGCCTGATAAGCGTGGCGAGGTCATGGAGGTTGTTGATGAATTAGGAGAAACTGTCGAATTAGAAGTGTTGATTCTTGTCGATACAAGTGCAAGCATGAAACATAAGCTTCCAACGGTAAAAGAGGCGCTTCTCGACCTGTCTCTAAGTCTGAACGCTCGAACGGGTGATAATCAATTTTCTGTTTATGTATTTCCCGGGAAAAAGAATGATGTCGAAAGATTGCTGGACTGGACTCCGAAGCTACAAGTTTTGACAAGTATATTTTCTCAGCTATCAACGGGAGGAATTACACCGACAGGCCCGGCATTACGGACAGCGCTATCAGCCTTCAATCAAAAACAATCATTAAGGAGTCTGCTTTCACGTGATGATGAATCATACTTTGAAGAATCAATGTAAGGTAAGTCCGGGAACCATCATTTCAGGGAAATGGCATTTACAAAACTATTCCATTATAAAAGAATTAGGATATGGTGCAAATGGGGTGGTCTATCTTGCAAAACACAAAAACACTCGAGTCGCATTAAAAATGAGTGATAACGGTATGTCCATTACATCTGAGGTAAATGTGTTAAAATCCTTTGCAAAGGTCCAGGGTCCCGGAGCCCTCGGGCCTTCTTTACTTGATGTCGATGATTGGGTATCTGATCAAGGCAGGGTATCCTTTTATGTCATGGAATATATCCAAGGTCCGGATTTTCTCTCCTTTTTACAAGAGAAAGGGAAATCCTGGACAAGTGTGTTGTTTTTGCAGCTGCTTAATGATTTGGTGCAGCTTCATGAAAATGGCTGGGTATTTGGTGATTTAAAGCCGGAAAATCTAATTGTAACCGGACCGCCCCCTAAGATTAGATGTATAGATGTGGGTGGCACGACCATTCAAGGGAGGGCAATCAAGGAATTCACGGAGTTTTATGACCGGGGCTATTGGGGGTTAGGTTCAAGAAAGGCAGAACCCTCCTATGATTTATTTGCCGTAGCAATGATTATGATCAACACAGCATATCCTAAACGATTTAGTAAAACAAGTGGTGGCATATCTCAGCTACAAGAATCAGTAAAGCAAAAAACGGAACTATTGAAATTTGAAAAGGTAATCCTAAAAGCACTGCAAGGACATTATAGCCATGCTAAGCAAATGCGGGCTGACTTATTTGACAGTCTAGTGGAGAAAAAGGCGGCTCCTCCTCCGTTACGAACATTTGCTACAGCCAACAATGCTGCGACACAAACACAAAGAAAAAATACGTCAGGCGGTCAGTCTCCTTCTAGGCGTGCCTATCGAAGAAAAAGAAAGAAAAGTGGATGGCTGGAATTTCTGTTTATTGCCGTAGTACTAGGAATTTTATATGCTTGGTATACATTTAATAATTTACCTTAATAATTGAAACTAATTCACGTGTTATTCGTAAATAAGAAGATATATTCATTAGTGAAGTTGATGAGGGATAAACTGGAAAAATTTCTCCTTAATTTGCAATACCTATATTTTGATAGTTTATTCTTAAAAGTGGTAAGCTAAGGGTATTCATACCTGAAAAGGTAAAAAATTTGCATTAGAAAGAGTGCATCATATGTTGGAACAAAAGGTTGAAGCCTTTCTTAATCGCCACTCATTCAAACTTGAAAACAAAAAAATGATTGTGGGTGTGTCAGGGGGGCCGGATTCTTTAGCATTGCTTCACTACTTATTGAAGGAAAAAGACAAAAAGAACCTAACCATTGTTGTCGCACATGTGGATCATATGTTCCGCGGAGAGGAATCCTACCAAGATGCCATGTTTGTAAAAAGCTATTGTGAACAGCATCAGGTTCCATTTGAAATGGTGCGAATTGATGTGACGAAAATCATGAAGGCAACTGGAAAGAGTTCACAAGTTGCGGCAAGAGAAGTAAGATATGACTTTTATTTTAAAATGATGAAGAAATATGAATGTCCCTATTTAGTTCTAGGTCATCATGGGGATGATCAGATGGAGACTATGCTCATGCGGCTGACGAGAGGCAGCAGCGGTAAGGCAAGAGCAGGAATCCCATTTTCCCGTCCTTTTCATCATGGTACTATTTTCCGTCCCTTTTTATGTGTTACGAAGGCTGAGCTCCAGCTTTATTGTAAAGAGCACCAACTCACACCAAGGGTAGACCCAAGTAACGAGAAAGGCATTTATAGCAGGAATCGTTTTCGTAAACAAGTTCTTCCTTTTTTAAAAGAGGAAAACAGCCATGTCCATGAACAATTCCAACGTTTCAGTGAAGAATTGCAAAGTGATGAAGTATTTCTAGAGGACTTAACAATCAAAAGTCTAGATACAGTTGTATCAAAAAAAGACGAGGACAATATTACTATTGACATTAAAGGGTTTCTTGAAATGCCTTTACCTTTACAAAGAAGAGGGATTCAACTAATATTAAACTATCTTTACAAAGAAAAACCAGCTTCTCTTTCTGCCATACATATCGATCAAGTATTTTACTTAATGCAGCATCATGAACCTTCAGCAAAACTGAATTTCCCAAATGGATTGAAGGTTATTCGCTCCTATTTACAGTTATCCTTCCAATTTAAGCAAGCGGAAGCTGAACCATATGCTTTTGTACTAAATGAGCCAGGGATGATTATACTGCCAAATGGTCGAAGTTTTAGAATAGACATTGTAGAAAGTGAAATACCTTTTGCAAAGGAGAATACAGCCCTTTTTAATACTGAACGTATTAAGTGGCCCATTCTCATTCGTACAAGGGAAAAAGGCGATCGAATGACATTAAAGGGAACACAAGGAACTAAAAAGTTAAAGGATATTTTTATTGATCAAAAGATTCCGGTACAGGATCGAGATAGTTGGCCTGTCGTTACGGATAAAGAAGGTTTTATTATTTGGCTTCCAAATTTAAAAAAATCTTCTATAGAAGGTTTAGATTACACAGCAAAGCAATATATACAACTCACATATCATTAGTAATGATCTTCTAGGAGGAACAATTTATGATGAATCAGGATATTGAAAAGGTGTTAGTTTCAGAAGAGGAAATTCAAGAAAAAATAAAGGTGCTAGCGGCTGGGTTAACTGAAGAGTATAAAGATCGTTTCCCACTGGCCATCGGGGTTTTAAAAGGGGCCATGCCTTTTATGGCTGATTTATTAAAACGGATGGACTGTTATCTTGAAATGGACTTTATGGATGTTTCCAGCTACGGTACCGGTTTAGTTTCTACTGGAGAAGTGAAAATTTTAAAGGATTTAGATACTTCTGTGGAGGGAAGGGACATATTAATAATTGAAGACATTATTGATAGTGGGTTAACACTTAGTTACTTAGTTGATTTATTCCGTTATCGAAAAGCCAAGTCAATCAAGATTGTCACTTTACTTGATAAACCAACTGGAAGAAAGAGTGCAATCAAAGCGGATTATGTAGGATTTATTGTTCCGGATGAGTTTGTTGTCGGTTACGGTCTGGATTATATTGAAAAATATCGCAACCTTCCATATATTGGCGTGTTAAAACCAGAAGTTTATAGCAATAATCTATAATTATATTCCTACCTGAGAAGGTTTTCGTTTAGGTTTTCAAACCTTACTAATGAGAGCATTTTCTTGAATTAGTAAGTTTTTCTATGATACTATTTATTATAGTTTTTACCCGCGGGAGGAGGTAAGAGATGAATCGGATTTTCCGTAATACCATCTTTTATTTATTGATATTTTTAGTCATTATAGGCGTGGTTAGTTTCTTTAATGGAAGCAATGAGCCTACAGATCATATTTCATATGATAAGTTTGTGACCCAATTAGAAAATGGTGGGGTCAAATCATTTTCGATGCAGCCTGAACGAGGGGTATATGAGGTTCGCGGTGAGCTTGAAGCAAAAAGTAAAAAGTTCATCACCTATATTCCAAACTCAGAGAAGATTCTTGACCGTATTGATAAGGCAGCCGATACAAAAGTTGAGGTAATGCCAGCAAAAGAAACCAGCGGATGGGTAACCTTCTTTACTTCAATCATTCCGTTCGTGATTATCTTTATCTTATTTTTCTTCTTATTAAACCAAGCTCAAGGCGGCGGCAGCCGTGTGATGAACTTTGGTAAATCGAAGGCAAAGCTTTATAACGATGATAAGAAAAAGGTTCGTTTTAGAGATGTAGCTGGGGCTGATGAGGAAAAGGCAGAATTAGTTGAGGTCGTTGAATTTTTAAAAGACCCGCGCAAGTTTGCTGAACTTGGGGCTCGCATTCCTAAAGGCGTCCTCTTAGTCGGACCTCCAGGGACTGGTAAAACATTGTTAGCACGAGCAACTGCCGGTGAAGCGGGCGTACCGTTCTTCTCCATCAGTGGTTCAGATTTTGTTGAAATGTTTGTCGGTGTGGGTGCCTCCCGTGTTCGTGATTTATTTGAAAATGCTAAGAAAAATGCTCCATGTATCATTTTTATCGATGAAATTGATGCGGTTGGACGCCAGCGTGGCGCCGGACTCGGCGGAGGACACGATGAGCGCGAACAAACCTTGAATCAATTGCTCGTTGAAATGGATGGTTTCGGTGCAAATGAAGGAATTATCATTATTGCTGCTACAAACCGTGCCGATATTCTCGATCCTGCGTTATTACGTCCAGGACGTTTTGATCGCCAAATTACGGTTGACCGTCCAGATGTGATTGGACGTGAGGCAGTACTAAAAGTTCATGCCCGAAATAAACCATTAGATGAGACTGTAAACTTGAAAAATATTGCCATGCGTACACCAGGTTTTTCTGGTGCCGATTTAGAGAATTTATTAAATGAGGCAGCACTAGTTGCAGCCCGCAGCAGTAAGAAGAAAATCGATATGGAAGATATCGATGAAGCGACAGACCGCGTTATTGCTGGTCCTGCAAAGAAGAGCAGGGTGATCTCCGAAAAAGAACGCAGAATTGTTGCTTTCCATGAGGGTGGCCATACAGTAATTGGCTTAGTCCTTGATGAAGCGGACATGGTTCACAAAGTTACCATCGTTCCTCGTGGTCAAGCTGGTGGTTATGCCGTGATGCTTCCTAGAGAAGACCGTTACTTTATGACAAAACCGGAATTGCTTGATAAAATTGTTGGTTTATTAGGCGGCCGTGTCGCGGAAGAAATCGTATTTGGCGAAGTAAGTACGGGTGCCCATAATGACTTCCAACGTGCTACAGGCATTGCGCGTAAAATGGTAACAGAATACGGGATGAGTGATAAGCTTGGGCCATTACAGTTCGGTCAGCCGCAAGGCGGTCAGGTTTTCTTGGGTCGCGACCTGCATAATGAGCAAAATTACTCTGATGCAATTGCGTATGAAATTGACCTGGAAATTCAAACCATTATTAAGGAATGTTACGAAAGAGCTAGAAAAATTCTTACAGAAAATCGCGATAAGTTAAATCTAATTGCGACTACACTTCTTGAGGTTGAAACACTCGTTGCGGAACAAATCAAATATTTGGTTGAACACGGTCATATGCCAGATCCATCTGTTCACTTAGACGCTGTGAAAATCGGGCCAAAAAGACCAGATGATGTGAAGGTAAACATCAACACCAAAAAGGATGAAGGCGAGAAAAAGGAAGAATCTTTCTTAGATAAACCTTCGGATGAAATCGATTATAAATAATTTACCTAGGGTGCTTCCTGTGAAGCACTCTTTTTTTTCAACAAATACTATTTATGTTATGATGTTGAGAAGTAAAAAAAGAATAATTGATAAAGCGAGTGATAGATTTGATTTTCGTATTTGATGTAGGAAATACAAATGTTGTCTTAGGTGTTTATCAGGGTGATGAACTTAAATACCATTGGCGTATTGAAACAAATCGGAACCGCACGGAAGATGAATTTGGCATGAATATCAAAGCATTATTTGATCATTCTGGATTATCTTTTTCAGATATTGATGGGATTATCATTTCGTCGGTAGTTCCGCCCATCATGTTTGCTTTGGAGAGAATGTGCCAAAAGTACTTTCACGTTAAGCCGCTTGTTGTTGGGCCAGGGATAAAAACAGGGCTTAATATTAAATATGAAAACCCAAGAGAGGTTGGCGCTGACCGGATTGTTAATGCTGTTGCGGCTATCCATGAGTATGGAAGTCCGTTAATTATTGTTGATTTTGGAACAGCAACTACTTATTGTTATGTGAATGAAGAGCGTCAATATATGGGCGGAGCAATTGCTCCCGGGGTGGGGATCTCCACAGAGGCGCTTTACTCGCGGGCAGCAAAATTGCCACGGATTGAAATTGCCCGTCCTGAAGGGGTAATCGGTAAAAACACCGTTGCTGCAATGCAAGCAGGAATTGTCTACGGATATGTTGGACAAGTTGAGGGCATTGTCAAACGTATGACAGAGCAAAGCGAGAAGAAACCAACCGTGATTGCGACAGGCGGACTGGCACCATTAATTGCTAAAGAATCAACGGTTATCGATGTTGTTGATCCATATTTAACATTAAAGGGTCTGCAGCTTATCTATAACCGAAATATGGGATAATATATAAGAAAAGCGGAAGCGCCTGGGCGCTGTAGCTGGACAATTTGAGACAGCTAGAAGGGAGTTTGGCAATGAAGGATTATCTAGTTAAGGCGCTTGCCTATGATGGAAATGTACGAGCATATGCTGTTCGTACAACTGAGACAGTTAGCGAGGCGCAGCGGCGCCATCAAACATGGCGGACTGCTTCTGCGGCGCTTGGCCGCACGATGACCGCAGGGCTAATGATGGGTGCGATGCTAAAGGGTGAGGATAAACTAACGATTAAAATAAACGGCGGCGGCCCAATTGGCCCAATTGTGGTTGATAGTAATGCAAAAGGCGAGGTTCGCGGCTATGTGACTAATCCAGAGGTTGACTTTGAATCAACAGAAAATGGCAAGCTTGATGTCCGCCGCGCAGTCGGTACAGATGGGATGCTGGCTGTTGTTAAGGACATTGGTTTGCGTGACTTCTTTACCGGTCAGGTTCCACTTGTCTCTGGTGAATTAGGTGAAGACTTTACCTATTATTTTGCTACGTCTGAGCAGGTACCTTCCTCCGTTGGTGTGGGCGTTTTAGTGAATCCTGATGATACGATTTTGGCTGCAGGCGGGTTTATTTTTCAATTAATGCCTGGAACCCCGGAACCGGTAATTGAGAAACTTGAAGAACGGTTAAAAACGATTGAGCCAATCTCTATTCTAATTGAACGAGGTCTGACGCCAGAGCAAATTTTAGAAGAATTGTTTGGCAAAGAACAAGTAAAGGTTTTAGAAACAATGCCTGTAAGCTTCCAATGCAATTGTTCGAAAGAACGCTTTGCGAATGCTATTACTGGGTTAGGTACTGCCGAAATTACCGCTATGATTGAAGAAGATGGACAGGCCGAGGCTCACTGCCATTTTTGTAATGAAAAGTATCTTTTTTCTCGGGAAGAACTAGAGGGGCTTAAGAAAGAAGCTAAATAATTGTTATCGTGAGGGGAAAAGCTTGGGAAAGAAGCAGCTTTGGATGGTTATTGCCGGCCTCATTATGATTAATTGCTTAACAGTTGCCTTTTTCCTCACTAGGGCAAACGAGGTCGGCGGTGCGGCAATCAATGATGAGACAGTGGCAACCGTGGGGAAAAAGTCAATTTCAAGACAAGAATGGTTGAATGAACTAGAAACAAGATATGGAAAAGACGTTTTAAAGGAAATGATTGATCACAAGGTCGTAGAGGAAATGGCGGCGAGATACAAAATAAAAGTGTCTGACCAAGATGTTGAGCGGGAATTTAGCATGCTGCAGTCCACCTATAATTCTTTCAGTTCTAAAAACATTCAAAGTGAAAAAAAGTGGAAAGAACAAATTCGAAAAACACTCCTATTAGAAGAACTGTTAACAAAGGACGTAAAAGTATCGGAGAAAGAATTGAAAGGCTATTATGACAAAAATAAAAATCTTTTTAATGTTCCAGATGCCTATCATTTATCACATATAATCGTGAAAACCAAGAAAGAGGCGGAAAAGGCAGCAAAAGAACTGGCAAATGGATCAAATTTTTCCGCATTAGCAATGGAACGATCCATCGAGGAATTTTCAGCAAATGAAGGCGGAGACATCGGCTATATTAGTGTAAACGATGAGCAGTTTCCCAGGGTCTACATTGAAACGGCTAAAAAGCTAAAAAAAGGTGCGTACAGTAAACCGGTTAAGGTTAAGGCAGGGTATGCCCTATTAAAGCTTGAGGGCAAAATGAACGGGAAGAATTATACGTATTCTGATGTGAAAGAGCAAATCCGCAGGCAAATTGCCCTTGAGCAGATGAAATCCCCAGCTTCTGCAGCACCCTTCTGGGATGAGGCAAAGGTTGAATGGTTTTACGGCCGTAATAAATAGGCAAACAAAAACACAGGCTAACACCTGTGTTTTCGTTTAGATTAAATTTTGAAAAAACTCTGTGTAAAACAATTGACAAAACAAGTATAAAACTGTTAAATTCTATATATCCAATAAAAATACTCGGAATAGGGGTGCCAATATGGTTCGTGTAGCAAATTCAGTTTCCGAATTAGTCGGCCAAACACCAATTGTGAAGTTAAACAGATTAGTTGATCAAAACAGTGCAGAAGTTTATTTAAAACTTGAATATTTTAACCCTGGCAGCAGTGTGAAGGATCGTATCGCTTTAGCGATGATCGAAGCGGCAGAGGAAAAAGGACTAATTAAGCCAGGTGTTGATACGATAATTGAGCCGACAAGCGGTAATACAGGTATTGGACTCGCGATGATTGCTGCAGCGAAGGGGTACAAAGCAGTCTTTGTTATGCCTGAAACGATGAGCTTGGAGAGAAGAAACCTGCTTAAAGCATATGGGGCGGAGCTTGTGCTAACACCTGGCCCTGAGGGAATGAAAGGTGCGATTGCAAAGGCGGAAGAGCTTGTCAAAGAGCATGGATATTACCTGCCACAGCAATTTGAAAACGAAGCCAACCCAGAGGTTCACAGAAGAACGACCGGCAGAGAAATTGTGGAGCAAATGGATACACTTGACGCATTTGTATCAGGGATTGGCACTGGCGGAACGATTTCCGGAGCAGGCAGTCTCTTGCGTGAAAAATTCCCTGATGTGAAGATTTATGCAGTAGAGCCAAAGGATTCAGCCATCCTTTCAGGCGGCAAGCCAGGCCCGCATAAGTTGCAAGGACTTGGTGCAGGATTTATTCCGGGTACGTTAAATACAAACATCTATGACGAAGTGATACAAATAACTACCGAAGAAGCCTTTGAAGCATCTCGCCGTGCGGCAAGAGAAGAAGGTATTCTTGGCGGGATCTCCTCAGGAGCGGCTATTTCCGCAGCCTTAAAAGTGGCGAAAGAATTAGGTAAAGGTAAAAAGGTGCTGGCGATTATTCCAGATAACGGTGAACGTTATTTAAGTACTGCGCTTTACCAATATGATGCTGAGTAAGAAAATGAGGGCATTGGCGAAAGCCGGTGTCTCATTTTTTTTTGTAAACTATTCTATTTTTCCTGTATGATAATAGAAGTGAAAAAATGAGTATAGGGGGAATATGGAATGAAAACAGCTCAAGAACAAATTCAGTGCGGCCCATATACCTTGGACTTTTCAAAAAAAACAATGATTATGGGAATTTTAAATGCCACACCGGATTCCTTCTCGGATGGCGGCAAATTTAATGGCATCGAACACGCAATTGAACGCGCGAAGGAAATGGAAGCGAATGGTGCGGATATCATTGATATCGGTGGAGAATCAACACGCCCCGGCTTTGCCGCTGTTTCTTTGGAGGAAGAGCTTGACCGGGTAATTCCGGTAATAAAGGCCATTTCCGAACATGTTCAATTACCGATTTCGATTGATACCTATAAAGCAGAGGTGGCAAAGCAGGCCATTGAAGCAGGTGCCCATATCATCAATGATGTATGGGGCGCAAAAGCGGATGCGCAAATGGGGAAAATAGCGGCTGAGTATAATGTGCCGATCATCTTAATGCATAACCGACACGACCGAAATTATCAGCTATTCCTCCGGGACGTGATCAATGATCTTTTTGAAAGCATCGCTATTGTGAAAAATGCGGGTGTAAAGGATGAGAATATTATTCTAGACCCAGGGATTGGCTTTGCAAAGGATTATCAGGAAAATCTGTTGATGATGCAAAACCTAGATAAGCTCGTCATGCTCGGCTATCCTGTCCTTTTAGCAACCTCACGGAAAAGGATGATTGGCGAAGCTTTAGATCTCCCTGTTCATGAAAGAATGGAAGGTACAGGTGCAACAATATGCTACGGTATTCAAAAGGGCTGTCAACTCATCCGGGTTCATGATGTGAAGGAAATGAGCCGGATGGCGAAAATGATGGATGCGATGATGGGAAAGGGTGTCGTAATTGGATAAAATTTATGTCAATCGGATGGAGTTTTATGGCTATCATGGTGTTTTCCCGGAAGAGACTCGGCTGGGTCAAAGATTCGCTGTTGATTTAGCTGTTTCTGTCGATTTGAAAAAAGCAGGAGAAACCGATGAACTCGAGTACTCTGTTAATTATGGCGAACTGTATCAAGTTTGCCGAGAAATTGTTGAGGGACAGCCCTATAAATTAGTGGAAGCTGTTGCGGAGAAAATTGCTGCAGCTGTTTTGAAAAAATTCCCGCTTATATCCGATGCTACAGTCAAGATGATAAAGCCAGACCCGCCGATTCCCGGCCATTACCAATCTGTTGCAGTAGAAATAACAAGGAGTAGATAAAAGTGGAAAACAGAGCGTTTATTGCCCTTGGATCAAATATCGAAAACCGTTATGATAATATCACGAGTGCGATTAAATGGTTAACAAGTCATCCAAATATTGAATTAGTAAATTATTCCTCCATCTATGAAACAGATCCCGTCGGTTATGAGGATCAGAATTTATTTTTAAATATGGTAATTGAGATTATGACGGGCTTAAATGCCATGGAGCTGCTTGAGTTTTGTCTTAAAACGGAATTAGAACTTGGAAGAAAGAGGGAAGTAAGGTGGGGCCCGAGGACGATAGACCTTGACATTCTTATCTTTAACCAAGAAAATATTGAAACAGAGAAGCTTACCGTTCCACACCCAAGAATGGTAGAGCGGTCGTTTGTCATGGTACCGCTAGCAGAAATAACCCCTGAACAGAGAATCCCAGGGGTGGATAAACCTCTTAACTTATTGTTGAATGAACTACCAGATAAAGAAGGAGTCCGAATATGGAAGCGGAAAAATGGGGAAGACGTATTCGAGCCTATCGAAAGCTAAAGGGTTACACTCAGGAAGGCTTTTCGAGGGAATTAGGTGTATCAGTATCAATTTTAGGAGAGATTGAAAGAGGTAATCGCCTGCCGGCCAAGGATTTACTTGAGAGAATCGCTCATTCCTTGAGAATAAGTATGGATGATTTAGCGCCAAAGGAATAAAGAAAAGCGGAAGCGCCCTGGAGCTGGACAATAAGAAAATGCAGGTGCCTGTTTTGATTACCCGGGTGCTTTTTTAGGAGGCAGGTAGTTGGATGTTGAAAATTGGGGATATTGAAATAAAGAATCCTGTTGTGCTGGCACCGATGGCTGGTGTCTGTAACTCTGCATTCCGCCTTACGGTAAAGGAGTTCGGCGCAGGATTAGTTTGTGCCGAAATGGTCAGCGATAAAGGAATCGTTTTAAAAAATGAAAAAACAATGAATATGCTCTATATCGATGAGCGGGAAAAACCGCTAAGCTTGCAAATCTTTGGCGGTGAAAAAGAAACGCTGGTAGAAGCGGCTAAATTCGTGGATCAAAATACTAATGCCGATATCATTGATATCAATATGGGCTGTCCAGTTCCGAAAATCACCAAATGTGATGCCGGAGCCAAATGGCTGCTCGACCCAAATAAGATTTATGAAATGGTTTCTGCAGTTGTTTCCGAGGTGGAAAAGCCGGTAACAGTAAAAATGCGGATGGGCTGGGATGAAGATCATATTTTTGCCGTAAAAAATGCCCAAGCTGTTGAACGTGCAGGTGGTAAGGCGGTTGCACTGCATGGCCGTACCCGTGTGCAAATGTATGAAGGAAAGGCAAACTGGGATATTATTCGTGAAGTAAAACAGTCTATTAACATTCCTTTAATAGGCAACGGTGATGTTCAAACGCCGCAGGATGCGAAAAGAATGCTTGATGAAACCGGTGTTGATGGGGTTATGATTGGGAGAGCAGCCTTAGGAAACCCATGGATGATTTACCGTACGGTGCAATATTTAGAAACAGGGAAGTTAATGTCAGAGCCGTCTGTTCGTGAAAAAATGGATGTCTGCATTCTTCACCTTGATCGTTTGATTGCCTTGAAAAATGAGTACATCGCAGTTCGCGAAATGCGTAAGCATGCGGCTTGGTATTTAAAAGGTGTTCGCGGTAATGCGCACGTCCGAAATGCGATTAATGAGTGTCATACAAGAGAAGATCTTGTCACAGTGTTAAATGGATTGGCAAATGAGGTGGAAGAAAGGGAACAAAACGAGGCAATTGTTGGCTAAGTTTGACTTTCCTGGGTTCGTTTTCTATAATAGCATTGTTACTAAAGGAGCTGCCAGTGGAATAACTGGCAGTTTTTATTCTATATAAATACTTTTTTGATGTCTGAACTGTCAAGTTTGTGTAAAATAATATAGTATGTAAAAAAATCGGTGAGTATTTACATAAGAAAAGCGGAAGTGCCCTGTTCAGCGGCGTATGGCCTGGAGCGCTCCAACTGAGATAAAGGAAACACGAAGAGCCGGAGGCGCATTCGTGTTTAACTTATCGTAGGGCGGAGAGCGAAGGACACTAGCCGCTAGGGCACTGGAGCTGGACAATAAAAAGAAATCAATGGAGTTGAATTAGTCATGAGTCAGGAAGAATTAAATGACCAATTTTTGGTCAGGCGTGAAAAGATGAACAGTATGCGTGAAAATGGATTAGATCCATTTGGTAAACGTTTTGACCGTTCTCACAATACAAACGAATTAATCGAAGAATATGGAGAATTAGAGAAAGAAGAGATCGAGGCTAAACATGTTTCTGTATCCCTAGCAGGACGAATTATGACTAAGCGCGGTAAAGGTAAGGCGGGATTTGCCCATATTCAAGACCTGACTGGTCAAATCCAAGTATATGTGCGTCAAGACGCCATTGGAGAGGAACAGTATAAAGTGTTTGATTCCGCCGATTTAGGAGATATTATCGGTGTTAATGGAACGCTATTTAAAACAAAAGTGGGCGAGCTGTCTGTAAAAGTTGAGCACTTTACGTTCTTAACAAAGGCTCTTCGTCCGCTGCCGGATAAATTTCACGGCTTGAAGGATGTTGAACAGCGCTACCGCCAACGTTACTTAGATTTAATCATGAGTCAGGAAAGTAAGGAGACCTTTATCTCCAGAAGCCGCATTATTCAATCCATGCGCCGTTATTTAGATAATCATGGTTATTTAGAAGTTGAAACACCGATGATGCATTCCATTGCAGGGGGTGCGTCGGCACGTCCATTTATAACGCATCATAATGCACTTGATATGGAATTATACATGCGAATTGCCATCGAACTTCATTTGAAACGTCTAATTGTCGGTGGTCTTGAAAAAGTTTATGAAATTGGCCGTGTATTTAGAAATGAGGGTGTATCTACCCGTCACAATCCTGAATTTACGATGATTGAGCTTTATGAAGCCTACGCAGATTACCGTGATATCATGAGCCTGACAGAAAACCTGATTGCCCATATCGCCCAAGAAGTGTTAGGAACAACAACCATTCAATACGGTGACTATGAAGTTGATCTGAAACCAGAGTGGAAAAGACTTCACATGGTTGATGCTATTAAAGAATATACTGGGGCTGACTTTTGGCAGGAAATGAGCGTTAAGGAAGCTCGTGAACTGGCTAAAGAACACGGAGTAGAAATTACGGAACACATGCTTTATGGGCATATCGTTAATGAATTCTTTGAGCAAAAAGTCGAGGAAAAATTGATCCAGCCTACATTTATTTATGGGCATCCAGTAGAGATTTCACCGCTTGCGAAGAAAAATGACGAGGATCCAAGATTCACCGATCGTTTTGAGTTATTTATTGTTGCTCGTGAGCATGCAAATGCGTTTACAGAGCTTAACGACCCAATTGATCAAAGAGAACGTTTTGAAGCCCAGCTGAAAGAACGTGAGCAAGGAAATGATGAAGCCCATATGATGGATGAGGACTTCGTCGAAGCATTAGAATACGGGATGCCTCCAACAGGTGGATTAGGAATTGGCATTGACCGTTTAGTTATGCTGTTAACAAATTCTCCATCCATTCGTGACGTGCTATTATTCCCGTTAATGCGTCATCGTTAATGTTTAAAAAAGTGCCGTACTTTCGGCACTTTTTTCATTTTTTCTACCATGAAGAGTTTGAATATTTTTACTTTAGATAATACGTAAAAAAAGATTAAAAAGCTATTGCACACCATCTTTAATGGTGGTATATTAATATCTGTTGCTGCGAGACAGTAACACAAAAGAAAAAAGAAGTTTAAAAAGTTGTTGACTTATGGTTAATAACTTGGTAAGATAATAAAGTCGCTTTTAGGTGACTGAGTAATTGTTCTTTGAAAACTAAACAAACAAAAACGTCAACAAACAATATTTTTATTTTCTATAAGAAACTAAGCCAACGTA
>NZ_AJLS01000041.1 GCF_000307875.1 Neobacillus bataviensis LMG 21833
GAGATAACAATGGTGGAGATGGCGGCACGAAGCCAGGAGATAACAATGGTGGAAATGGCGGCACGAAGCCAGGAGATAACAATGGTGGAGATAGCGGCACAAAACCAGATAAGGACAAATCGAAACGTGTCGAGATTGTAAATCCTAAAATGAAAAATGGTAAAGCAACGATTGATAAAAAGGATTTTGAAGCTGTTATTGACAAAATATCTGGGAATAATGGTGAGCTTTCTATTGATTTAGGAAAAGAGCATAATATTGAGTTGAAATTGACAAAAGAACAAGTGGAGCTTTTGAAGGCTAACGATATTCCGCTTACTGTTCAAAATGATGAAGTAACCCTAAAAATCCCTACAAGTATCTTTACCAAGGGAACTGTGGATGTTGTCTTGAAGCCTGTAGCCAACATTAGTAATGCTAAAGGTTCAGTTTATGATTTTACAATCATCATTGATGGCAAAGTTATCCATCAATTCGCTGACCCAGTTACGCTGGTATTTGATGTTAATATGAATAAGATTAAAAACACAAATAATTTGAAGGTTTTCTATTTTAATGAGCAAACCATGAAATGGGAATTAGTACCTGGTGCTATATATAAAAATGGCAAGGTTACAGTAAATACAAATCACTTTAGCACTTTTACTGTATTCGAGGTTGAAGGAGACCAAACATCGCTTGAGGTCAAAGCCCCTATTTCCCAGAACGGTAATGGGTTGCCAAATACTGCAACAAATTCTTTTAATCTTTTAGCTGCTGGATTACTACTTCTGTTACTTGGTTCTATATTGTTCTTTATAAAATGGCGGAAACAAGCTTAAAACAACAGATATTTAGAAAAAGATAAGTAATTAAAAAGCTGTATTTAAAATCGATAGTCATGATTTTAAATACAGCTTCTTTTTGAAATGGCGCTAACCCCTCAGCTAAGTGAGGAGTTCTTTTTCTGTGGTTTGATATGTGTGATTAGACCGTCCAGGTCAGTAATGTAAAATTGTGTTTCCGGAGCTGCTTTAAGGTAGTGCTCTTGTAAAAGCTGATAATAATTCACTCTGCGCTGTGGATCAAATTTCAACATTGGATACTCTTTTTGCTCCTTCACATAAAGATCAACAGCCTTCTGCACAATATCCATTTCTATCGGAATTTGTTTTTCACCGTCTTCAAATAAATCATAGGTTTCCTTTGACATATAGAATTTTTTAGAAGGGATACCGCCAAGAAGTGGGGCAAGCTGTTTAAAGTCGATACTGTTATCTTCCTGGACTAGAATCGTCCGGAAAACTCCCTTTGGCAAATTATCGGAAAACGACCTAACTGCTTTCCGTACTTCTTCAATAGATACATCAATGATTGGGTGATTTTTGTTATCGGTCAAATCCATCCTTAAAGGATCCTTATTTTTTCGTTCCTCCTGTTTGGGGGATTTAAAGTATTTTTGAACCATTGAATAAACAGTTAATCCGCCTATACCAATCCCTAAAAATGTACCAATTAATGTAAATGTAGGGTATAGCTCAAATCGATTGTCAAGAAAAGATCCGAGCCTAAACCCGCCATAAACGGATAAAGCAATGGCAATCCCAAAAACCATATTTAAAGAGAGGGTTTTCATTAGAAAGGTAGTGAACTCATTCCAATGTGTTTCATTGCGATTCTTTTCATTTATTAAAAATTTCTTAACCTCATTTTGCATTTCTTCCGACACCTTGTTTTCTTCGAAAAAGCTGTCAAGATACTCTATCTCGGATTTATTCTCATTTTTCAGCAAACAAGCCGTTTTTTCACTCGATCCTATTGTGTAATGAACATAAATCCACTTTTCTTCAAAATCTAACTCGAGATTTTCTGTTACTCTGCCCAAGTATTTAGTAAACTTGTGCTTCATCAGTTATGCCCCCTTTATTTGAGTGTTTTGGGGAAAAGTGTGTGTATTTGTTCGAAATGCTTCCACTTTAGCGTCCTTTTTAATTTCTTTTGCCTCTTCTTTCGCCTCTTGAATTATCAGTTTTGCTTTTATTTCACTGTGCTTTATGATTTCCCTTGCCTCTATTTTAGCTTGTTTGAGGATTGCTTCGCTAGCCTCAAGGTTGACTTTTGCATCGAACTTACATTTTTCCGTTAATTTTAACTGATCTTCAATACGCTCTTTTCTTTTGTCGAGAATATCCACAAGCTTTTTTAAAACAAACTTCTTTAAAATTAAAACTAAAATAGTAAAAATACTGGCCTGATAGATCATGGTACCTAATGAAATTGGCAGACCAAATAACGTAATATCCCCCATACCATATTACTCCCTTCACATTTTTAGGTTATTCTATGAGCAATATAAACCATTGTAAGAGTGACAAAGATATAAGCTTGAATTGCACCGATAAAAATACAAAATGCCTGCCAGATTATCATTGGTACAGAAGCTAGAAGGCTGATGAAGAATCCATGGGTTACAGTATTTGCTATGAGGGCAAGCATAACCTCCCCGGCATAAATATTCCCAAATAACCGAAGACCGAGCGTTAATGTTGTAGCAAGTTGTTCGATGGCGTTGATAGGGAATAGGATCTTAAATGGTTTGAAAAAGCTTATAAAAAAATGTTTGAAGCCGTGTAAGCGGATATCGATGAAGTGGGTATAAGCAATGATCATGATGGCGAGCGTCATGGTAACATGTGCGTCGGCAGTAGGAGATTTCCACCAGGCAACGGGATGTTCTTCAACAGTAATAATAGAGAAGGGAACTCCCATTAGATTTGCAATGAATAAGTACATTAAGAGTGCAACCCCGGTTGACAATATAAATAAATTGTTGGAGGCGACCATTGATGAATTCATGATGTCCTTAACAAACTCTAGAATCCACTCCATAAAATTCTGCCGCCTATTTGGTGTACCTATAGCGGGGTTTCTTGTAAATAAGTAGGCAATGAGAAAAACAATAATTGCAGCAATGGTTGTGGTTAAAATGATGGATAAATCAAACGTTAAATGATACAAAACTATTTGAGGCCTCGAGTGTTCCGTGATGTCCAACCCCTTTCTATGAAAAGTATGGATTTCGAATGGCAAGGAACAGTTGAGTGTGAGGGAATACTCGTGTCATATATATTATATACAAAAAAAGAAATTATTGTAACATAGTTCACAGTAATTACTTAATTTTCTGAATAATTTAGTTACCAAGGTGGGAAAGGTTGTTAGCTTTAGGTGTGTTTTACATATTTTATTGTGTAGAATAGTAATAATAAGAAAACAGGCTGGATGATAAATCATCCAGCCTGTTTTTTTACCTTTAAATAAATAAATTATCGACATTAATTAATTGCGGGGCAATTTTCCTCTTTGTAGGTTACTTTGATTTCATCAAGGTGAGCATCAATAGTCAAGCAGGTTTCGGTATCCTCGAAGAACCAAACATCGTTCCCTTCAACATAAAACGTAATGCCATTTACTTCTTTTGTAAAACCTACGTTTGCAGGGCATTCAGCAGAAAAAGCTAGACTATATCCTTTATGTTTCTGTCCAAACCCGGCATATTGAGGAAACATCCGAATGCTGAATGGTTTATTGAACTCGAATTCTCTTGTGAACCACGAGGAAGCCTTTTCATCGATAGATATGAACATATTTATACACCAACCTTTTCCTAGTTGATTATGTCATAAGGACAGAAAATATGAATCTATAATAGAAGCAGTTTCCCATTTCCTTATAATAAAAGATTATAACTTTTCATAAGTTTTGCATGTGACAATTTTCACGGTCAAAGAGGGATTTGAGGGAATTTAAAAAATGTTCATTTTTTCGCTTCTAATTGTTCACATCTGTGCGAAAAATCAACATAACTTGGTTTAAAAAGTGTTTTAATAAATATTACAAATCCATTCACCCAGGGGGATCATATGAATAAAGATTGGACGAAAAATTTGGAACACGATGAATATGAACAGGATATCGACCTAATAATAAATGATGCATTAGAGGCAGTGGAAGAAACAGGAACCGGCTGTTTTGTAAACCTTGTGACTTCCTCAGTATTTGGAAATCCTACTGATTATTTGCAGCTATTAATTGAAGAAATGTTTCCGGATAAGGTAAGGATAAAATTCATTGACCAGTGTGGCTGTGGGGGATATGTGCTGAGGGTTTGGAAAATTTAATGTTGTTCACAAAAACTTCTAAATTTATTTTTGGTTTTTAACGTTTATTGTTACCGTTTTTGTAACATGTTTATAGTGAAAACGATGATAAAATAAAGGAAATAGAAAAAGGGAGTTTTTGACCATGGAAAAACAATTCGAAAAGATTTCCGAAAATGTCGATGATATTAAAAGTCTAATCCATACTTTTAATACCACACTGGATAACATTGAAAAAAGGTTGGCAAGATTAGAGAAAATGGACAGCATTGAACATAGAGTTGAAGTCAACCAAATAGATTTATCTGATATTAAAGATTCCCTTCAACGTATTGAAGAAACACAAAGCAAAGAAATTCAGCATATCAATCGCCGCCTTGATTCTCATTTAGTAAAGATCGCAAAGGTAGAAGAGGAGTTAATTATTTTAAAAACAAAATAAGGATAGGCAAAAAAAATAGACCGAGCGATACGGTCTATTTTCATTTATTATGATAAAACCTCAGATTTTGATACAGCAATCTTTAGGGACGTTGTTTCTTCATTATGAACATTTTTCGTTACTTCCACATATTTAATATGATGTTCTTCCATATCAAGGATTTTAAAGGTGTATGAATCATGGTGAATAAAGTCGCCTTCTTTTGCCTCATAATTTTCAGTTAAAATCCAACCGCCAATGGTATCTACATCTTCATCGTCAATTTCTACACCTAATAAATCATTCACTTCGGTTACTAATACTTTAGAGTCAATAATATAATGGTTTTCTTTAATTTTGCGGATTTCTGGAATTTCATCCATATCGAATTCATCACGGATCTCGCCGACGATTTCTTCAAGAATATCTTCAACCGTAACAAGCCCTGATGTCCCGCCATATTCGTCCATTAAGATTGCCATATGCACACGGTCTTTTTGCATTTTTACTAACAAATCATGAATGGGAATCGTTTCTATTACTCTAATGATTGGTCGCGAATAGTTTTCTAATGTTTGAGATGATAAATTTTCATTACCAATTAAATCGGTCATGACCTCTTTGATATTGATCAGGCCAATGATATGATCTTTATCTCCATCAATAACAGGATATCGTGTAAACTTTTCTTCACGTAAAACCTCTAGAAAAGTTTCTAATGAATCATCCTTTGACAATGAAACCATTTCTGTTCGCGGAACCATGATTTCTTTGGCAATTCGATTATCAAATTCAAAGATTTTATTTACATACTTAAACTCTGATTGGTTAATTTCACCACTTTTATAGCTTTCAGATAGGATAATTCGAAGCTCTTCCTCTGTATGGGCAATTTCATTTTCGGAAACGGGCTTTAACCCAAACATACTTGAAACAATCCGAGCAGACCCATTAAGCACCCAAATAAACGGGTACATGATTTTATAAAATAGGATAAGCGGGCGTGAGACAAGTAACGTAATTAGTTCAGCCTTTTGGATGGCCAGTGTTTTAGGTGCGAGTTCTCCAACGACCACATGTAAAAATGTAATGGTCGCAAACGCAATTCCAATTGATAATATTTGTGTTGCGCTCTCAGGAACGTTTAGCCTTTGGAAGACTGGCCCAAGCATATGCTCAATGGTCGATTCCCCAATCCAACCTAAGCCCAAAGCCGTGATCGTAATACCTAATTGACAGGCAGACAAATATTCATCAAGGTTTGAAATGACCCTTTTTGCTGAAACAGCCTTCGAATTTCCTTCCTCTATTAACTGATCGATTCGTGAACTTCTAATTTTAACAATAGCAAATTCCGAAGTTACAAAGAAAGCAGTTAAGGCAATTAAAATGGCTATAATAACCAAGTTAAATATGTCCAAATAAGTTCCCTTATCCCGATATTAGACGGGTAAGGTGTCACCTCCCAGTAATTTAAAAAAATTAACTCGTTACATTCAGAAGGGAATTCATGAGCGCTGTGCGAAGCAGGCTAAGATTGTTTGTTAGCTTCTCTTTTTGCTGATCATCCAATTTTTCCAAAATAGGTTGAAGATCAAATAAGTCGCTGTGAAGCTGCTTCATTTGCTGTGTAACAGCACTTACATGTTTTTCTACCTCTGATTCACGAATGTTTCTTGATTTCTTCATTTCTAGTTTTCTTCTAATCTCGTCTAATGGAAAGTGCAGACTCTTGCATTCTTCAATAAACTTTAAATCGTCCAATGATTCATCCGAATAAATGCGGTAGTTTGACTTAGAGCGCTCTGCCTTCAATAAGCCAATAGACGTATAATAGTCAATTGTTCGTTTCGAAACATGAGCTATTTTTGCTATTTCACCAATTCGATAGACAGCCCCATCTTACCACCTCAACATCTATAAATTAACCTTAATTATAAAGAATTTAAACTGTACAGTCAAACGTTCTGGTTAGAATAATACTTGATAACAATATATTATGGAAAATAACAGTAAATATGATTTGGTAAATCAAAATATTACAAAAATTTAATTGTGCAAACGACGCCTCCTAATTAGGAGGCGCTTCCGCTTTTCTTACCTCAATATATAATATATGGTGACCTTCAATTTCTTTTATTTGGAAGATGAAACCGTCTGTTTCAATGGAATCACCTTCATGGACATCAAACTTTTGTGTTAAAAACCAACCGCCAATTGTGTCGACATCATCTTCTTCAAGTGTCGTGCCAAGGAGGTCATTTACTTCACCAATTAAAACCTTTCCATCCAAAATAAAATTCTCATTTCCTTTTTTCTGGATTAAAGGAATTTCATCCATATCAAACTCATCCCGTATTTCACCGACAATTTCTTCAAGAATGTCTTCGACCGTCACAATCCCTGCGGTACCGCCATACTCATCAGATAATATAGCTAAATGGGTTCGGTTTTTTTGCAGCTTCACTAAAAGCTCTTTAATTGGGATCGTTTCAATCACATGAATCACAGGCTTTAAATAGGGGATAAGTGGTTCTTCACCGAGACATTTTTGCTCAATACAATCAGTTAGAACCTCTTTAATATTGACAATACCCAAAATATTATCTTTATCACCATCAATTAAAGGATACCTTGTATACTTTTCTTGTTTAATGGTTTCGATAATTTCATCCATTTTTGCCGTTTTGGAAAGCGTGATAACTTCAGTTCTTGGCACCATGATTTCTTTCGCAATCCGATCATCAAACTCAAATATTCGATTCATATACTTGTACTCAGATTGATTGATTTCTCCGCTCTCATAGCTTTGGGATAGGATCATCCGTAACTCTTCCTCGGACATGACAAGATCTTGTTCAGAAGCAGGTTTAATTCCGAATAGTCCTGTAATGTATCGAGCAGACCGATTAAGAATCCAAATGAACGGATATAAAACTTTATAAAATAAGATTAATGGCCCCGCAAATAACAAAATAATTTCTTCGGCCTTTTGAATGGCAAATGTTTTCGGTGCTAATTCACCAATGACCACATTGAAGAAAGTAATAATGGCAAATGCAAGAAACGTCGCTAAAATGGGTTCCAAAGATAACGGAATGTGAATCCAAGAAAAGATTGGCTCCAAAATCTCTCGGACAGTAGGCTCACCCCGCCACCCTAATATTAAGGAAGTGATGGTAATACCCACTTGTGTGGCGGAAAGGTACCCGTCCATGTTAGAGACGACATTTCTTGCGGCTTCAGCTTTTGTGTTCCCTTCTGAAACTAATTGGTCGATTCGTGTTGTTCTTACCCTTACGATGGCAAATTCTGATGCAACAAAAAAAGCAGTTAAGGCAATTAATACAGCTATAATGAAAACATTCATCCAAATCATCGGAACCCTTACTTCCTGAGTAAGGTATGCCACCTCACTTACGATTAGCGCTATACTTTCATTAATTCCTACTTCATAATAAACGACCGTAGTATTATTATTATTATTCCAAAAAAAGTATTGTTTAGCAAATAGTGCAGCAGCTTCATGAAAAAATGCCGTCAAACTGGCGGTATGATAAACCTTTAAATGTGTAAGGAACCCCAATCTCGGGCAAGCATACTGTAGACGATAAGATCATGGAAAGAACCATTTAAATGCTCTCCGTCCCGAAGTTTCCCCTCTTTTACAAAACCAAGTCTTTCAGGAATTGCCCGGCTTTTTTTGTTTTTTACACCGCAGCGTATTTCTATTCGGTTTAATCCTAATTGGAAAAAGGCATAATTTAAAAAGGCTTGAACAGAACGGGTGATAACCCCATGACCCTCTGCATTTCTGGCAAGATAATAGCCGATGCTAGCCATGCTGTTATACCAATCAATTTGATGTAATCCCAAAGAGCCAACAAGTTCACCTTTGTAAACAATCCCAACGTTCATTCCACTATTCTCTGCAAATTGTGAAAGCCACACTGGAATAATTGCCTCAAATTGATAGAGGGAAGTCATACTTTCAACCCATGGCATCCATTCGCGTAAATGTTCCCGGTTTTCCTCCACAAGCTGATAAAGTTGTAAGGCATGATGTCGTTGAAATAATTGAAGCTCAATTTCGTGATCCACCTTTAATGTAAACATAAGCTTATTCTCCCAATAAAAAATTTTTAGTACATCATATGCAAAAGAATGTACTGTCGGGAGAAGAATCAAATAAAAAATCCCTCTTTAATAAAAGTGGGATTTGACAGTCTTCGGTTATTACATGGGTAAGTATATTGAAAAGGTGGTTTTACCTAGGTAAGAATCACAGGTTAAATTCCCTTTATGCTTTTCGATTATTTCATTACATACAAATAATCCTAGACCTGTCCCTAGTTTTTTTGTTGTGAAAAAGGGTTCGAAAATGGTCTTTTGTAATTCTGCAGGGATTACTGGGCCATTATTGGAAATACTGATTTTAATTTGCTCGTTGGGCACTATACAGCTGCTAATCTCGATGGTGGGATTAGGAACCTCATGATGGTTCAATACATCGATCGCATTAAAAATGATATTAATGAAAACCTGTCTAATTTCGTCAGCATAGCCATTTAGGGTAAAGTCCTCACTTAAATTTTTAATGACCTTTACTTTACCGTCTAAAATACTTGGATAAAGGAAATTTAATACCTCATCAATAAGCTGATTTAGTTCATAGCGAACTTTCTCTTTCCCAATTAATTCTTTTTTAGAAAGTAATAAGAACTGTGATATTCGAAAGTTCAGCTGATCTAACTCACTTGAAATAATATCCAAATATCTCATGTTTGGAAAATCAGCCTTAAGTAATTGAATAAATCCCTGTACAGATGTAAGCGGATTTCTAAATTCGTGAATAAAGCTCGAAGTCATTTGACCAAGAAGGGTCAACCGGTCTTGGTGTGTTGAATCAATGAACATTGTCTTTTCTTCGATGATTCTATTTTTTGCTTCCGAAAAATGGGATACAGCATAATAGAGAAATTTATCGAAGCAAAAATTGATCATATTGATTGCTACCTGCATCTCAGACCAGGATGTACCTGATTTTCCTAAATAGCTAAATAAAACCGTTCTTCCAAGATTTACATTATAAACAAAGTCACCGATGTTAATATCGGCTAAAACTCTTTCTTCAGATACCTCTATCGCAATTTTTTCAATAATTCCTAGGAGCTCTGATTTAGATCTTAAATGCATTGTAAGTAATACATTTAATAAAGCTTCACCGTTTTCACGAATTTTCATTTTAAAGGGGTCTCCATGATTGACCACAATAGCATTTTCCCATTCTTGAACTAAGTTCTCCTTGTTTTGATTAAAAAAGGCGATTAAATCCGTTTGTTCTCCCGTAAACATGTTGTTTCCCCCCATGGTATTCACAAAACTGATTATCATGTTAATTCGCTGATAAAGGCAAAAATCCTTTTTAAAATGGAAGATTAATAAATATCCCAATATGAAAAGTCGATTCTTTTAGACAGAATCGCAAGAGGATTGTAATATTTTCCTTGTAAAAGCCTATAAACAATAGTATATTTTTTATGGAATCAATTGAATACTTCCACAGGGGGGGCTGCCTAAAGGCGGCTGAGAGTGAACGTAAGAGTTCTGACCCTATGAACCTGTTAGTTAACACTAGCGTAGGGATGTGGTTTGCCGGATATTAAAGCAATGCAGACAATCCTTTTCGTCTTGCATTGCTTTTTTTATTGTTCTTTTTTACGGCACCCTATTGGTTTTAGGAAGAAATCAAATGAATTTTATAAGAATAGGGGGAAGGAAGAATGAACAAAAAGAGAAGTAACACGCTATTTATTACCGAGGTAGCTGTTTTTTCAGCACTTGCCTTGTTATTGGACATGGCCGCAGAATTACTTTCACTAAAAATTTGGCCACAGGGTGGTTCCATTTCCATCGCTATGGTTCCGATTTTTCTAATGGCGTACCGCTGGGGGATAAAAGGTGGGCTGTTAACGGGATTTTTACTTGGGGTATTACAGGTAGTTTTGGGATTCGGCAAAATTTATTTCATTGTACAGGGTTTTCTTGATTACTTTATTGCCTTTACTGTAGTTGGTTTAGCAGGTGTTTTTGCCGGGCAGATTAGGAAATCCCTTCATGAAGGAGTAAAAGGCAAATGGATTTCCTATGTTGTATTAGGTTCCTTTATTGGAAGTTTGCTGCGCTATTTTTGTCATGTTATTGCCGGGGCGGTCTTTTTCGGCGAGTATGCACCAAAGGGTCAGCCAGTAGCCATCTACTCCCTGCTTTATAATGGAACATACATGCTCCCAAGCTTTATTATCAGTACAATTATTGTCATTCTTGTGATGAGCGCAATGCCAAAGAAGACTTTTTCATAGGGACAAAAAAGGAAGCGAAAAGCTTTCTTTTTTTTTTTTTAACTTTTGTCACAAAATTACTATCCTTTTTTTCTAAAAATAATGTTAAAATGTCAATATAGAAAGATAATCATTCTCAATTAACCTAGGGTAGGGTGATATACATGTTTGGTTCTTTAAAAACAGGAGATAAAGGGAAAATTACAGACCTTTCACATGTTGGTCGCCTAGTACAAAGACGCTTGCTTGATTTAGGTATTACGGAAGGTTCAGAAGTGTGTGTGAAATGTGTTATGCCATTTGGCGGCCCGATTATGATTGAATCATGTGGACAATGCGTCGGCATTCGCCGTAAAGAGGCAGTTCAGATTGAAGTGGAGAGAATATAATGGAAATCGCTCTTATTGGAAACCCCAATACTGGGAAAACATCATTGTTTAATAATCTAACAGGTTCCTATGAGTATGTTGGTAACTGGAGCGGTGTGACAGTTGAAAAAAAAGTTGGCGTTTTTAAAAATAATATCGGCCAATTAATTGATTTACCCGGAGTCTATACACTAAATCCACTTTCAAAGGATGAAGGTGTTGTGACCTCTTTCTTTTTGAATGAGTCGGTTGATCGGTTGCTCAATATCTTAGATGCATCGCAATTAGAACGGAATTTACATTTGACCCTGCAATTGCTAGAGTTTGAGAAGCCTGCCCTCATCGGTCTTAATATGATGGATGTAGCGAGTAAACGCGGGATTCAAATCGATTCTTCCAAACTATCAAAGGTTCTCGGCGTTCCTGTCGTCCCCGTCGTGGCAAGGAGCGGAAAAGGCTGTGACAAACTAGTAGATGTCATTTCCACGAAATCAATTCAGCCTGCCAAAAAGAATCTTGTCTACTATGGCAAAGAGGTGGAAGAGGCGATAACTTCCCTAGCAGGCGAGTTAAGCGGTAAAACCAATCACTCGCTACGCTTTCTGGCGATTCAATATTTTGAAGGAAATGAATATGTAATAGACTATGTAAATAGGATTGCAGACAAACAACGACTGCATACGATAATGGCCAACCTGGAAGCAAAACTGCAGAAACAAGTTGATAGTAAATCATTATCTAATTTCATTTATCAAAAAAGAAAAGAAGTAATAGAAAAAATAGTCGCAGAGGTCGCTAAAAAAAGTGATACGAACATCCCGTTATCTGAAAAAATTGATTCCATTGTAACCAATCGCTATCTGGGGATGCCGATTTTTTTGCTGCTTATGTACTTGATGTTTATGCTGACATTTGATTGGCTTGGCACACCGTTATCGGATGTATTAGATGGCTTTTTAACAGGGCCTGTAACTGTTGGATTCGAAAATGTTTTAACAGCTATAAACGCCTCAGATTTTATTCATGCTTTAATCATTGAAGGATTAGTAGCAGGGGTCGGCGGGGTTCTTGTGTTCGTACCGCAAATCTTTATTCTGTTTTTCTTTATTTCATTATTAGAGGATTCAGGGTATATGGCTCGTGTTGCTTTGGTCATGGATAGAATCATGGAATCGGTTGGATTAAATGGCAAGGCGTTTATTCCGATGATGATCGGCTTTGGCTGTAATGTACCTGGAATTATGGCAGCAAGAACGATTGAAACTCCTCGGGAGCGGTTGTTGACCATTTTGTTGACGCCGTTAATGTCATGTTCCGCCCGCTTGCCCGTGTATGCCTTATTTGTAGGAGCTTTTTTTGCAGGCCATAAGGCATTCGTTGTTTTAAGCCTTTATGTTCTAGGGATTGTAGTTGCTTTAATTCTAGCAAAAATCTTTTCTACTACTTTATTAAAATCAGAAACATCCTTATTTGTCATCGAGCTTCCACCGTACAGGCTTCCGCAGTTCCAGTCATTATGGAGAAGCACTTGGGACAAGGGAAAAGGGTTCGTAAGGAAAGCAGGAACGTTTATTTTTGCCGGTTCTGTCTTTATCTGGCTGTTATCATATGCGGGACCACAAGGATTAAAAGTAGATATGGATGATAGTTATTTAGCAGCGATTGGCAATGTGATTGCCCCCATTTTTGATCCGATTGGTTTTGGTACTTGGCAGGCATCTGCTTCATTAATTACTGGTTTCTTGGCTAAAGAAGCGATTATTTCCACGATGAATATTATTTACTTTGTTCCAAATGATGCCAGCTTGCAAGGATTATTGGCCGATTATTATACCCCGCTTGCTGCGTATAGCTTTATGGTATTTATCCTTTTATATATCCCATGCTTAGCAACCGTGGCAACCATTTATAAAGAAACAGGATCGAAAAAATGGACGGCTTTTTCCATGATTTATGCATTCGTAATTGCCTATGTATTGTCTTTGATTATTTTCCAAGGCGGAAAGTTATTTGGACTAATTTAAAAAAGAGGTGGAGAAAATGATTGCCAGTGTGGTCATCGGTGTGGCGATTTTTGGATATGCGAGCTTTTCATTAGTGAAGTTTATTAATAAATCGAAAAAGGGAAAATGTGCGGCGTGTGATTTGAAAAATTCCTGTTCCAGCCAGTGCGGCCTTCCCCCGCAAGTGAAATAGTTATTTTAAGCTGCTATCTGAAAAGGATAGCAGTTTTTTTATCATAAAATTTGAATGATGGTGAGATCTTGTGTAAAATTACACTAGATGCATTTGAAGGAAGGGCTTAAAAGTGACCAGAGAAGAAATTATCATGCAGGTTTCCGAAAAGCTTCGTCTAATCCGGACGGAAGCAGGTTATACACAGGATAAGATGGCGGACATTATTGGTTTATCGAAGAAAACACTGGTGCAAATTGAAAAAGGAAGAGTTCTTGCCAACTGGTCTACTGTTGTATCGATTTGTGCCCTCTTTCGCGAAACGGAAACAGTCCAATTTTTATTTGGAAACGAGCCCCTAGAGGTATTAGAAACGGTGGCCCTTAATGGAATTGATCTTCGTAAGACAAAAACGTTGGGCGGCAGGGTTTGGTGGAAAGTCCTAACCCAGAAGAATGGATTCATTCTCCAGCAAAATATTTTAAGTAAACATTTTCGGATTTTAGATGAAAGAAATTATCGGATCTTTAGCAGTTTCGATGAAAAGCTATCAAAACAGCGCTATAAAGAACTAACAAAGAGCGAATAATAATCAAGATTTGGAAAAGATGGGCTCCTATCGCTCATCTTTTTTTCATATCTGAACCGACATAAAAACAGGCCGAATTTCGAAAAGTATACCTGTTATAGAGATTACAGATAAAGGATGTCATCAAATTGGTATTTAAAAAGAAAGTGAGTGGCATTTTTAAGAATTGGAAAAAATGGCATTTACTCCAAATAATCATGTTAGTTATGTTATTGATGATTTTAAGTTTTTTTGGTCTTCTATATTATTTTTCTAAGGATGCAGATATTTCAGAACTGAAAAATGAGCTTCCACAACCAACCGTTTTTTATGATGTCGGCGGGAATGTGGCCAGTAAGGTGTCTGCCAATAAAAATGAAGGGGTGCCAATTAAGGAAGTGCCCGATTCCATGAAAAATGCCATCGTTGCCATAGAGGATCATCGTTTTTACCGGCATAATGGGGTGGATTTAATTGGTACTTCGAGAGCGCTGCTCCGTGATATTAAGGCAGGCGGAATGGTTGAGGGGGGGAGTACTATCACGCAGCAATTGACGAAAAATACAATCCTCACTTCTGAAAAAACAGTTAAGAGGAAACTCCAAGAGGTATTTTTAGCGATTGCGGTTGACCGGGAATACACGAAACAAGAGATCCTGCAAATGTATTTAAACCAAATTTACTTTGGAAATGGTGCATATGGAATTAAACAAGCTGCTGGTAAATATTTTGCAAAAGACGTTAAAGATCTATCCATAAGTGAATCTGCCATGCTAGCAGGATTGGTAAAAGCGCCATCAGCGCTTAATCCATACGAACATATGGAAAAAGCAACGGAGCGGCGCGACCTTGTGTTAGCGCAAATGAAGGTGCAAGGCTTTATTTCTGCGGGGCAATTTGAAAAAGCAAAACAGGAAAAAGTCGTCTTGAATGATAAGGGCGGCGATCCGTTCCGCGGGAAATACCCATATTATGTAGATCAGGTATTAGATGAAGCCATTCATGAGTATGGGTTTACCCAGGACGAATTATTGACCGGCGGCTATCAAATTTATACAGAGCTTGATCCTTTGATGCAAACGGCAATAGAAAATACTTATACGAATGATACCTTATTTCCTTCTAGTAACGATCGTCTTGTGCAAAGTGGCGGTATTTTAGTGGATCCAAAAACGGGAGGGGTCAGGGCGCTTGTAGGGGGCAGAGGCGAGCATACCTTTAGAGGTTATAATAGGGCCACTCAATTAAAAGCACAGCCTGGTTCTTCCTTTAAACCACTAGCTGTCTATACTCCGGCACTTGAAGACGGCAGGAAAATAACGGATATGTTAAAAGATGAGCCAATGAACTTTGGAAATTATCAACCAAGTAACTACGACCATCAATATGCAGGCGAAGTGCCAATGTATGAGGCGGTAAAGGAATCGAAAAATGTTTCCGCTGTATGGCTGCTAAATGAGCTTGGAATTGAAAAAGGTTTGGATTCGGTTAAACGGTTTGGTATTCCTTTAGATAAAGCAGACAATAATTTATCACTTGCCCTTGGTGGTTTACATAAAGGTGTTTCACCCTTAAGTATGGCTGAAGCCTTCTCGGTTTTTCCAAATAGCGGTGTTAGGATTAAAGCACATGTTATTAGGAAAATTGTTGATTCGGGCGGAAAGGTTGTAGCGGAATGGAAGGTTGAAAAAGAGAGGGTAACAACCAAAGCTGTAACAGACAACATGACGACAATGCTTCTTGGTGTTGTAGAGCAGGGGACAGGGAAATCGGCGCAAATACCTGGCCGGGAAACGGCAGGAAAAACCGGCTCAACTCAGGTACCAATTAAAGGAATTAACGGTTTGAAGGATCAATGGTTTGTCGGTTATACCCCGCAGTTAGTGGGAGCTTTTTGGGTGGGTTATGATAAAACCGATGCCGACCATTATATAACGCCTACTAGCGGAACAGGTTCATCGGTTATTTTCCGTGAAGTCATGAATGAAGCTTTGATAAATTCACCAAACGAAAGCTTTAAGGTACCGCATATTGCATCTTTGATTGAACAACGGAAAAAGGAAGAAGAAAAGAGTAATTTTGGGGAGAAATTTAACAACGAAGTGCAAAAATGGGAAGAAAAGTGGAACAAACAGAAAGAGAAATGGAAGAACAAGGGGAAAGGCAAGGGGAAGGAAAAGGAAAAGGAAAAGGAAAAGGAAAAGGAAAAGGGGCATGGGCATTAACTCCTTGGAAAGGCACGGCGAAGTTCGTGCCTTTTTCCTATGAACAAATATTGACATTTAACGAAATAAGCTAGAATCTAAAAAATAGAATGAACGATTTGCTGTTTCATGCGTCTAACAAATAAATAGAGATAAGCAAGGATGATGGGGAAAGAGAGGGCTATTGCCGAATGGATGCATTGATTAAAAATGCGAAAAAGGGGGATCATCTAGCTTTTGCCATGTTGTTTAAAGAGAATTATCCTTTCCTTGTAAAATATTTAATGAAAATTACAATGAATCCCGATACAGCTGAAGAACTAGCACAGGAAACAATGGCGAAATGTGTGCAAAAGATTCACCTTTATAATGGTCAAAGCAAATTTAGTACATGGCTGGTTTCAATTGCGACCAATACATATATTGACCAATGCCGAAAAATGAAACGAGAGAAAAATTGGCAAGGACAAGAGGAAGTATACCGTAAGTTGAAATGGCATTTTGAAAGCAGGAATGAGGAGTGGAATGACGCTCTTGAGGCGCTTGGAAAACTACCAGAGGATGTTAGGGTTCCTATCATTTTGAAGCATTACTATGGATATTCCTATGAAGAAATCGGAGAATGGATGAAAATTTCTTCTGGAACAGTAAAATCACGGGTGCATAATGGAATAAAGTCAGTCAGAAGGGAGCTGAAGCTGGGTGAAGAAACAGAAAGTCATCATACTGAACAGCGAACAACAAAATAAACAAGACTTAGATACGATTGCCGAACTGCAAGAGGGATTACAAAGGATCGATCAATTCCCTGTCTATACGCCCAATTTACAATGGTTTGAACAATTTGTGATACAGGAGCAGCAAAACAAGAAGAAAATATTGATCAGGGACTTATCAATTTTTTCCATTATCGCATTTATCATTTTAAGTGGGATGATTATATCCCTTTATCAAATGCCGGCAATTTTTATCATTGTGCAAATCATCACCAGTATCTTCATCGTGGTTTACACTAGTGTTCGGCTCATAAAGAAGGCGAATCATATATGAATAAGGATCTTTCTTTAAATACGGTTATCATTGTTGTCCTAATTTTAATGATGCAAAGCATATATTTATTTATCGATGCCAGAAAACGCAATCATAATTATTGGCTTTGGGGAATTGTTGGTCTAATTCAGGCACCAATGCCAACCCTATTTTACTTAATTTTTGTCAGAAAAATCTTCCGCAAGAATAATCAGAAAAAGAGCGACTCAAACGATGATGATTGGTACGACTGAGTTTACAAATTTACATGATAAGTTAAGAGCCGGCTCCTCTCATTTTAGAGAACCGGCTCTTTATTAGTTTGTGATTCGTTGAAAAATCCCGCGAACTTTTAATAGGTAAGCCCGATTCGTGAACCAATAAATTCATCGCTAAAAAGCTGTTGAAACGCGAAATCGCCGGTATCAAATATCGAGATGGACGAAGGATTTTCCGGTAAGACGTCCTTTTCGTATCGGTACCTGCCAATTCGTTCACCGATAGGCAAATATGTGGGGCAAACGACTGTCCAATCAAGCCCAGACTCTTTTAATAACAAATAAGCTTTTAAATGTTCCTCTGCATCCTTCGTGCTCTTGCGTTTTGACTCTGCCGATTGAAAACGATATAAATGCGGGGCAGATCGAGCCTGCAGGATACCAGCTGTTCCAATCGTAATAATCCGCCGGATTCCAGTTTCCCGCATATACCTGATAATAATAGGCATGGAATCAGAAAGTGTTGTACTCCCATCCGTATTTAGCGCACTGATGACTGCATCTGTTCCATTAATCGTCTCAGCAAGAACTGCTTCATCAAGGACATTTCCTTCAATCACGGTGAGCCCCGGAGCCTCAATGGGACAATTATTTAGATTTCTCACTACGGCTTTGACCGAAAGTTGATGTGCTAAGGCATTTTCAAGAATAACCGAACCCACTCTTCCTGTTGTCCCCAAAAGGCAAATGTTCACAAAAAATTCACTCCTTAGTCACTAAAGTGTTATTTCTATCACTTATTCATCCTGACCCTTATGTTATTTTAAAGTTACACTAATATAGAGGTGGATGTATATGTCAGAGTACTCAGTTGTCTTAGGCATCGGTAGTTTTTTAATCCTTTCTTATTATATCGGATATACCCTTTTCAAAGCATAAACTGCAGACAAAATGTCTGCAGTTTTTTTTGCCTAATTAGGAAACTTTCCTATTTTATTATAAAAAGGGGATGATTGGGTATATATATGGAAGGAGTATGAAAATGTGAGGTGGATATCTACGTGGAGAATGATCGAATTGAAAAAGATACGCTTGGTGAGGTGCGTGTCCCGGCAGACAAATATTGGGGGGCACAGACACAGCGGAGTAAGCAAAATTTTAAAATTGGCACCGAAAAAATGCCTTTGGAGCTCATTTATGGTTTGGCCTTTATTAAAAAAGCAGCTGCGACCGTAAATTTTCAATTAGGAAAACTGAGTGAAGCAAAAATGAAGGTGATTCATAAGATTTGTGATGATATTCATAATGGCGACTATGATGAACATTTTCCATTAGTTGTCTGGCAGACGGGGAGCGGTACCCAAACCAATATGAACGTCAACGAAGTAATTGCCAATCGAGCCAACCATTTATTGAATGAACAGGTCAGCTCAGAAAGAATTCATCCAAATGATGATGTCAATATGTCGCAAAGCTCCAATGATACGTTTCCAACGGCGATGCATATTGCCGGCTATATAAAAATTACCGAAACGTTAATTCCAGCCCTACAACAATTAAAAAACACACTACTTGACAAAGAAAAAGCTTTTTCAAGCATTGTTAAAATCGGCCGGACGCATTTGCAAGATGCCACACCACTTACACTTGGGCAGGAGATAAGCGGCTGGAGGGCAATGCTTGAGAAGAACGAAAAAATGATCCAGGAAGCTAGTGCCTATCTCCTCAATTTAGCGATTGGCGGTACCGCAGTGGGCACAGGAATTAATGCCGACCCGCAGTTTGGCAATAAAACCGCTGAGCAGATTTCATCACTTACGGGCTGCCCTTTTCGCTCATCAGAAAACAAATTTCACGCATTGACAAGTCATGATGAGATTGTCTACGTACACGGAGCACTAAAAGCTCTAGCCGCTGATCTAATGAAAATTGCTAATGATGTCCGCTGGCTTGCAAGCGGCCCAAGAAGCGGAATTGGAGAACTATCCATTCCGGCCAATGAACCTGGAAGCTCAATCATGCCGGGAAAGGTGAATCCAACACAAAGCGAAGCATTAACCATGATCGCATGCCAAGTGTTTGGCAATGATGCCACCATTGGCTTTGCTGCCAGTCAAGGGAATTTTGAGCTGAATGTATTTAAACCTGTCATCATTTATAATTTAATCCAATCTATTAGGCTTCTTACGGATGGAATAAACTCCTTTAATAATAATTGTGCGGTGGGTCTTGAGGCAAATGTGGAAATCATTAAGGGGCACCTAGAACGGTCGTTGATGCTGGTAACAGCGTTAAACCCGCATATTGGCTACGAAAAAGCGGCGGAGATTGCCAAACTTGCGTTTAAGGAAAATAGTACGTTGAAGGAAGCAGCCCTCAAAACCGGATATGTTACGGCCGAACAATTTGCAGAATGGTTGAAGCCAGAAAAAATGGTATAAACAACAATGAAAGCCCCCTCCGATAAAGGAGGGGGCTAAGCCAAATTATTTATTTGTTATAAGTGTTTTTGCTTAATATTAGCGTCCGAAACCGCCCATTTGAGATTCAGCCATTTGAACAAGACGCTTGGTAATTTCTCCACCGACAGAACCGTTAGCACGTGAAGTAGTATCCGCACCAAGGTTTACGCCAAATTCTGAAGCAATTTCGAATTTCATTTGATCTAGTGCTTGTTGAACACCTGGTACTAAAAGTTGGTTAGAGTTGTTGTTGTTACTTGGCATAGTTGAATAACACTCCTCTTAATAAGTTTGGGGTCAGTATGGAATTGAACCATATGATTGCCTCTAGGCCTAACCCATATTATTATTGTATCCTTTTAGTAATATGGTTGGATGATCCGGATTTGCACCGGTTAAGACCCTTTTTGGTTGGCTTCATCCATCGGTGTAATTGTTGCTTGTTGATGCTTTGTAATCTTTATTATGAATCATTCTTAAAGATCTATTCGAGATTTTATTTGGTAATTAATTCCGCTACATAGGTCGGGTATATTAACATAAACTAAGATTATCAAATAACTCAAAGGGTGAAATGTATGGCGATATGCCCGGTCTGCAATGGTTTAAGGGAGCTCAACTTATTTTGTACAAATTGCGGAGAACCTATGATGGAAAGCGGCAGACTTATGGATTATTACGATGATTATAGTCCATATATGGAGATAAATTTAATGAAAATGGAAGATGGGTATCCGGATACGAATTCAGGGGAAAAGTGTCCACATCTATACAGATGTTCTACTTGTCAATCAGATGAAGTCGTTTTTATAAAAGAATAATCCCCGTTAAAAGCTTAACGGGGATCACCACAGGAATATGATTATTTTTCAGTAAGGGTACGAATTCTTGATTCTGTATCGGCATCAAAGAAATGAGCCTTGTTTAAGTCAAACGCAAGGTCTACAGTATCGCCAGGATGGACATCTGCACGAGAGTCAAGGCGAGCAACGAAGTCCTGTCCACCAAAACTAGAATAGACCATTAATTCGGCACCTGTTAATTCCGCCACATCAATATTGGCTTTAATCTTAGTTCCAATAGATGCTTCAATAAATACAGGCTCGTCATGAATGTCTTCCGGGCGAACCCCAAGGATAATTGGTTTTCCAACATAACCTTGTTCACGAAGGAATTTCATTTTACCTTCCGGAACCGCAACGGAGACGTTTCCATTTACAAATTTTCCTTCTTCTAATTTACCATTAAAGAAGTTCATCGCAGGAGAACCGATAAAGCCGCCAACAAATACATTTTCCGGTTTTTCATATACTTCCTTAGGTGAACCGACCTGTTGAATAACTCCATCTTTCATTACAACCAATCTTGTCGCCATTGTCATGGCTTCTGTTTGGTCGTGGGTAACATAAATAGTAGTCGTATCCAAACGACGGTGAAGCTTGGCAATTTCCGCACGCATCGCAACACGAAGCTTTGCATCAAGGTTTGATAAAGGTTCGTCCATTAAGAATACTTTTGCATCCCGGACAATCGCACGGCCTAAGGCAACACGCTGACGCTGACCACCTGAAAGTGCTTTTGGTTTACGAGTTAAATACGCTTCTAAGCCAAGAATCTTTGCTGCTTCTTTTACGCGGCGATCGATTTCATCCTTTGGAAATTTACGAAGCTTTAAGCCGAAGGCCATATTATCATAAACTGTCATATGCGGATAAAGAGCGTAGTTCTGGAAAACCATCGCAATATCGCGATCTTTTGGCGCTACATCATTGACTCTTTTTCCATCAATATAGAAATCACCTTTTGAGATATCTTCAAGACCGGCAATCATCCGAAGTGTTGTGGATTTACCGCAGCCAGATGGGCCGACAAACACGATAAATTCCTTATCTTCAATATGCAAATTGAAATCCTCTACTGCGGTTACTTTATTATCGTAAACTTTATAAATATGATCTAATTTTAACTCTGCCATTTGGAATTCCTCCCTGGTTTTCTTGTACCTTTAGTTTACAGGGATAGGCATGAAAACCATATGGACAGGTTGCACAAAGAATGAAAACGCTTTTTTGGGCACATTGTCATCCTTCCTGTTGATTTTCAAAAAGTAGGCAGGCAAAGAAGACGGTAAACGCTCCATAAAAATCTTTTAACCCGATTCCAGTCTTCTCGGTAAATTTATCAATTCGGTATTGGAGTGTGTTGCGGTGAATATACAATTTTTTAGCCGTCATACTGGCATTTAAATTGTTTTCCAGAAACACTTTTATTGTAGAAAATAGTTCAGGATCATCATGAAATACCGCAACGATTTCCTGGCTGCCCCTTTTATTTAATTCGTCTGGCAAGTGATGTGCCAAATAGGCAGGGAAAACCCGTTCAAATGTAAATATTGCCGGATTGGTAAGTTTTGTCATAGCAAATGAAAAGTATTCCTTTTCCAATAGAAATTTTGCGCGAAGCTGATCAGAAAGGTGATGTAACTTTCCAACGAAAAAGGATATTTTTACATAAAAGTCGCTTGCCAATGTTTCCGACATCGCAATTAATTCTTCTTCAGAAAGCGTAATTTGCTTTTTCTCTTCAATAACCATTCCCCGGCTTCCATTCTCCCAAATAATAAGACAATTGTCCGTGAAAAATCCTTTTAAGGCGGATTCGATTTCCCCTTGGTTAACATCATTACCATTAATATGGAACTGAATCAATCGTATAAATGTCTCAGTGTGGGTTGGCGGGACAGGGGCATGTGAAAATAAAAAGTCATACCATGCCTTTTCCGTCGTAGAGGTCCTGGGTACCTGAAATGACTCTAAACTGTAAAGAGCTGTAAGCAACCTTAATTCTTTTTCACTCACATCCGTTTTAGGAATACCAATCCATTCGTTCTCGGCCTCACTAAAGAAGTAATAAAATTGTTCAGATGGTTGATTAGGTCGCTTGGAAAACAAGATGGAATTTTCATATAGTGATACTAATTTTTTCAGCAAGGTTCAATTCCCCATTATCAAATTTTTTCAATATAGGTTCTATTATACCAATTGTGAGTAAAGGGGTAAAAATAAAAGAGGCTGGGCCTATTTAATAGGGGCCAGCCTCTTGTAATGGCAATAAATATTAATCACACTCATATGGCGGTTGTTCCTGAACAAGATCGCGAGCTTCTTCAATATTTGTGGTATCATGACGAGCATGAACGGAGCCGCCGGACATACCCTCATTGATCATCCGGTCAATATCCAAATAGACCATATCTCTGCCTTCGTAAGTGGAACCTTCATTTGTTAGCTTTTCTTTTCCTTTTTCCATGACTAATCACCCTTTCCTAATTTTCAAACTTAGTTTGCGGAAAGGAGAATTTTTCATGCGCTGTAGGGTTATTTAGTTTTACTCGTAAACATGAAAAAGCATTAACTCATGAACTTGGCTTGTTAATGCCTCTAGATCTTCTTGTTCAGGTGTATTCGTGGTCCATTCAATTTTCCCCGTTTGGTGGTAGACGCCTGTATACCTTTGCTTTTTATGATAAAAGGAAAAATTCCAGCCCGGAATATTTTTATTTTCAAATAACGGCTTGAATTGGAAGTGCATGAGCATTTGTCTAGTCCCCCTTTGATTATATGCGGCATACTTATAGCTTACCTTTTTTGCGGAATTAGTTAAATGGAATTTTGATCATTTCTGAAACCTGCCAATTGCATGAATAAGTGGCAAAGCTGCTCAATTTTACCTTCTTCAATCTCCGTTTCATCAAAACTCATCGGTTTTGAATTTACTTCGTATAGATAATATTGACCTGTTTTACTTACACCGGCGTCAATAGAAAATTCCCCAAAATAACCGAACTGATCTGATAGGGCTTTGCCGACATGGGGGACAATGGTTTGAAAAAACTGATCGTGCTCGTCTGATTGCAAAAGCTTATAGGGAAGGAGTCTGCCGCCAGCTGGAATATGGGTGGTAACCGCCTGCTCATGAGACTGCCTGATCCCTACACCTGTTAACACGTAATCCTCATGGTTGGCATGTGCTAGGATTCGAAAATCAAAACGGTCTCCTTCATACTCTGCTGATTTGATCTCCTCCTGTGCCAGATAGTTTTTTTCAAGAAGCATCTTGTTCCAATGATCCCAAAAGTGGTGGAACGATTTATAGCTCTCTTGCTTATTAATTCCCTCTAGTGCAATTCGGGAAAAATCAGTCATCCTTAAACGAAAGATCCCTTTCCCTTTTGAAGATTGCCGCGGCTTTAAGTAAATTTCTTTATATTTATTTAAAAAAGAAAATAACCCCTTTTTATGATTAACAAGGATTGTTTGCGGCAAGTATTGCTTAAGTAGATCATGGTTTTTCAACAATTGATATAGTTCATATTTATCGATAAAACATGGGTTAAAAAAGGGGATGTTTCTTTCTTTTAAGATTGAAAAAAAGTTCTGGCTTTGCTCGTTCTGCTCTGATTTTCGAAACGGAATCCGATTGTAAACAAGATCAGGGTAGGGGAATCGTTTCTTAAGCCAGCGATTGTCTTCAGGTGAATACGTATACCCAATAATATACTTTTCCGCCGCGTCTTCAGGAATAAAGACAAAGCTTATTCCATTTAATGAAATAAGCTTTTTTTGCAGCTCAGTAAAAAGCGGGCCGTTCCCAGCGATGGTTCCATCGGCTTTCTGTGACGTCATAATGCCAATCAAAGGTGATAAATTATGTGCTTTCATTTAAATAGTTCCTCTGGATGTAATAAGGACTGCTCGGTAAGAAATACGGCAAAGCCAATTGATAATTTCCGTGTGAGGTAATCAAATTCTTTCAATTCCGGATGGCTGAAAATAGATCTTCCTGGTTTGGAATTGGCCTCAAAGAGCCATATCTCCCCGTTGCGATCGATGCCTAAATCAAAGCCAATCTCACCAATAATCCCCTCGACATTTGCATCAAGGGCGGTACTAAGCAGAAGCGCAGCATTCGAAAGCTTTTCCTTATATAGATCACATTCTTCCGCTGGGAAAATTTCATTGATTGTTTTAATATTCCCGCCGCTGCGGGCATGTGTCGTCACACTGCCAGAACCAGCAATTTTTGCTGCGATAGCGGTTACATGCCATTTTCCCTGATCGTCTTTATTCGTATGGACGCGAAAATCAACAGCACGCTGTTCGTTTCTGAGCAGGTGGATCCCTTGCTGTACGAGCATCTTTTCAAGTGCTTGATGAGCAAATACTGATTGGAACAATCGTTCTAAACTAGAATATTTTCGCAAACGGTTTACACCTTGGTTGTCTTGGTAGCGGCAATAATATACGTCAGTATGTTTGTCATAAATCACTTGATGTACACCAAGTCCAAGGCTGCCGTTTTTTGGTTTGATAAATACATGACCATATTTTGCGAGCATGGTTTCGATATCAGAAAAGGAGGTAAACGGATAGGTTTCAGGGAGATAATTCGTTATCGAAGCATCCTGCTGCAGTCGTTCATAAATATCCAGTTTATTGAAAAATCCGGGATTATACCACGGGATGAGATATTCTTTTTGTAGTCGTTCCCTTACCTTGATTAATTTCGGATTTCCTTCGCTTTTACGATTGGGAAGGCGGTCGTAAATGACATTTGGGAAAGGAACCGGGACGGTTTGCCAACCATCGTCATGAAAGAAGTATCCTTCAATGACCCCTTGCTCCCAGTCAATATGTTGCTCCCCAAAGACAAAAGGCAAGACCCCAACTGATTTATTGACAGAAAGCAGTTTTGAAAAAAACAATGTTCTTTCGCCAATAGGCTGCTGGGGTATGGAGGTAAATCCGGCAGTAAAGATCCCAACAAGCGGGCCAATATAGAGAACTTCATTTTCCACAAAGGCATGCAGTGGTACCTTAAAATGAGGAAACTGGATCGCCTCTTGAATTTTCCTGCTGATGACTATTCGATCATCCTGGTCGGGATGAGGGAGAAATTCAACCTCCATAGATTGCGACCCAAAAGCAATTCCTTTGATCTGCTTATCATAAACGAGTGCCGGTGGGCAAAAGATAATTAATTGATCGTTTTGTACAACTTCAATGAGATAATGTTTTCTCATAATTGGTCTTCCTTTCTATTTGCTCCGTCTGAGAAAGGTATTTTCCGTAAAGAAGTGGTGCATGGTAAAGGGTTTTCTGTAACTCCGGCCGGGTCTGTAACAGAACCTTTCTACCCGGTTTTGAATTGAGATCAAGAATCCATATAGATCCATCTTTAGCGATACCGATATCTACGCCAATTTCAAATAAGGGCAAAAACTCTTTTTCTAGAATAACAGGGAGCCTGCTAAGAATATAATCTAATTCCTGACGGATATATTCACCTTTAGCGGGTGGAACGGAGGAAAGCCATTCTGAAAAGGTGATGACTGTACCGCCGGCACTTAGGTTAGAAAGGATCCCGCCGGTGGTGCCAGTGCGAATTCCATTACCTCGTTCTACCCAAGCTCCATGCTCATTTTTTTGAAGAAGAGTGCGGATATCAAAAGGCTGCTGTTCATTATTGGACAGTTCAAGATACGGCTGTAAAAGATAGCCTCGCTGCTTCAACAATGGTTTAAGCCATTGAATGAGCTTGGTTTCATTTGGGAAAATTCGTGAAATAATCTTTTTTTGCTTTTCTGTTTTTACATGATAGGTTTTATCATTTTTCTTTACGTAATATATACCGTAACCTTGTGAGCCGTTTATCGGCTTTAAAATGACTTTTTTCATCGCTGTGAGTTCATTTAAAACGACCGCGGGTTCAGAAACGGATTGTGATCTTGGTAAATAGGATGATAAGGGCGTGTTTTTTACAGCATAATACAAGTCAAGTTTATTAGGCAGACCATAACCTAAAAAGGTAATATCATTTCTGCTTTTTAACCAAGAGACGATTGGCAGGCATTGATTAGAATGTTCATCCTCTCCGTAGAAGCAGCGGTCGTAAATGATGTTCGGGATCGGTAACTCCGCATCCATCCAGCACTTGGTTTCGGAGTCGAATTTTTGCCCCTTTACCTGAAGGGTGCGGGGGTTGATCGCAGATGGAACAAATCGAAAAACCTCCATGCCGCACGATTCAGCAACGCCGGCCATCTCATTTATATAAGAACGTTCACTTTCCATATTTAATGTCATGATTCCAAATATAATCAATTTGGATCCTCCTTTTCTAGAGCCGCATCAAAGGCTAGCTTCGAACAAAATTGGATAATCGCTTTAGCAGATGGCCTTATTTTTCCTAAACCATCTTCGAAGTTTTTCGACGGCTTAGAATTGACCTCGATTAACCAAGGTTTTCCTTCTCGGTCAACACCAATGTCGATGCCCAGTTCTCCCGTTATCCCTTCTGAGTGGCGGCTGATTACCTCAGCTGTTTCGAGGGCCAATTCCTTGATTAGTGCAAGTACATCTAAGGATTGCTTTTCACACATAGATGTTCGTAAAGCATTCAAGGGTCTTGTAAGCGTGCCGCCTTTTGCCAAATTGGAGACAAACTCCTTCTCCGCTGCAATTCTAGCTACAGTAGATGTTACGATCCATTGATCATTTCGATTTTTGTGGCATAGAACTCTAAAATCCATTGTCGTAGATTCATGCGTTATGAAGGCAATACCTTGTTGGATAATGTAGATTTGATGATGAAGCAGCGGTTTGATTTGTTGATATATTTCATCTAAGGAATATCTTTTATTAAAATGGTCAGACAGTTCTGATAATGAAGTTCGAAAGGTATAATGCTGATTATCTTCCTGGCTTACTTTGATAATATTTCTGCCTTGACTGCCATGAATGGGTTTAAGAAAAATAGATTCATATTTTTGGGCAAAATCATAAAATAGTTCTTTTGAACATATTTTTGTCTCAGGAATATAGGAATATAGCTGACTTTCAATACTTAACTTTTGGTGTACTTCCCATTTTGAAAGAAAGCGGTCATTAAAAAATGGAATCATGAATTGGTCAAGTTTTTGGCGAAACTGCTTATAAGGGTTTGAGTTTTCTAGTTTTCTGGAATGAATCCGGTTGTAAATGACATCTGGCAAGGGAAGCTTTGCCGGAACCCATTTTTCATCCACAAGGTAATAACCTGTGTCTGAAAATTTGTCAAATGAAAATACGTAAAAGAAGCCGCCATGCTCGACAATACCGTGATGAAGCTCTTCGCAAAACAAATGAATGGTGCGAAAGTGCGGTTCGTCCAACTGATTTTTTTTGAAATCGGTTAGTAAACCAATCACTGGCCCGAGTTTAAGCGTGTGACTTTTAGAAAAAACGATTGCTTGAAATGTATAGCATTGAATAGGAAGCTCAAAAGCCTTTATCATAAGTTCGGGAAGATGAATCTCATTAACTGCTATTTCTGCTATTTGTATTTCTGAGGAAATTGTTTTTTGCCCTACTGTGATGTTCAGCTTCCGGTTCTTGTTTAATTGTAAATGGGTAACCAATACGTTGGACATTTGGATTTGCCAATCTTTAATTGTCCATTTTTTAGGGATCAGTTTTATCCTTATCGGGGTTAATGAATATGACATGATCACTCCTCATTTGCAGGTAAATAGGCATTCATCATTGATATAGTAATGTATGTAAAGAGAATAATGATGGTGATATGAACATTCTCGCATTTAAATGAATAGTTTGTTATAGTTGTGAAGAATTATTTACTTAAAAAGGAGTGTCCATAAATGGCAATAAATTTATATGATTCCGCATATGCGTTAGAGACAGCGATCCGTCAAAGCGCTGAGTACACACAACTTCAGCAGGCCTATAACGAAGTGAATGCTGATCCGCAGGCAAAACAAATGTTTGACCAATTCCGTCAAATCCAAATGAATCTGCAGCAAAAACAAATGATGGGCCAGGATATTTCTGAACAAGAAATCCAACAGGCGCAGTCAACAGTAGGCCTTGTACAGCAAAATCCAAAAATTTCACATCTTATGGAAGCAGAGCAGCGGATGAGCATGATTATCGGTGAATTAAACAAGGTCATTATGAAACCATTAGAAGATTTATACGGAAACATGTAAACAAGAAATGCGCCAGCGCCCTCGTCAGCGGGCGCTGGAGCTGGACAATTCGATAAGCCCTCGGTATTCGTATCGAGGGCTTTTTACGTTCTGAGGGCATTTCCATCTTTCCTGTTCTATAAATGAGTGAAAGGTCATAAAAGTGAAAGAAAGGCAATTTCACCAAGAACAGGGGGCAACAACATGATTTATCGCTTACTCGCGTTAAATATTGATGGGACGCTTCTTCAAACGAATGGAAAAATTCATAAGTCAACAAGGGAAGCCATTGACTATGTCCAGCAAAAAGGAATTTATGTCACGCTAGTTACATCGCGTAGCTTTCCTTCCGCCAAAAAGGTGGCTAAGGCGTTAAAAATAAAAGCACCGCTGGTTACACATCAGGGGGCCTATATTGCTGGGGTAGAATCAAAACCGGTCTATGTAAAAAGAATCAATGAGGACATCACTTATGATACAGTTCGTTTTCTAGAGGCATTACCATGTCAAATCCGCCTTGTCCATGAACAATTTTCCTTAGCCAATAAGATAAAGCTGCACAATCATTTGTTAGCAAAAACGGTTTTTACTACAGGTGATCCTGTTTTCTATTCCCAACAATTTGTCTCTTCTTTGAGCGAGTATTTACATGACCAGCCGGTTACACCGCCAAAGATTGAGGTTTATTTTGAAGAGAAACGGGATTTAAAAGACGCTAAAAATGCACTAGGTAAAATGTTTACCGAGATAGATGTAATCGAGCTTGATTCCTTAAGGGTGGATATTGTTCCTGCCGGTGCCTCAAAGCTATCCGGCCTTTCCTATCTGGGTAGTCAACTAGGCATTCGCAAAAGTGAAATGGTCTATATCGGGGATGGTTTGGATGACATTCCTTTGATTGAAGCCGCAGGTCTTGGTGTATCAATGTGGAATGCCGACTTTGAGGTAAAGCGAGCTTCCGACTGGGTAACAAGATCAGAAAATGAACATGGTGTTGCCTATATGGTAAAGGAACACTTTCGCAAGCAGCAGCCAATTGAGTTTTTAAAAAAGATGAAAATAATAAGAAAATAACCTCAAAGTGATATCATCGGCAATTGCCTTTGGTATCTTTTGTTTTTGTAAATAAATCCACTGTATTGACCTTGTTTTCGCGATTCTGTACACTTAAGGAAGTTTAGACTGAAAAGGTGATATTATTGCGAATTTCAATACTAGGGATAGAGGATGAAAGATTCAACCGGCCGCTGCAGCTCATTGCCAATTTATTTTTTGAAGAAACGAAGATTATCAGGGGAAATGCTGAAGAAGCTGATATACAAATAATATTTAATTTGCAAGTCAAGAAAGATATCTCTGTTTCTGCCGAATTAACAGACAAAAGCGGAAAAATACTTGCCTCTGATTATCAAAAGGAAATGTTCCCGTCAGGTTCTGAAAAGGAAAGATTTAAACAAATAAAAAATGCGGTTGCCCATGTTTATTTAACAGTTCTTCAAGATTGGACAGGCATTACTCAAAAATGGGGCATTTTAACGGGAGTCAGACCAACCAAATTACTTCATCGTAAAGTGCGAGAAGGGGTACCGATACAGTTCGCTCATCAGCAATTAATGGATGATTACTTAATTACAGACGAAAAAATCGAGCTGATGCAGCAAATCGTTGACCGCCAGCTTGCTGTTGTTCCGGATCTGTATTCACTGCAAAAAGAAGTCAGTATTTATATTGGCATCCCCTTTTGCCCAACAAAATGTGCCTACTGTACATTTCCTGCCTATGCCATTAACGGCAGGCAAGGCTCTGTGGATTCATTCCTAGGCGGGCTCCATTATGAAATGAAGAAAATTGGTGCCTGGCTGAAGGAAAATGGAGTCCGGATTACAACGGTATACTATGGCGGCGGTACGCCAACGAGTATTACAGCAGAAGAGATGGATATGCTTTATGAGGAAATGTACTTGTCGTTTCCAGATGTAGAAAATATCCGTGAAATTACGGTTGAAGCGGGCCGGCCCGATACGATTACTCCTGAAAAATTAGAGATCTTGAAAAAGTGGCATATTGATCGAATCAGTATTAATCCGCAATCCTATACGCAAGAAACATTAAAGGCTATCGGAAGACATCATACCGTTACCGAAACAATTGAAAAATACCATTTAGCACGCGAAATGGGTATGAATAATATAAATATGGACTTAATTATCGGCCTGCCGGGTGAAGGGATATCAGAATTTGCCCATTCCTTAGCCGAAACGAAAAAGTTAATGCCTGAGTCTTTGACTGTCCATACGTTGTCATTCAAGCGGGCATCGGAAATGACTAAGAATAAAGCGAAATATAAGGTTGCTGAACGTGAAGAAGTCGAAAGTATGATGGAGCTTGCTCAGGATTGGACGAAAGATCACGGCTATGTCCCATATTATTTATACAGACAAAAGAACATTCTTGGCAATCTTGAGAATGTCGGCTACTCATTCCCTAATCAAGAAAGTATCTATAATATTATGATCATGGAAGAGCAGCAGACGATTATTGGACTTGGCTGCGGGGCAGCGAGCAAATTTATTGACCCGATTACCGGAAAAATTACACACTTTGCCAATCCAAAAGATCCAAAATCCTATAATGACGGCTTTGAAGCCTATACTAACGATAAAATAAAAATTCTAGACGGGTTATTCTCCTGCTTAAAATGAGCAGGGGGATTTTTTTGTTTTATGGTTCTTAATAAAGGATAAATTATTCCGAATGTCGAATACTTACATGGATTGCCCCATACACTTCAATGGGGTAAATAAAAACGCTTTCATTTTTGGAGGGGGAGAAAGTAGTTATGATGCAAACACCTTTAACGATGACCCAAATGATTGAGAGGGCAGAAAAGTATTTTCCAAAGAAACAAGTGGTATCAAGGACGGCAAGCGGCATCCACAGATTTACCTATAAACAAGTTGCCGAAAGAACGAGGAGACTTGCCAATAGCCTATCCAAATTAGGAGTAACGAAAGGTGAAAAGGTAGGAACATTAGCCTGGAATCATCACCGCCACCTCGAGGCCTATTTTGCTGTTCCCTGTATGGGTGCCGTTTTGCATACAATCAACATTCGCTTATCACCTCAGCATATATCCTACATTATCAATCATGCAGAAGATAAGGTTCTTCTCGTTGACTCAGACATCCTGCCATTACTCGAAAGCTGCGCGGCAGAATTAAAATCGGTTAAGGCTTTTATTATTATGACCGATGAAAAAGAATTGCCGGAAACAAAACTCTCTCCTGTGTACCATTATGAAAAGCTTTTAGAAGAAGCAAATCCTGAATACAACTATCCAACAGATCTTAATGAAAATGATCCGGCTGGTATGTGCTATACATCTGCAACAACAGGAAACCCAAAAGGCGTTGTCTATTCTCATCGAGCGATTTTTCTCCACAGTATGGCATTAGGCCTTGCCGACAGTGCTGCCATAAGTGAAAAAGATATTGCATTGACAGTTGTCCCCATGTTCCATGCCAATGCCTGGGGAATGCCGTTTGCTGGAGTTTGGTTTGGGACAACGCTTGTGCTTCCAGGGCCATATTTCACGCCTAAATTATTGGCGGAGTTGATTGAACAAGAAAAGGTTACCATTACGAGCGGTGTTCCAACAATCTGGCTTGGATTACTTAAAGAACTTGATGAAGGTTCCTATGATTTGAGCAGTTTACGAGGCATTCTATGCGGTGGATCGGCAGCACCAAAAGGGATGATTAAGGCCTTTGAACAAAAATATAATGTACCTTTCATGCACGCATATGGAATGACAGAAACAAGTCCGCTAGCGCTATTTTCCACTCTAAAAAGCTACCAAGAAGAATTAAATTATGAAGATAGACTAGAATTGCGGGCAAAACAAGGAACCATTGTTCCAGGGTTAGAAATGAAAGTCCTTGGGAAGGATGGCGAAGTCTCCTGGGATGGAAAAGAAATGGGGGAATTATGCCTCCGCGGTCCATGGATTGCCTCTGAATACTATAAAGATGAACGGACAAAGGATGCCTTCCACGATGGCTGGCTCCATACAGGTGATGTCGTCACGATTGATGAAGAGGGATTTGTAAAAATCGTTGACCGGACAAAGGATTTAATCAAAAGTGGTGGTGAGTGGATTTCATCGGTGGATTTAGAAAATGCTCTAATGGCACATGAGTCAGTATTTGAAGCGGCCGTTGTCGCAATACCTCATGAAAAATGGCAGGAACGGCCACTTGCGTGTGTCGTCTTAAAGGATGCATTTAAAGGGAAAACGACAAAAGAAGAATTGCTAGAATTTCTGACACCACAGTTTGCTAAATGGTGGATTCCAGATGAAATCCTCTTCCTTGAGGAAATTCCGAAGACTTCAGTTGGAAAATTTCTGAAGATGGCCTTACGTGATCAGGTTCAAAAAGAAGTATCGCGAAAAAGTTAATGAAAAGGGGGCAGGGGATTTTTCCTTTGCCTTTTGCTTTGGCTTTTTAATGAGGAAAGAAAATTCAATATATTAAGAAAGCTTGTTTTTATTCTTGGTCATTCCATATATAATGGAATTGAATGAATGTAAAGGGGGAATTTGCCGTGTCAATCAATTTTGTAACGGATAAGGTAAATTTGCGGGTCGATGGCCGCGTTGCTACACTGGAAATGAACAGACCGGAAACATTAAACGCGATGGATACAGATGTCATTAAGGGGCTTGTTTGCAAACTAAAGGAATTAAGTGATTCTGATGATGTCGATATTGTTGTCCTAACAGGCAAGGGGAGAGCCTTTTCAGCTGGCGGCGATATTAAAACAATGCTTTCAAACCTGAATGAGAGCGATTTCTTTCCAGTGATGGATTGCATAAGTGAATTAATCATCACTCTTTATAGCATGCCGAAACTTACCATAAGTGCTGTGTCGGGTGCCGCTGCGGGCTTGGGTTTTAGTTTAGCATTGGCGACAGACCATATTATCGCAGATAAAACTAGCATACTGGCAATGAATTTTATTGGTATTGGCTTGATTCCTGACGGCGGTGCTCATTTCTTTTTAGAAAAAAGATTAGGTGAGACAAAGGCCAAGCAGGTAATTTGGGATGGAAAAATGCTCGGTGCTGAAGAAGCGTTTAAGCTTGGGCTGATTCAAGAGGTAGCAGATCATGACCTTCAGGAGGCTTTGGATACGAGAATCGCAGATTGGCTAAGCCGTCCAGTTCAGGCAATGATTAAAACGAAAAAAATATTGGCTGAAAAGAATCGCCCGCAATTATTAAAAATGCTAGAGTTAGAAAAATTTGGCCAGCAAAAAATGCGGGAAACGATTGACCATCAAGAAGGAATCAAGGCATTTATTGAAAAAAGGAAACCACGATTTATAGGAAAATAAAAATAGTGGCGCATGAATGACTCATGCGCCTGCTTGTGTCACGAATGGAATAGCAAGAGCTTACCGGTAGGTGAAGTACAGCGATGTGTCTTTTCTAATAAGTTTTTCTCTGCTAATAGTTGTTCCCCTTGTTTTTTTGCTGCATCGTCATTTTCTGCCTGAAAGGTTTCGTCTACAAGCTTTTCTCCATTTGCTTCAAACGCGGTTAATTTATAAAACTTCATTACAAAAACCCCTTTAAAAAATTTATATATTACTATTTTTGCACAATTCTTAAAATAGTGCAAAAAGGAAAATGAAACCAATCTATGTTATATTCGTAATAAAGAAGGAAAGGAGTGTGGGGAAATGGTTCTTAAACTTGAACACGTTACTAAACGGTTTGGCCAATTTACGGCCGTTGACGATTTATCGTTAACGATCCCTGAAAAAGAAATGTTTGGTTTCTTAGGGGCAAACGGGGCTGGAAAGACAACTACGTTTCGGATGATCTTAGGTTTACTCGATAGTACCGCTGGAAAAATAACCTGGGATGAGCAGCCGATTGATTATTCTACCAGCCATTTAGTCGGTTATCTTCCCGAAGAAAGAGGATTATACCCGAAGCTAAAAGTTCGAGATCAAATCGTCTATTTAGCGAGATTAAGAGGGATGCAAAAGAGTGAGGCACTGATTGAATTAAAATCTTGGCTGGAGCGATTTAAAATTCCGGAGTATGAAAACAAAAAAGTTGAGGAGCTGTCAAAAGGGAACCAGCAGAAAATTCAATTCATTGCCGCTGTTGTACATAAACCCAAATTATTAATTCTCGACGAACCATTTAGCGGGCTTGATCCGGTCAATGTGGAAATGCTCAAGGATGCTGTCTTAAACCTTAAGCAAAATGGGGCAACCATAGTATTCTCCAGCCACCAAATGCATCATGTCGAGGAGATGTGCGAGCATCTTTGTATAATGCATAAAGGAAAGCCTGTCGTTCATGGAGCCTTAAAGGAGATTAAACGTGAGTTTGGCAAAAAGAATCTCATCATCCATGCTGATTTTTCTTTAGATTCATTGAAAGATTATCCTGGGGTTGTAAAAGCAACACCAACAATGGAAGGGATTCTTTTACAAATAGAAGGAGAGAAAGTGGCAGAAAGTATTTTAAAGGAGATAGTCGATAATGGATTCATCCGAAAATTTGCCCTCGAAGAGCCTTCTTTAAATGATATCTTTATCGAGAAAGTGGGTAATTCTTATGAATAGCTTTTGGATTATCTTATTTCATACCTATCTAAACAAACTGAAAAGTAAATCGTTCATCGTTACGACGGTCATCACTGTTTTGATTGTCCTCGCCCTAACAAATATTAATAATATAATAGGTTTATTTGATAAAAATGGCGGAAAAGAGAATGTTGCCGTACTTGATGAAAGCGGGCAGCTTTACGAACCTTTTAAACAACAGCTAAAATCAATTAACAAAGATATTAACCTAAAACTTTACAACGGTAGTGAGAAGGAAGCGGAGAAAGCAGTAGAAAAAGGGGATGTTTCCGGCGTTATTCAATTGGGGCTTAATGATGAAAAACTGCCAATAGCAACCTATAAAGCCATGAGCATCGCGGACTCCTCACTATTTAATGATTTACAAACAGCATTGCAGCAAGTCAAAACGATGTTGGCAGCTTCCCAGATTAATTTGGCACCGGCACAGCTTCAAAAGCTTTATGAACCTGTTTCTTTTGAAAAAGTGGCGCTTGAGAAGAATGCCAAAACAGAAGAGGAACTGAATCAGGCTCGGGGACTTGTTTACGTACTCCTATTTATCATTTATTTTGCGGTTATTATGTACGCTAATATGATTGCGATGGAGGTAGCTACAGAAAAGTCCTCACGGGTAATGGAAATATTAATTTCAAGTGTTTCACCAATCAAGCAAATGTTTGCGAAAATAGTAGGCATCGGTCTGTTAAGTCTGACGCAATTAGCAGCATTTCTGATAGTCGGTTACTTCTCGTTAACCAAAAACATGGAATCATTAAAAGAAGGCTTTTTTGGTGTTTACGGGTTTGGTGATATCCCAACGGCCACCATCATCTATGCCGTCATTTTCTTTATTCTCGGCTATTTCCTTTATGCGACGCTTGCAGCCTTTTTGGGTTCACTTGTCAGCCGGATTGAGGATGTACAGCAGATGATTACGCCAATGACGCTGATGGTAGTGGCAGGATTTATGATTGCGATGTTTGGACTTGGTAAACCTGATGCACCATTTATTACCGCCACGTCTTATATTCCCTTCTTCACACCGATGATTATGTTCTTGCGTGTCGGTATGCTGACAATCCCGGCTTGGGAGGCTATCTTGGGAATCGCTATACTCGTTGCAACCATTGCAGTCTTAGCCATATTTGGTGCCCGTGTCTATCGAGGCGGCGTCTTAATGTACGGGAAGTCTAATTCCTATAAAGATATTAAAAAGGCATTGCAATTGACAAAGAATAAATAGTTTTTAAGGCTTTACCGGGTTCGGTAAGGCCTTATATTATTTTTATATAAGAACGTGCATTCGTATTTCGAAGGTGATACAATGGAGAAAAGACGGTGAAAGGAATTTTTTATGAAAAAGATATCGTTTATTCATGCAGCGGATCTACATTTGGACAGTCCGATGATCGGATTAAAACATTTACCGGCCAATATCTTTTCTAGGGTGAAAGAAAGCACCTTTATAGCTTTGAACAAGCTGACGGCCGCTGCTATCGAGCAACAGGTTGATTTTGTCATCTTAGCGGGGGATTTATTCGATGGGGAGGATCGCAGCTTACGGGCGCAATCGCGTTTTCGAAAGGAAATGTTGAAGCTGGCTGAAAAGGAAATACCCGTTTATGTTGTTCATGGAAACCATGATCATTTGAATGGGTCTTGGGTGCATTTGGACATGCCGGCGAATGTTCATGTGTTTCATAGTGAAGTTGAAACAAAGGTGCTCCATACGAAGAGCGGTGGATGCGTCCATCTTTATGGCTTTAGTTACACAACACGGCATGTGTTCGATCGTAAAATAGATGATTATAAAAAGAAAGTGGGGGCAGATTTTCATATTGGTATTCTTCATGGTAATGAAAGTGCCGGAACGGAGCATGACAACTATGCCCCATTTTCGGTCAAGGATTTACAGGATAAAGACTTTGATTATTGGGCATTGGGACATATTCATAAACGGGCTGTTTTGGCTGAAAATCCCCCGATTATCTATCCAGGCAATATTCAAGGAAGAAATAAGAAAGAGTTGGGCAGTAAAGGATTTTATCATGTCACATTGACAGACCTTGATGCAAAAATGGATTTTATCGAATCATCCGATATGGTCTGGGAGGAAGTGATAATTGATGCTGCTGCAGCGAACAGTTTTCATGATGTTCTTCATTTATGCCAAACAACCATTAACACTATTCGAAGAGATCAAAGGGGAACACTGGTCACACTGTTTTTGAAAAATATGTATCTACCCGATGATCGTGAAAAAAGAAGCTTGAACGGGGAACTTCTAGAACTCTTATTAGAAGATGAAAAGGATGAGGAGTCCTTTGTTTGGATTGTGGACTTAACTATCACGGAAGGTCAGCAAATCGATAAAGAGCAATTAAAAACAGAAGCCAATTTTTATGCAGAGCTATTTGAAACCATTGATCATTTCGATCAGTTTGATTCCGCGTTAGCGCCTTTGTATGAGCATCCGTTAGGGAGAAAATATTTGTCCCATTTATCACTAGAAGAGAAAGATGAACTGCTTGAAAAGGCGGAGAAAATCCTCATTGAATTACTTTATCAATCATAAAGAAGGGGTGATTGTTTGAAAATTATTGAGATGCACATCTACGGCTACGGACAATTGGAAAATGTAAAAATCACGAACCTTAGTGATTTTCAAGTATTCTATGGCGAAAATGAAGCAGGCAAGTCTACCATTATGGCATTTATTCATAGTATTCTTTTCGGGTTCCCGACAAAGCAACAATCTGACCTGCGCTATGAGCCTAAACATAACAGCAAATACGGCGGTAAAATTAGAATTTATCATGAAGAGTACGGATACGCAGTTATTGAGCGGATTAAAGGAAAAGCGGCAGGCGATGTAAAGGTAGTCATGGATACGGGAACAATTGGCGGCGAAGAACTTTTAAAAGAACTTACAGCAAATTTTGATAAAATTTTATTCCAAGCCATTTTTTCCTTTAATTTGCAAGGCTTGCAAAACATACACCAATTGAAGGATGAGGACATCGGCAAATTTCTATTCTCAGCGGGAACATTGGGTACAGAACAATTATCAAAAGCTGAAACCTTCCTGCAAAAAGAGTTAGATTCACGCTTTAAGCCATCAGGTAAGAAACCGTTTTTGAATGAAAAATTACAAGCCCTTCATGAAATAAGCGGAGAATTGAAAAAAGCGGCAGCAAAAAATAAGGAATATGAAAGCTTGGTGACAAAGAAAGAGTGGCTGCAACAAGAAATGGCAGCCATAACTGACTCGCTTCAGGAAATTAGCAAAAAGGTCGGGGAATTAAATGAATGGAAGAGAATTGAACCAATCGTCAAAGAGGACAGGCGGGTAAATAAGGAGTTAAACGAACTGGGGGAAATCGAGTTTCCGGCTCGCGGGATTGAAAGAATTGAGAAACTAAATCAACTGATCCACCCCTATGATGCTGAGGTCATAAGTATTTCCGAAAGAATTGAAAATATGAAACAGGAATTAACGGCAATTGAGCCAAATATTTCTTTGCTTGAAAATGAGCCGGCCATTTTAACATTGCTTGATCAGGTACCGATAATGGAGCAATGGAATCTAGAGAAGCAGCAATGTGAAGCCAAACTAGCTGAGTTAGAGGATAAACTGTCCATTATAAGAGAAAAGCTTCATTTACCTTTAAATGAAGAAGAGATCCTTGCCATTAATACAAATATATATATGAAAAATCAGGTCGAGATCGTTTCCCGAAAACGGCAAAAACTCGAAGAAGTAAAGAAAGAGCTAGAGGCACGGTATCAGGAAGAAAAAAACGCATTAGAAGAAATAGAAAAGGATGTTCGATTTGTAGAGAGGCAAGTCCTTGCCAAACAGGAGCGGTTACTGCTTGAAGAGCAAGTAAGTGTAAATAATGATAAAAAAAGCATGGAATGGGAATTAAAATCCTTACAGGAGCAAATTGAGATTTTTAAGCAAGCAAATGAACGAGATAGGGCCGTAAGTGAAAGCATGAATAAGCAGAAAAGGCTCCAGTTTTTTCTGTTTGAGTTCATTTTATTAGGGCTGCTATTGTATGGCATGTTCACAAAGCAATGGGTTCTCTTGTTTTTCGGTGTGCTTGGTTGTGTAGGTATCGCAATTTTTATGTTGAAAAGCACAAAGCCTATAAAAGAAGAAAAAGTGAAGCAGACACTTAATGGTTTAATAGAAAAGGAAACAACGCTAAAGCAAAAGCTTGAGTCAGCAAAATATTTGGATATTACTAAGCTCGAGAATCAATTACAGCTGGATAATCAAAGACGTGAAGAGCTGCAAATGTTAAAAATGAGCCTAAAGCAACAGCATCCCCAATACACTAAGGCATTAACAAAATTGGATGAATGGGAAATAGAGTCGGCTCAAAATAAAGAAAAGCTGTTATCGATAAGTAGTGAACTAAAGATACCCGAATATATTGCTGTATCGTTTTTACAAGAAGCTTTTGAGTTAATCGAGCAATGTAAATCTATTTACCGCGAGAAAAATCAATTGCATACAAGACTGGGACAAATTAATCAGCATCAAACCCAAATAGGAGAAGGACTTAAATCATATGAGAATCGTTTTTTACAGGTTAAGGGCTTAGATCTGCATAATTCGGCCTACCTTCTCAGAAACAAGCTGAAGGAAGAGCATGAAAAGCAAATAAAGAGCCAGGAGAGGATCGGGAAGCTTGATGACCTTACAGCTGACTTTAAGCAAAAGTCACAAGAATTGGTGCTATTACAAGCCGAACATGACAAGCTTCTCCAAATTGCTAAGACTGAAACAGAGCAGCTATTCTATGAACTTGGGGAAAAGGCTGAAAAACATGCTCAGCTTCTTGAAAGGCATGACTATCTTCAAAGTCAGCTGCAGTACTCTATTCTTCCTGAACAGGTAAGGGAAAGCTATTTATCTATTCATGATAGTGATGAAGTAATCTCAGGATATAATCTTGAAGCACAGCAATTGCAGGCAAAATTAAAAGAACTTCAAGAGCACCAAGCTTCCATAAGCTACGAGATTCAAATACTGGAAGAAGGCGGCGTGTATTCTGACATTCTCCATCACTATAAGCAGAAAAAGTTTGAGCTAGATGAGGCAGCGAAAGAGTGGTCTGTCTATTGTTTATCCCAACAGATTTTGGCGCAAACGATTGATAAGTATAAAAGCGTTCATTTACCAAGGATGCTCTCCAAAGCGGAAGAATACATGTTATTTCTAACGAATGGCAGCTACCGTAAAATTCACCTGCAAAAGGCGGGTTCCGGTTTTCTTGTTGAGCGAGAGGATCATACCATATTTGAAGCAAAAGAGTTAAGCCAGGGAACAATGGAGCAGTTATATGTGTCCATTCGACTTGCATTGGCAACAACGCTTTATGAAAAATATCAGTTTCCGATTATCATTGATGATAGCTTTGTTAATTTTGATGCAAAAAGAACAAGTAAAGTGATTGAACTACTTAAAACACTAGAGCGAAATCAACTATTATTTTTTACTTGCCATGCACACTTACTACCCCTTTTCCAGAGGGAAAATATTCTTTCAATAGAAAAAGGTGCTGTTCAGGTTATTTACTAGAGAAATAGGACTATATGTTATACTCATAATATGGGAAGGAGCGTGGATAGGTTGGGAAAAGGTATATTAGATTATGAGGTTGGAGAACAGGTTGAATTATTTCTCTTAATAAAAAATTCAACAAAAGGGATTGCGAGTAATGGTAAGCCTTTTTTGACGTTAATTCTGCAAGATCAAAGCGGGGAAATCGAGGCAAAGCTTTGGGATGCCAGTGAAGAGGATATAAAGAATTATGCTCCCCAAAATATTGTGAAAATTCTTGGAGATCTTCAAAATTATCGTGGTAAGAGTCAACTGAAAATTCGTCAAATCCGGAAAACTGGCCCTACGGATGGGGTGAAGCTGGATGACTTCCTTGAGACCGCTCCACTAAGTCAGGAAGAAATGGTCAGCAAACTGACACAGTATATTTTTGAAATGAGAAATCCTAATATCCAACGAATAACTCGCCATTTAATAAAGAAACATCAAAAGGCGTTTTTAGAATATCCGGCCGCTACTAAAAACCATCATGAGTTTGTCTCAGGACTTGCCTATCACGTTGTCAGCATGCTTGACCTGGCCAAAGCGATTGCATCATTATATCCTAGTCTCGATAAGGATCTGCTCTATGCCGGAGTGATCTTACACGATATGGGGAAAGTAATGGAATTATCAGGGCCAGTTTCAACGGTTTATACGATAGAGGGAAATTTGCTTGGACATATCACGATAATGATTACCGAAATTGGCAAGGCAGCTGAGGAACTAGGAATCTCCGGTGAAGAGGTATTAATTTTACAACACCTTGTCCTTAGTCATCATGGGAAAGCGGAATGGGGCAGTCCCAAACCGCCATTAATCAAGGAAGCAGAAATCCTTCATTATATCGATAATCTTGATGCAAAAATGAACATGCTTGACCGTGCATTAGAAAGAGTAAAGCCCGGTGAATATTCTGAACGAATTTTTGCCTTGGATAATCGGTCATTTTATAAGCCAGTGTTTCATAAGTAGATTAAAATAACCCATTTTAGGGTTATTTTTTTTAAGTAGAAACGAATAATTTTAGAAAAACCGAATAAGTTGTAATACAAAGTGGACAACCACTAGAGAAGGGAGCAAGAGAAGTTGACTATACCTATTTGGATTTATGCAGTCGTGGTTGGAATTGTAATTAGTGCCCTTATGGCAATCAAAACGGGCAGGGAAGAACGGCAGCTAGAAATGGAAAATATCGAGCGCGAGGGAGAAATCTATATTACGCGCCTTGAACGTGAGAAGGAAATGCGTGAGGAACTAAAGGTAACAGGGGAATAAGAAAAGCTCCAGCGCCTAGGTGCTGGAGCTAGCCAATAATAAAAGCGGAAGCGCCTGGTCAGGCACTTCCGCTTTTATTGTTTACTGCTGTGCTGCAGAGGTTTGTGGCTTAAGCGCGTCTTTTAAATCTTTATCGCTTACTTTTACATCCGCTGCTTTAAGTTCACGCTGCATGACTTTATTGATATCTTCAGTCTTTAATTTAGATGATTTCACTTGATATTCAATGTCTTTTTTCATATCAGCAAAAGGCTTCTTTTCTTGTTTTTCTGTTACTTGGATAATATGATAGCCAAATTGTGTTTTGACAGGTGCGCTAATTTCTTTCGCCTTAAGGGCAAAGGCTGCTTTGATAAAGTCAGCATCATATTGCGCTTTATTTGTATTATTGATAGTACCTAAATCACCGCCATTTTGAGCAGAAGCAGTATCTGTTGAATATTCTTTCGCAACATCTTCAAATTTTGCACCTTCATCAAGCTTTTTCTTCACTTCATTTGCAGTTGCTTCATCTTTAACAAGGATATGACGAGCTTTTATATCTGGGGTATAGCTATCGTAATAATCCTTCAATTCTTTGTCAGTCACTTTTACGTCTTTCAGTGCTGCTTTTTCTTGCATCATTCCAAGCTTCATTGTTTTCTTTAAATCATCTTCGCTTTTATAGCCATATTGGGCAAGCGTTGTTTCGAAATTTGCACCTAGGTCTGATTTTAATTGGTTGATCTTATCATTAAGTTCTTTATCTGTTACTTTGTATTTTTTTGATAGAACTTTTTCATATACAAGCTGTTGAAGGGCTTGGTCACCGATCTTTTCCTTCATCGAGTTGTATAACTCATCCTGTGTTACATTTCCAGCCTTACTCTCTACTACAGTTTTAGAACCACCTTGATTACATGCACCTAATACCAGAACCCCGCCAGCTAATGAAAGGGCTAATATCCATTTTTTCATGCTGTATCTCTCCTAAACAGTAAATTCTTATGGGCTATTTGTCCACATCCCTTACTATAACATAAATTGGAACCGCTGCAAAAATTAAAGCTAGGAGCATTAAAAAAATGTCTAAAAGGGCGCGGGACTTTTCCCATAAAATAAGCTAAGTGCCTAAACGAAATGAATACAGCATGAATAGTATATCTTAGCAAATGGAAAAGGAGGTAAAAATATATGTCTGGTGGTGCAGCATACGGTGGAGGATTTGCATTAATTGTCGTCCTTTTCATCTTGTTAATTATCATTGGGGCTTCTTTTGTTTATTAAGAAAAAAAGTGTAAACTAAAAGCGATGAGAATTTCCTCATCGCTTCGCTTTTTTTAGTTGTTTTCATATTTACTAATCCAAACCATTCGTATTATTTTCACAGGTGGATTATGTATACAAAATTTCCAGGTATGATGATATCAGTAAGATCGTGATAAGAACATTAATGGTGCGGAAGACCTTATGCTGGTTTTCTTCCGGTATTTCCTTTTGAATACAAAGAGAATTGGTCATTTTATTTACATAAAACAAAATAAAAATAGCGAAGACAATAAAAACGGAGATCATCATTGATTCCCTCCCTGTTGTTCGTGTTATGCTTAATACAATACCAAAAATCAAACAAAAAAGATAGTCAAAAAGAATGGAAGAATGTTAGACTTTTTTCATCAGTAAACTAATCCAAAGTATTAGAAGAGGTTTACCCAACTCTCAAAAAGGTGAATAATGTAAAAAAGGATCATGTAAAGGTTTGGAAAGAGGGCTATGGTTATGAATGAATATAAAGTATTATGGCAAAGAATCCATCTTCTTGAATATCACCAAAAGCTGTTTGTAAAACTGCTAAACAATCCCAAGCTTGAATTTTATAAGCTTGTCATTGAAAATGGTTTAAACGAGCAGGAAACAGAAAAGTTCTTTGATTTATGTGACAAATTGAGCATGAAATTAGAAGAACAAAAAGCGGAAGGGTATGTTTACTTTCATCCGCTTTTTGAACAATTATCAGCTGCTTTACCAGCTAACCTGAAAATGGAAGAGGTAATAAGGGCGTGCCTGCTCCAGAATTTATACAAGCCTCTATTTCTGGAGTTCGAAAAATATTTATAATGGAGGTTTTACGCTAATTCTTGCTCTGTCTTTTTTGCCTTTTTCAGCTGTCCATTTTCTTCAATGAATTCACTTTCAATATTATGAAATGAACGTTCAAAGATCTCCATAAAATCTTCACCGTAAATGTTGCGAATAATCGCCATCATCTCAATAATATCTGGAAACTTCCCGTACAATTCCCTTAGCGGTAAAGCACCGGAAAAAGCGGCATTTTTATTCGGTTCATATGTTTCCATTGATTTAAGCAAAATCTCTTCACCGGCTTCAGTGAGCTGAATATACGTATTACGTTTGTCGTTTTCCTTTTTAGAAAATTTCAACAAACCTCGTTCTTCTAACTTTTTTGAAAAATTAAAAGCTGTTGATACATGCATTACTCCGAATTTTGCCACATCCGAGATGGAGGCGCCATTTAAATGATAGGCGATCCAAAGAATATGATGCTCATTAATATTTAAATCATAAGGCTTAATCCATTGCTGCCAGTCTTTCTCAATCGACTTCCATAATGCTTTACTTAATTGTGTAATTCTCTGACTAAAGATCATGGCTTCCTTCATTGAATATTGTTTCTCAGTCATCCCCAATTTCACCTACTTTTATATTTCTCTATTATCATTATGCCAATAAAATAAAAATTAATAAAGATATTAATTTTTATTTTATATTGAATTTTGAAAAAACTCAATATAAAAATTTTTTTCGAATAGTTTTCACATAATTATCCTGCTAAAAATAGACCTTGTTCATAGGAACGAATGGTAAAACATATAAATAGTTACAACGATTGTTCGAATAAGTAGGGGGTCAAAAAGGATGAAGAGCGTAGCTGTAACGTTATTTATCGTAAGTGCTATTCTTTTTTTAGGATCATCTAAATATTTATTTGATTTAAAAAGACCCGGTGTGTATCCGCCAAAACGAGTATTAAAGAAAAGAGCAGCTGCCTTGGCTGGTGTTAGCGGCATGTTCCTATTAGCCGCTTTCTTACTTTCAAAACTTTTATAGAAGCCCTCTAGTATGTAATTTAAGAAAAGAACCCCTCGGGGTTCTTTTCTTAAAAAGAGAGCCCCGTGCATTACTTTTGGATGATGGAAGCTGATGATATTTTAGATCTTTTGAAAATAGATTGAGCTACTGGAAACAAAATAACCATGATAACAGTATTTAGTGCGATTGCAGGTAAAACCCCTACTGAAAATAATGCTGCGAAAGGCCCTGGTAATCCAACAAGTAAAAGGGCGGAACCTAAAAAGATTGTTCCTGAAACTAATGTTCCAACTGCAGTTAAAATAGCAGCACTAACAATAGGCTTAACAAATTTCTTCAAGATCAGGAATAAACCGAAAAAGATTAATGAAGTGAAAATCTTATCGATTATATTGGGAATCTGTCCGTTAGGAAATCCCGTGGTTAATGCAGATAAAACACCAGTTACAATCCCCATTAGCATGACACTTTTTACTTCTGGTACAAGAATAATTCCTAAAAACATCATCGCCAGCATCATATCTGGTTTAATACCAAGGAAGTTTGGCATTACCGTATGCAATACAACCCCAATCCCCGCTAAAAGTGCTAAAATGACTAGATTTTTTGTTTTCATTTCTCATCTCTCCTCTGCTATCCTAAGCTAATTTGTTCCTCCTGCAGTACACTCATTGCCTGCAGCGAAAAACTTAGATTCATTATAACATATTACGATAATATTCATAAAGATATAATTTTCAGAAAATTGGTTTTAACAACACAAGTTTACAGCTGTTTATGAATAGCCGCTGCCATTTCTTGTAATAATTGTGGTGTATAATCGCTTTGATTGCTTTTCCATACCACTCCCAGACCATCTCCTTTACCATAGCGCGGAATCAAATGGATATGGAAGTGAAAAACAGTCTGGCCGGCAAGTTCACCATTATTATTGATTGTGTTCATTGCAGCAGGCTCAAATTCCTTTTTGAGAGCATTAGCAATAGAGGGGACAACTTCATAAATGTTTCTTGCGATTTCTGGCGTTAATTCGTATACGTTTTCTTTATGTACCTTAGGAATCACAAGGGTATGCCCTTTTGTCACCTGACTGATATCCATAAACGCTACGACATGCTCATTTTCAAAAACCTTTGCGGCAGGAATTTCACCATTAACAATTTTACAAAAAATACAATCGCTCATTTTATCGACAACCCCTTTAAATGTTTGTCTTATTTTACCATAATGTCATGGGATAAAAAAGAAAAAGGCAGGATTCGCATGGAATCCCGCCTTCCCGAAGGGGAATTGCTTCAATTTTAACGTTCATTTAGGAGTGTTCTTTGATAAACACCTCATTTTTCATAGAGTGTTTTTATAAAGAGACATCTTTGTTCAAGCTGACCATCCCCTATATGTGTTTTTATATGTTTTCCCAACTTATAAAAACGGGTAGCGATCTGCGGTAAACACCTCATTTGCCGTTTATTTTTTTAAGATAAACAGTTGGTGTTGAACTCTAAATGGATTGAATGCACTGTGTACAAAACAACCATCCCCTTATCTGAAACGATTGATAGCTCACTTGTTTGAAAGGAAATTGTCTTTGACAGACACCTCATTTCAAGTTTTGATGAATTTCTTCATCGAGGTAAGTTATTTCCCCTTCGAATATTATGATAACCCCTTATGAAAGAAATATACAAAAAAGTTTAGAAAAATTGAATTCCTATTTTTATTGAAAGGAATTTGTTAAAATGAAAACCATAATCATGCTACGGAAGGACGTTTGCCATGTCTTTATTAACAATTGAAAGTCTTGTCGGCGGCTATACAAGGAACCCTGTATTAAAGGACGTTTCCTTTGAAGTACGTGAGAAGGAATTAGTCGGACTTATTGGCTTGAATGGAGCCGGGAAGAGCACAACCATCAAACACATTATCGGATTAATGGAACCACATCGCGGCACCGTCAAAATTAATGGAAAATCCTTTACAGAAAACAAAGAAGCCTATCGGCGCTTGTTTACGTTTGTACCCGAAACACCTGTCTTATATGAAGAACTAACACTGGACGAGCATTTAAAATTAACTGCCATGGCCTACGGACTGGACGAGTCCACCTATAAACAGCGAATCAGCCCGCTGTTGTCGGAGTTTCGAATGGAAAAACGGTTAAACTGGTTTCCTGCTCATTTCTCCAAAGGGATGAAACAAAAGGTCATGATCATGTGTGCCTTTCTCGTTCAGCCTTCGCTTTATATTGTCGATGAACCATTTGTCGGCTTAGATCCGCTCGGGATTCAGTCCCTGCTCGATTTGATGAAAAAGATGAAAGAAAATGGTGCAGGAATCTTAATGTCGACACATATTCTTGCAACGGCAGAAAAATATTGTGACCGTTTTGTGATTCTCCATGAAGGGAAGATCCGTGCTAAAGGAACGCTTACGGAGCTAAGGGAGCAGTTTTCAATGCCGACTGCCTCTTTAGACGATTTGTATATTCAATTGACGAAGGAAGAAAATTATGTTTGATGAGAAGAAGCTTTGGAAGGATCGCGCCGGCGGCCGGATGAAAGATTTAGGTAGATATTTACGCTATATTTTCAATGGGCATCTCGTAATCGTCCTATTATTTTTAATTGGAACAGGAGCCTTTTTTTATCAAAAATGGATTGAATCCCTTCCGACTGATTTTCCTGCTGAAATTATTTTAGCTGTTATCATTGGATTTTTCCTCACATACAGCCCAGTTTACAACTTTTTACTCGAGGCTGATAATGTATTTTTGCTGCCGCTTGAGGAAAAATTAAAAGGATATTTTTTTCGCTCCGGAGTTGCGAGCTTTGTTTTTCAAGGCTATATTCTCTTAATGGTTTTAGCAATCCTTATGCCGATGTATGCCCATGTCGGCGATAATGGTTTTCATTCATTTATTCCATTCTTAGCCGTGTTACTTATTGCGAAGGTCTGGAATTTAGCCGTTACCTGGAAAATTCACTATTATGTCGAGACTTCTGTACATAGATGGGATATGGTTGTTCGCTACTTACTAAATGCTGCATTTTCCTATCTTTTATTTAAACAGGCAAACCTAATTATTCTGTTGATTATGGCATTAATTATGGTTTTTTATTACTACAGCTTTTTGGCACGAACAAGAAAAATGGGCTTAAAATGGGATCAATTAATTGACCAGGAAGAAAAAAGGATGGCTTCCTTTTATCGTTTAGCGAACATGTTTACTGATGTGCCAAAATTGAAAGATACGGTAAAAAGAAGAAAGTGGCTTGATTTGTTCATCAGTAAAATTCCGTTCACACAAGAAAAGACTTATTTATATTTATTTTCGCGAACGTTTTTGCGCTCCTCTGATTATCTTGGTTTATTTATCCGTTTAACGGTGATCGGTGCACTTGCCATCTATTTTATTTCGTTTGGCCTGGGACAAATATTACTTTGTGTTTTATTTTTATATTTAACGGGTTTTCAATTGCTGCCGTTATGGAATCATCATCAAAATAAACTCTGGGTTGACATTTACCCGGTTGCGTCAAACTATAAGACAATTTCGTTCCATTTTTTGTTAATGATCATCTTAACGATTCAAGCCGTTATCTTCGCATTATTTATTTTAGTTAAAGGTGAGATTTTTATTTCACTGCTAACTTTACTCGCAGGACTCGTGTTTAGTTATATCTTTGTTTATTTTTATGGAAAAAATCGTTTAAAAGCATAAATCTATGAATTTCCCCTTTGCGATGAAGGGGATTTTTTTACACGATTGGGCGGTTTTTATCGTATGGAAGCATAGAATAATCTGTAAAGGGGGTTGGTCATTTTGAACGAGTATGAATTATTGGTTTATGAGGAAGTGGAAGAATGGAAGCGAAAATTAACCAGACGTTCAGGAATGATGAACCGAATATCAAAAAAAGCCCAAGGTAAAATTAACGAATGGATCCTGGAAAAGGTTCATGAGGTCATGACAGAGAGCATTAAAGGGATGGTGAAAGCCACGTTACTTGGTTCGAAAGTGACAACGAATAAAAATCAGGCAGAGGGGTTAACCCTTGCTGAAAGAGATGAATTGGCACGAAAAAAGATATCTTCCTATCAAAAGACCGCTGTGGTCGAGGGGGCAGGGACTGGGGCTGGAGGAATTTTATTAGGTCTTGCTGATTTCCCGTTACTTTTAACGATTGAGATGAAATTTTTGTTCGAAGCTGCATCTGTTTACGGGTTTGATACTAGAAAATATGACGAAAGATTATTTATTCTCCATGTTTTTCAACTGGCTTTTTCAAGTGACGAAATCCGCAAACATACCTTATCCGAAATTGAAAATTGGGAAAGCCGCAAGCTGGTTCTTGTGGAAATGGATTGGCGCAAGTTTCAGCAGGAATATCGGGACTATATTGACCTTGCAAAATTGTTTCAACTTGTGCCGGGCATTGGGGCGTTTGTTGGTGCCTATGCCAATAATAATCTGCTAAAGCATTTAGGTGAAACGGCGATGAATGCCTACCGCATACGGTTATTGCAAAAAACCCCTGAACTCTAACGAGACAGGGGATTTTTGTGGTTCATTCCTTATGGACTCGGACTGCTGCTGTTCCAAGAGTTTTTGCAGCGATGAGCATCGCTTTTTCATCTATATCAAACTTGGGGTGATGATGGGGATATCCTTCATCATTGGTAACTGGTTTTGCACCGGTGTAGAAGAAGGTACCCGGAACCTTTTGTAAATAATAGCCAAAATCCTCACCACCCATTTGGGGCTCGGTTTCTTCGATAATTTGCACTTCTTCAATATCCCGTGCACAGCTAATTATAAATTCTGTTTCCTTTTCATGGTTGACTACTGCAGGATAACCTCTTACAAAATCATACTTATAAGCACTGTCAGATGTGTAACAAGTGCCGTGAATGATTCGTCCCATCTCATCTTCAATCAATTGCCTTACATTTTCATTAAATGTTCGGACAGTTCCTACTAATTTTGCTTTATCAGCGATGACATTGAAGGCATTTTCAGCTGTAAAAGAAGCAACAGTGACAACAGCTGATTCAACTGGATTTACCTTACGGCTGACGATTTGCTGGAGATTTAATACAAGTTGTGATGCTATAACGATGGCATCCTTTGTTTTATGCGGTTGCGCCCCATGACCGCCTTTGCCCTGAATTTCAATTTCAAATCGGTCAGCCGCCGCCATGATGGGGCCTGTTCGATATTGGATAGTGCCTGTCGGTTCACTTGCCCATAGATGCGTACCGAAAATCACATCGACACTTTCCAAACAGCCATCTTCAATCATCGGTGCCGCCCCGCCGGGAGCATATTCTTCTGCATGCTGATGAATAAAAACATAGGTTCCTTCAAGCTCTTCACGAAGTTCATTTAATGCTTTCGCAAGGACAAGCAGTGTCGCGGTATGACCGTCATGTCCACAGGCATGCATGACTCCTGGTACAAGTGATTTGTATGGGACATCCTTTTCATCCTGAATCGGCAACGCGTCAAAGTCTGCCCGTAATGCCACTGTTTTTCCTGGTTTTTTTCCGTAAACTTTTGCAACAACCCCATTCCCGCCAACATTCCCCATTACTTCAATATGAAGTTTTTCATAATAATCTTGAATGAATTTAGCGGTGCTGTATTCCTGAAATGATAATTCCGGATGCTGGTGCATGTAGCGGCGGATCGAGACCATTTCGTCATAGTAACTTTCTAATTTAGTAAATAGCTCGTTTAACATATGTAATTCCTCCCAAAGAGTTTATTTTCAAACTATTTTAACATCTTTATAGTATTTTGTATTTCTTTTACTTAAACGAAAGTGGCCGGCAAAAAAGCCGGCCATTATTTATATTAAAAATATAGCAGCAATTGTCGTGACGACAAGCCCGATAAATACGGGGACAAGGTTTCTTCTGGCTAATTCGAATGGATCGACGTTACAAATGGCTGCCGCAGGAATTAAAGCCCATGGCACGAGTGTTCCGCCTCCAACCCAGATAGCTGCAATTTGCCCTAGTGCAGTCAGTGTGGCGGCACCTTTGCCAATGGCAACAGCAAATAGACCAGCAACCGAACCGGCAAGAGAAATTCCCGAGAATCCCGAACCATCCAATCCTGTTATGGCTCCTACTGTAGTCAAAGTGATGGCTCCAACCGTTTTACTTAATGGCACAATATTGGCAATAGCAATACCCAAGTCATTCACAATTCCTTGAGATGCTTTTGGAAGAAAATCTCCAATGATTTTTGAAAAGCCGCTATCACCTAAATAAAAGAATGCGGCAATTGGAATAACGGGTCCAAAGACCTTAAATCCAAATTGGAAGCCTTCAATTAAAAAATGGGTTGTTTTTTCAAGCCCTTTGCTTTTATGACTTGTTAATGTAATTAATAGAAGAATTAGAATGGAAGTTCCGCCAATTAAGGCAGTTGCATCACCACCGGTCAAATCGAGGATAGACATCGCTGCAACATCAGCCGCAAATAATAGTGGAACGACTATCGCAAAGAATCGTTTTTGAGCTAGTGATAAGAGGTGAGGCTGGTCAGTAGTTTCTGATGGTGTTTCAGGCAGAACACCAGTAGAGGTCTTGAGAACCCCTTTCTTCATATCCCGTTTTAAAAAGTAGAAGGCTGTAACCGTTGTCACAAGACCCATAATAAACACTAATGGAATACTGGCATTGATGACATCTTGAATAGGAAGTCCCGCTGCATCTGCCGTAAGCTTTGGTGCTGCTTGTATAACAAAATCCCCTGATAAAGCAATCCCATGACCGAACAAGTTCATTGCCATGGCGACACCTAATGCCGGCAGTCCTGCTCTAATCGCAACTGGAAGAAGAACGGCGCCTAATAGGGCAACTGCAGGGGATGGCCAGAAGAACCAGGAAATGACCATCATTAAGATCCCAATTGTCCAATAGGCAAGGGTAGGATTGCGTATTAATTTCCTAAAGGGTGAGATCATGACATCGTTGATACCGGTGGTCGTTAAGGTATGGCTCATCGCGACAATAATGGAGATTACGAGTATGGTAGATAATAATTCTGTAATGGCATAACTAAAACTGTTAAAAATACTGCTAATTGAATGACTTAAACTGCCAGTGGCGGTAAGGGCAATCAAGAATATCCCCACAATACAAATAATGCTCGTGTCCCTTCTCATTACCATGAACCCGATAATAAGAACAATAAAGGCCACATATATCCAATGAAGAGCTGTTAGCTCAATCAGCATTTCATTCCCCCCCTTTCATTTACCCAACAAGGGCATTCGCCCTGCTGGATGTAATACAGAATATGAAAATCACAGCTAGTGGTGATGGGGAATGAAAAAAAAAGGGAGTGTCATCAGGAAGAATCAAAACTTAAATTAATGGGGGTTAGTTAAATTAATAGTCAAAAAATTATCACTTTTCATTATAATATTTTTTCGAAAAAGGTATATTATCGAACTATAAGTAATCTTAATTCGAGAGTTTCTGTTCCTTAAATTTATGAAATTATGCACTTTGAACTTGCCATGAGGAGTGAGGTAGATAATGGGGCATTTTGGATTTTCATATGTAGGCTGTATTTATTTATTGATGTTGTTTATACCCAACATTATATGGACTAAAAATAGACCAGAGGGTTATGAAAGTTTTGTTATAAAGGAAAATAAGACACTGTTGCTTTTTGAACGGGTTGGACAAGTTTGCGTAACGTGTGTTGCGTTGATTTTCAGTGATTTTAATATTGGTTCGATTAATTTATGGAGTTTTTGGCTTGTTATTTCCTTTGTCCTTATGCTTTTTTATGAGATAAACTGGATTCGATATTTTAAAGGTAAGCATACCTTAAAGAGCTTCTATGGCAGTTTTTGTGGCTTCCCTGTAGCAAGTGCGAGCCTTCCGATAATGGCATTTCTATTATTAAGTATTTATGGGAAGGTGATTTGGCTTTTTGTATCGGTGATAGTGCTTGGTGTAGGACACATCGGAATCCATCTTCAACATTTAAAAGCTATAAAATAATATGATCAATTTAACAGTTTTGTGTGCTTAAATTACTGTTATTTCAGGTTTAGGTGCTAATTTCTTCGTGCTTTCAAAGGGGGTTATTTATGCTACTATTTCGCTTTTTCTCCACATTTTTATAAGCTGCTGATTCCTGCATCTAGGATCATGAGGGCTCGCACTTATCCGTTTGGGGAATCAGGTTAAGCACCCAAGCTGATAAATAGACGGAAAAATTTCGCTTAATTAGTGATTATTATTAAAAAAGGCTTAAATAGACGCAGAAATTCCGCCAATTGTCCCGAAAAATTCGAAAATGGATGATTTTGCTTTGCATAACCGGAAAACCTCCCCTTATTTTCCCCAAAACGAGCTCTATTCTGCATTTAACCGGAAACTCTCCGCTTATTTACTTTTGCTGGTTACTCCATTAAAAGACAAGACATCTTATTTAAAGGGAGTCAGTTATATACAAATAACGATGCCAATACGACTGTCATTTCGGCACGTATTTTAAGAAATAGCACCTCAAAACGGAACCCTTTATTCTACCTCATGGGAGTGCTTTTTGGATATTTTCAAAATGAGAAATTTCTCATATACCTCTCATTAACTTTTTAGCTTTCTTTCATGTCTGTCAAATGGCTTGCTTCTATACTAAACATATCAAGTCAAGATATGAGGGGTTTCTTATGAATTATACATTTTTTAAAATTTTCAACGATCTAGCAGGTCAGCATCAATGGCTCGATTCTCTGATGATTTTCATTGCCAATCAGTCACCATTCATTATTGCAGGAGCTTTGCTGATTGTATGGCTTAGGGAGTCTATTTTTGGCAAAGGTCATTACCAGCAAACAACGGTCATCCTTACAGCTGTCACATTTTTACTGACACTAATTGCAAATAGCGTAATCCATCTGTTTTACTGGCATGCAAGACCGTTTGTCACGCATCGTGTTCATCAGCTGATTGCACACAGTGCGACGGAATCTTCTTTTGTCAGCGACCATGCCTTATTAGCCTTTTCAGTTGCCATTGTGCTTTTGCAACGTATGAAGCGTTTAGGATATGCAGCTTTTGCATTTGCAATACTAACAGGAGCTTCGAGAATTTTCGTGGGTGTGCATTATCCGGCTGATATTATAGGATCAGTATTCATCGCATCCGCGGTAGGATGGTTGGTCGTGAACCAGGAAGCTAGATTAAGGCCAATCACTGCTTTTATCATCAGCACATCCGAAAAGGTGATTGCACTTACGCCGGCAGGAAAAAGGATAAGCCGGGATATAAACAAATAAGAGGTGACTTTCCTTATGGAAAAAACTGCTGCGCAGTCTACATTATCTATAATAATAAAATTAGCAGGCGCTCTGGCTATCGCACTAAGTGTGACAATTTTACTCTTAAACCTTTTGATGGGGAATTTAGATGCATTAAAGGAAATCAACAAAACGTTGGGTTCAGTCGCGGAATACGGAGCGATTGCAACAGGTACCTTATGGTTATCAAGACATGTTTGGATGTATACAAAAAGAAACAAGTGGTCTGCAGCTCACTACGTGAGACATGTATTTCTTTTTCTTAAGAAGCATCACACACTAATTGGCTATGCCGTCCTTTCTTTGGCAACCAGTCATGGGGTATACTTTTTATTGAAAGGCACGGACAAAATGCTGAGTTTTTACAGCGGAATTGGTGCGTTTGCAGCTCTAGTCATTGTCAGCACTGCAGGGTTTTTAGTACAAAAGCACGGAGCAGGTGCAACATTTGCTAAAAAGCGAAAGTTTCATCAAGCGGCAGCAATCCTATTCGGGTTAATACTACTCATTCATCTTATTGTGTAAGGAGATACAAAGTATGCAGAACATTTTAATTATAGAGGATGAAGAAAGTCTGGCAGAATTTTTAATACTAGAACTTAAATACGAAGGGTATAAGGTAGATGTTTTTCACGATGGACGTGCTGGTCTGGAAGCTGCTCTTCAGAAGGACTATGACCTTATCTTGCTGGATCTTATGCTTCCCCGCTTGAACGGTGTGGAGGTCTGTCGCCGGCTGCGCGCAGCAAAGGATACTCCTATCATTATGCTGACAGCGCGGGATAGTGTGATGGATCGGGTCACAGGACTGGATAGCGGGGCTGATGACTATTTAGCTAAGCCATTTGCTATTGAAGAACTCCTAGCCCGCATGCGTGTCATCTCCCGCAGAGAGCAAAAACGAAGTGAAGAGAAGAAGCTTGTTTTGTCCTTTAAAAACTTGGAGTTAGATGTAGAGTCACGGGTATTGCGGAAGGATTCTACTACTATTGAGTTAACAAACAAAGAATTTGAACTATTAATGATGTTTATGAAAAATGTAAACCGTGTATTGACAAGGGATGTTCTGCTAGAGCAAGTTTGGGGATACGATTCAGTAGTAGAAACCAATGTCGTAGACGTGTATGTACGGTATTTGCGCAATAAATTAAGTAATTCTGACAATGAGACGTATATTCATACCATTCGCGGTGCCGGGTATGTGATGAGATGAAGAAATTGCGAAAGCTGTTGCAGCATTTACCGATTAAGTGGAAATTGACACTGTGGTCGACTTTTCTCATTTTCCTCTTATTCGCTTCTTATAATGTGATGCAGTATGTAATCATCAACCATTGGACCGTTGGGTATGAAAAAATCCAAATTGAGCGCTACATTAAAGAAGTGGATGCCTATATTACCAATCCACAAACAGACTTTTCTTCACAGGATTCTATAAGTATGACTACCTTCTTAAACAGCATCAATGAGAAACATCAACTCATCCGTATTCTGGATAAGAATGGTCATATTATGGCATCTGCCAGCCGTGAAATACCTGACAACTTGGTTCAGCCAAAATCTGCTTCCACTAAAAATTATGTGACAGTGAATCATTGGGAGGATAAATTTCTGGTTGCACGTGTTCCCGTTAAGTCTCCTTCCTTTAGCGGCACAATTGAAGTCATTCGCAGTATGGATATTTTTGATGAATTTATTGATACGATTTTTCTAATTATGCTTGCTGCAGGAGTAGGAGGACTTATACTAAGTTTTATGGGTGGTAACATTATTGCCAAACAATTGTTAAGCAAGATTCAAGTTGTTACCGACACCATGCATAGAATTCGTCAAAATGGCATGACTGAGCGTGTTCCTGTTCCAAAGAACCGGGACGAACTTGCTGAACTCGGTATATTATTCAACGAAGTAATGGATGACATGGAACAGGCATTTGCGCAACAGAAGCAATTCGTGGAAGATGCATCACATGAACTGCGTACACCACTCGCTATCATCCATGGCCACCTTTCCATGCTCAATCGCTGGGGGAAAAACGATCCTGAGGTATTGGAGAAGTCCCTTCAGTCCAGCATAAAGGAGGTAGAGCGCCTGAATACACTGGTGACGGAGCTTTTGGAGCTTTCACGTGCAGAAGCTGAGCATTTTCCCACACAGGCAGGAGATCCATCATATGTAAATGAGGTAATCGACTGTGTATCCAATAATTTCAGGGTGTTGCATCCAAACATCTCCTTACAGCAGCAATTATTTCCAAAAGATGTACAAATTGATATACCGGCAAACTATTTGGAGCAAATTCTAATCATCTTATTGGATAATGCCATTAAGTATTCACGAACAGAACAACCAGCGGTAACTGTCGAAACTCTTAAAGAAAAAGAGGTAGTTTCCATTCACTTACGTGACGAAGGGATTGGAATACCGGCTGAAGATCTTCCTTTTGTATTGAACCGCTTTTACCGGGTGGATAAGGCGCGGACACGCAAGCAAGGTGGAAACGGTCTCGGCCTTGCGATTGCCAAAAGACTTGTTTTAAAGTATAATGGTTCGATTTCCTTGGAGAGTACGGAGGGGAAAGGTACAACGGTATCCCTGTCCTTTCCGGTTTATAAAAATGAAGAAGAGGGAACTTAACGTAACTGTTAAGTTCCTCAAGTGATTTACGCCTATTTCGTTATCGAATATTTGCTTACATAAGGGGCACTAGCGAAAATCGTTTGCTGTGCATCTAAACCTGTACCTGCCTTAATAAATAAATCGGAATTCTGCCATCTTTGATAATAGGCTTCATTTTCCCACACCGTCAGGATGACATAGGTAGTGGAAGAAATAGGAGAAAGCAGTCTTAGTGCCCTTAATCCTTGTACGTTTGCTGTTTTTTGAACTTGAATTTTACATTGGTGTTCAAATACGGGCCGGCCTTCATCTGTAACCGGAATATGATTCATGACCGCAAAGCTCTCTTTTTGAATATCTCCAACCGATTCTAATACCTCATATTTCCGCGGCACGTTAAATTTACTTTTCCCTTTTGTTTCGTGTAATAATAGGGCCCCATTTTCATTGACCATGGTTACCATCATTTCATCAGGATATTTATTTGCTATTTTCGTTAAAAAATCGAATGTACCAGCAGTTATATAAATTTTCATTTATTAAATCCCCCTTTTTTTCTTAGTCTATACCATTCTATATTCCAAACTTCCTTTTAAATTAAACAAATTTATTACCGTAAAAACGACATTTTTTTGACAGTTAGTATCATTTACTATGCACAAATAGGATTAATCGCTATAGTGGAGACAGTCTATGTGTTAAGAAAGTTTTTAAATTTCCCCTTTATATATTAAAATGGAAAACATACATGTCTTTGAAAGGTGGACTTTATTCATGACAAAACCAATTAATGAAACATTTTTAAAAGCAGCAAGAGGTGAGAAAACGGATCATGTTCCTGTCTGGTATATGCGTCAAGCAGGACGTTCCCAGCCAGAATACAGAGAGATTAAGGAAAAATACTCATTATTCGAAATCACGCACCAGCCAGAGCTATGTGCCTATGTTACCCGCTTGCCTGTTGAACAGTATAATGTCGATGCGGCAATTTTATATAAAGATATTATGACTCCGCTTCCAGCAATGGGTATGGAAGTAGAAATAAAGAGTGGAATCGGGCCAGTAATTGATAATCCAATTCAGTCTTTAGCAGATGTTGAAAAGCTGGGTGAAATACACCCAGAAGAAGATGTTCCTTACGTATTGGATACAATCAAATTACTGACTACTGAGCAATTAAATGTTCCATTAATCGGATTTTCCGGTGCACCGTTTACACTTGCCAGCTATATGATTGAAGGCGGCCCATCGAAAAACTACAATAAGACAAAAGCCTTCATGTACGCAGAACCCAAGGCATGGTTTGCTTTGATGGAAAAGCTGGGTGATATGATTATTACATACGTGAAGTCGCAAATAAACGCAGGAGCCAAGGCAATCCAAATTTTTGATTCATGGGTTGGCGCATTGAATGTCGAGGATTACCGCTATTTCATCAAGCCTGTTATGAACCGTATTTTCGCTTCATTAAAAGAAGAAAATGTCCCGTTAATTATGTTCGGCGTTGGGGCAAGCCATCTAGCTTTGGAATGGAATGACCTGCCGCTTGATGTCGTTGGTTTGGACTGGCGCCTGCCAATCAGCCAGGCAAGAGAAATGGGTGTGAATAAAACCGTTCAAGGCAACCTCGATCCGGCTGTCCTGCTTGCACCTTGGGAAGTGATTGAGGAAAAAACTAAAGCTATATTAGACCAAGGAATGGCACAAAACGGCTACATCTTTAATCTAGGTCACGGTGTTTTCCCATCTGTTAAACCGGAAACCTTGAAAAGATTAGCCTCCTTTATTCATGAGTATTCAGCATCCAAATTGAGTCGCTAAGTTATCAATCTGTGAGTGTTAATATTGGTAAGTAACCAAATTTTTTGGCACAATAGAATGAGTTGTTTGGAAGGGGGTAGTCATTATTTCCCCTTTTCTTTTACGAAAAACGAAGAGACTTAATAAGAGGTGCAGCATATGACAAAAAAGAAAATGGGTCTGCTAGTAATGGCATATGGTACCCCATATACATTAGATGATTTAGAAGGATACTATACACATATCCGCCATGGCCGGAAACCGAGCCCTGAAATGTTGGAAGATCTCCGCAATCGTTATCAAGCAATTGGCGGAATCTCTCCATTAGCCAAAATAACCCTTGACCAAGCGGAAAAGCTTGAACAGCATTTAAATCAAATTCAACAGAAAATAGAATTTAAAATGTACCTTGGATTAAAACATATTTCCCCGTTTATTGAAGATGCTGTCAAAAAAATGCATGAAGATGGTATTGAAGAGGCTGTAAGTATCGTTTTAGCACCGCATTTTTCAACTTTTAGTGTAAAATCCTATAATGGAAGAGCAGTAGAAGAAGCAGAGAAATTGGGCAATCTTAATATCAAAACAATTGAAAGCTGGTATCAAGAACCGAAATTTATCGGTTATTGGGCTGATAAAGTAAAACAAGTTTTTGATCAAATGCCACATAATAAAAAAGACCATTCAGTGCTGATCGTTTCTGCACACAGCCTGCCGGAAAAAATTCTCCAATTTGGTGACCCTTACCCAAGTCAGCTTCAGGAAACAGCTGATTTAATTGCTGAACAAGCAGGGGTAAAGAATGTCGAAATCGGCTGGCAAAGCGCAGGGAATACCCCAGAGCCTTGGATTGGCCCGGATGTCCAGGATTTAACAAGGGATCTATATAAAAAACATCATTATCAAGCATTCGTTTATACACCTGTCGGGTTTGTTTGCGATCACCTTGAGGTGTTATACGACAATGATGTTGAATGCAAAGCGGTTACGGATGAATTAGGAGTTAACTACTATCGTCCGGAAATGCCTAATGCAAAGGAAGAATTTATTGACTGCTTATCAAGCGTTATTCTAAATAGATTGAGGGATTAACCTACATGGAGGAAGGTGACGTTTGTGACCGAAGACAAACAGAAAGTTGTCATTATTGGGGGAGGAATTGCTGGTCTCACGTCAGCATTCTATCTTCAAAAAGCAATTCAAGAGCATCAACTGCCAATTGAGATTCAACTCATCGAAGCGTCACATCGACTCGGCGGTAAATTGCAAACTGTTGTTAGGGACGGGTTTACAATTGAGCGGGGGCCGGATTCATTTTTAGCAAGAAAAACGAGTATGATTAGGCTAGCGAAGGAAGTCGGGATGGATGACAAGTTAGTCCCTAATTCCACTGGGAAATCGTATGTTCTTGTTAACGAGAAACTGCACTCAATGCCCGGTGGTTCAATCATGGGGGTGCCAACGGAAATAGGACCCTTTATCACAACAGGTCTTTTTTCCGTTCCCGGTAAATTAAGAGCTGCGGCCGATTTTATCCTGCCTCGTTCAGAAAGTGGGAAAGACCAATCATTAGGACAATTTTTTAGAAGAAGATTGGGTGATGAGGTGGTTGAAAATCTAATTGAACCATTATTATCAGGCATCTACGCTGGAGATATCGACCAATTGAGCCTGATGTCGACTTTCCCGCAATTTTACGAAGTGGAACAAAAATACCGAAGCTTGATTATGGGGATGAAAAAAACAACTCCTTCCCAGCCAAAACAACCAGAAAGTAAGGACAAGAAAAAGGGAGGTTTCTTAACCTTCAAAACAGGGCTTCAATCATTTGCTGAAGCCATTGAAGCAAAATTAGATCCGAGATCCATTTTAAAAGGCCATCGCGTCGATAAAATTACGAAGTCCAATAATCACTACGAAATATATCTCAATAATAGCGAAACGATAACAGCTGATTGTATTATTGCTGCTACACCTCATAAAGTAACGCAATCAATGTTTTCTGATTACAGCTTTTTCGATCCTTTTAAATCTGTTCCATCCACTTCTGTAGCAACAGTTGCAATCGCCTTGCCGGAGGAGGCAATTAAGAATGATATTGATGGAACAGGATTTGTTGTTTCAAGAAATGGTGATTATTCTATTACCGCTTGTACGTGGACCCATAAAAAATGGGCGCATTCGACTCCCAAAGGAAAGGTACTCCTCCGCTGTTATGTAGGAAGAGCGGGTGATGAGACGATTGTTGATCTGTCAGATGATCAAATCATTAAGATTGTCCTTGATGATTTGAAAAAGACGATGGATATTTCGATGGAGCCTGACTTTGCCATTGTATCAAGATGGAAAAATTCCATGCCGCAATATACCGTTGGCCATAAGCAACGGCTCGAAACGATATTAGGGCGTGTGAAAACTGAACTGCCTGGTGTATTCTTGGCAGGCGCCTCATATGGAGGAGTCGGGGTACCCGATTGTATTGATCAAGGAGAGGCAGCCGTTAAAAATGTGTTGGATTTCTTAAATGTAATGACTAAGGCAAAAGAAGCTGTTCATTCATAACAGCTTCTTTTATTATATTTTCTACTTGCCAACAAGTAAAAATGGATGTATACTCTTAAAGTATTAACTGACTGAAATGTTCATACGGTCATTTATGGGCGTTTCAAGTTTCCAATAACAGGCTTTCGATAAGGATTGTCGATGAAGATAGTCCTTATTTTTGAAATCAAAATGACCAAGTGAATAAAATAGTCAATATTTAATATAGGAGGCATCAGAGGTGAAAAACATCTTATTAAAGGAAGAGCTTTTGACAATTTTTAAAAATAAAAAAGTCTTAATTCCGATTATCGCTGTTATGTTTGTCCCTGTCTTGTATGCCGGAATGTTTTTGTGGGCGTTCTGGGATCCATATGACAAGCTTGACGAACTGCCGGTAGCAGTCGTGAATGAAGATGCGGGTGCAACACTTGACGGGGATCACCTAAAGCTGGGTGATGACTTAGTTACTAAGTTAAAGAAAAGTAAAGATTTTGGGTTTGAATATGTTGATAAAAAAGAAGGCTATAAAGAATTAAAAGATCAAAAATATTATATGGTCATTGAAATTCCGAAAGGCTTTTCTAAAAATGCAACCACATTAATGGATAAAGATCCGAAAAAGTTGGAGTTGATTTATACCCCAAACGAAAGTTTTAACTTCCTTTCAGCACAAATCGGCAATACTGCTGCAGAGAAAATTAAAACGGCAGTTGCTGAAAAGGTAACAGAAACGTATGCAGAAACAATTTTTTCAAAAGTTAGCGAGCTCGCTGATGGGATTGTAAAAGCAAGCGATGGTGCAGGCCAGTTAAAAGATGGTTCCGTTGATTTAAATAAGGGATCAGAGGATTTAAATAATGGTCTTGCAACCCTTGCTGAAAAATCTATTGAATTTAATAATGGTGTTAAAACAGCTAATTCAGGTTCAAAAGCATTGGCATCAGGGGCATCGGAATTGAAAGACGGGCTTGCCAAAGCAGATGCTACTATGCCTCAGTTAGTTGATGGAACAAATCAGATTGCTGCTGGTGCGGAGAAATTAAAAACAGAGCTGCCAGCTGGTATTGCACAAGGAATGCAAAAGGAATTAACCGGCAGTGCCTTTGAGCTTAACAAAGGGATTGACCAGTTTGAAACGCAGTTAACGAAAAGGTTGGCTGTACAAATTGCAGATCAGACGATTACAGAACAAACAGAAAAAATGGAAAAACTCGCTAATGCTTTAATCGCAAATGGGGTTTCTCCGCAGCTTGTAAATGCGATCATGACGGCAGAACCGGCGCCAACGAAAGATGCAGTGCAAGCGAGTATTGAGGCAAAGCTTACCCCTGGAATTGATGCTGGCTTTACACAATTCAAAACTGGCGTTAATGAAAAATTACTGGGTGCCACAAATGGGCTAGACCAAAAGATTAAGAGTCAAACAGATCCATATTTTGATCAATTGCTAGCAGGTATTGATCAAATTAGTAGTGGACAAAAACAACTTCAATCCGGAATAGGTGCTTTGTCATCGGGCTCTGTCAAATTAAATGATGGAACAAATACTTTGTCTTTAGGGTTGAACAGGTTAGCTGATGGTTCTAATCAACTTTCAGCAGGAACCGGACAATTAGCAGACGGCTCAAACCAATTAAAAGACGGTACTACGAACCTTTCCGACGGTGCCAAGGAATTATCGGATAAGCTTGCCGACGGGGCAAAAGAAGCTTCAAAGGTACATTCAGATGATAAGACCTATAATATGATGGCGGAACCGGTAAAACTTGCTAATGAAAAAATTAATCATGTACCAAACTATGGAACAGGATTTGCGCCATACTTCATTTCATTAGGTTTATTTGTCGGTGCGTTGTTATTATCAATTGTTTTCCCGCTTCGGGAAACGGCAGCAGCACCATCAAGCGGATTCAACTGGTTTCTAAGCAAGTTTTCCATTATGGCGGGCGTTGGGATTATCCAGGCGTTACTTGCGGATGCTATCCTGCTGGGAGGATTAGGACTTGATGTTCAAAGTGTGCCAAAGTTTATTCTTTTCTCGATTATAACGAGCTTAACATTTGTCGCTTTAATTCAGCTTTTTGTTTCAGTATTTGCGGATGCTGGGCGTTTTCTAGCGATTATAGTCCTTATTTTTCAGTTAACAACAAGCGCAGGAACATTCCCGCTGGAATTAATTCCAAATTTTTTACAGCATTTTAATGCCTTCTTGCCAATGACCTATTCAGTGAGCGGCTTTAAAGCAGTTATTTCAAGTGGGGACTTAAGCTTTATGTGGCACAATGTAACGATTCTCCTAGGTTTCTTGGTTGCATTTGCCCTAGGGACAATCGCGTATTTTACAATAAGACATAAACATCAATATAAACATCAAGTTAATACTTTAGTAAGTGAGTAAGTTAAAATACCAGCCGACAAGTTTTCGGCTGGTATTTTTAGTTATGAAAAGAAACTGGTTTTGAGTATATTAAAGGTAGGAATCTTAAATAGGAGGAATAAGTCATGAAACTAACAGTAATCGGTTATTGGGGCGGATATCCAAAACAGAACGGAGCAAGCTCGGGATATTTGCTAGAACATGAAGGATTTCAATTATTAATCGATTGCGGAAGCGGGGTTCTTTCGAAACTTCAAAATATCATCCAGCCGGAAGAATTGAATGCGGTGATCATTTCACACTACCATCCAGATCATATTGCAGATATCGGAGTCCTGCAGCATGCAAGACTAATTCTAGGATTTTTAGGTAAGGAATTTCCAACATTGCCTGTATATGGTCATGAATTCGACCAACATGAATTTGCCAAATTAACCTATAAAAATATCACAAAAGGGGTTGCTTATAAACCTACTAACACCCTAAAAGTCGGACCATTTCAAATTTCATTTTTAAAAACTTTCCATCCGGTCCCATGTTATGCGATGAGAATCGAGGCAGATGGTAAGGCAATAGTTTACACCGCCGATAGCGCCTTTATAGAAGAGTTTATTGAGTTTAGCCGGGGGGCTGATCTATTGCTGTGTGAATGTAATTTTTACGGACATCAAAACGGCAAGCCTGCTGGACATATGAACAGCTTAGATGCTGGCCGTTTTGCCCAAAAGGCGGCTGTAAAACAATTAATCCTCACGCATCTGCCGCAGTACGGAAATTTAAATGATTTATTGACGGAGGCATCTGGCGAATATACTGGTATAATAAAACTTGCAGACGAGTTTCAAACTATTTCACTATAAGAAGGGGCAGAATACTATGTTATTTATCGATAATAAGGGCATTACCGATCCGCGGATTAATCTGGCGATTGAAGAATATGCGTTAAAAAACCTTGATATTAACGAGAGCTATCTATTATTTTACATAAATGAACCATCCATCATTATCGGAAAAAATCAAAATACGATTGAAGAAATCAATACAGAATATGTTGAGGGTAATGGCATTCATGTTGTGCGCAGATTGTCAGGCGGGGGAGCGGTCTACCATGATCTTGGTAATTTAAATTTTAGTTTCATTACGAAGGATGATGGGGAAAGCTTTCATAACTTTCGTAAATTTACCGAGCCAGTAGTAGCAGCTTTGAAAAAGTTAGGCGTAAATGCCGAGTTAAGCGGGAGAAATGACCTTGAAGTTGAGGGCAGGAAAATTTCCGGTAATGCCCAGTTTTCCACAAGAGGGAGAATGTTCAGTCATGGAACCCTGCTTTTTAATTCAGAAATGGATCATGTCGTATCTGCCTTGAAAGTGAAGAAGGAAAAAATTGAATCAAAGGGAATTAAGTCGGTTCGCAGCCGGGTTGCTAATATTTCCGAGTTTTTAGAAGAAAAAATTGATATTCAAAAGTTCCGTTCATTAATTTTAACTTCCATCTTTGAAGGGCAAGAACAAATCCCGGAATATGTGTTGACTGAAGAGGATTGGGAAAAGATTCATCAGCTATCTAAAGAGCGTTATCAAAACTGGGATTGGAATTATGGAAGATCACCTAAATTCAATCTGCAGCACTCTCACCGCTTTCCTGTCGGTTCAATCGATGTCCGCTTAGAAGTGAATAAAGGAATCATAGAAAACTGTAAAATATATGGCGACTTTTTTGGTGTTGGCGATGTAAGTGACATCGAAAACAGGTTAAAAGGGATTCGTTATGAAAAAAATGAAATTGAAAAGACTCTTTTGGAAGTAGATACGATACATTATTTTGGAAATGTATCAAAAGAGGAATTTATCAACTTGCTTTATTAAAATTTATTGAAAAATGACGCGGTGATAATTATCACCGTGTTTTTTTCGCATTATACTTGAATACTAAACTTTCTAGCAATATAATATATTTAGAAAATTGTTATGATTTTGTGAATGAACATTCATTCACAGGGGGAGGGAAACGATGAATTTATCTGCACAGCTAAATGAAACCGCAAAGAAATTTGCCGAAAAACCAGCGTATTATTTTATGGGTCAGGCAAGTACTTACGCGGAACTGGATGGGGTCATAACAAAGTTTGCTTCAGGGTTGGAAAAGTTAGGGGTTCAAAAAGGTGATCATATTGCCTTACTGCTCGGCAACTCACCGCACTTTATCATCAGCTTATATGGGGCTTTACGGCTAGGGGTAACCGTCATTCCTATTAATCCGATTTACACGGCAGATGAAATTGGCTACATTTTAAATAACGGTGATGTGAAAGCGGTAGTCGCACTTGATTTAGCCTTGCCGCTAGTGGAGAAAGTGCATACTAATCTCCCCAAAATTGAGCATTATGTATTCTGCGAAACGAAGCCCGAAAGTCTAGTACTATCTGAAATTGAAACACTTTCTGTTTACCCAAAAATGAAATCGTTTACAAAGGTGGTTGCCTCTGGGGACTTAACCTTCCAAGGTTCAGAGCTTAAAGATGATGATACAGCCATCATTCTTTATACCTCTGGAACAACAGGAAAGCCAAAGGGGGCGATGTTAACCCATAAGAATTTATATAGCAATGCCAAAGATGTTGGCCAATATTTGAAAATGAATAACGATGACAGAGTTGTAACAGTACTTCCAATGTTCCATGTTTTCTGTTTGACGGTTGCCTTAAATGCACCTTTATTAAGCGGTGCAACCTTGTTGATTGCCCCAAAATTTAGTCCAAAGGAAATTTTTGCACTTATTAAAGGACAAGCGGCTACCGTTTTTGCCGGCGTTCCGACTATGTATAATTTCCTCTATCAATATCCTGAAGGGAATACTGAGGATCTTAAATCATTACGGATATGCATTTCTGGAGGTGCCTCGCTCCCAGTTGCGTTATTAAAGAATTTTGAACAGAAATTTTCTGTTATGATTTCCGAAGGTTATGGGTTATCTGAAGCAGCGCCTGTTACCTGCTTTAACCCGCTTGACCGGCCACGAATGCCGGGGTCGATTGGCAGATCCATCCTTCATGTGGAAAACAAAGTAGTCGATGAACTGGGGGAAGAGGTTCCTGTCGGCGGCGTAGGGGAATTAATTGTTCGTGGACCGAATGTGATGAAGGGTTATTATAAAATGCCGGAAGAAACGGCGGCAGCCATCCGTAACGAATGGCTTCATACCGGGGATATGGCGAGAATGGATGAAGAAGGATATTTTTATATTGTTGACCGGAAAAAGGACCTAATTATTGTTGGCGGTTACAATGTATATCCACGCGAGGTAGAAGAAGTTATTTACAATCATCCAGATGTTGTTGAGGTAGCGGTGCTTGGTGTTCCCGATCCTAATCAGGGCGAGGCGGTTAGTGCCTTTGTCGTCAGCAAAAACCCGGAACTTAGCAAGGAACAGGTACTTGAGTATTGTAAAGAGCATCTTGCAAAATACAAGGTTCCAACAACAATTGAGTTTTTAGAAGAACTGCCAAAGAACACAACAGGAAAAATATTAAGGCGTGCCCTGAAAACTCAAGTTACCCAGGCAGTCGGAAAGTAAGATTATTGGGAAAAAGGCAGGCGCTTAGCCTGCCTTTTTCGAAACCTTTTAGGTTCGGCTTTTTTTTATGCCTGGTTCTAAATTCGTCATTTTTAACTAAACTATGTATAGGAGAGGTTGTACACAAAGGGGGACAAAATCATGGTTAGAAAAATGGGGGTCTATGCGGTTTTGGCCTTTTGTTTATATGGATTGTTTTTTTATTGGTATTTATTTCATTTCGCCAATACAACATTACCATTTGAATATCAAGGATCCAAAGCAGACCCATCTACCTTTCTTAATGGAAGAGAGTTAAGCTTGAGTGAGGAATATTCAAAAGTTAGAAACCTATTGTTTTTCTTATCGACGCCGTTCGAATGGCTTTTCTATTTTCTAATTTTGTTATTTGGGTTTTCGAAGGCGTTTAAACGCTGGGCAGACAGCTCTACTAAATATAAGGTATTGCAAATGCCTATCTATCTCATTTGGTTATCCTTTTTTGCCTTTGTAGCGACGTTTCCTTTAAACTATATTAATTATTCTTTATCGAAAACGTATCATATTTCAACGCAATCGTTTCCATCCTGGATGAAGGATGAGCTGATTGACTTTTGGATTAGTTATGGGACGTGGTTGATTATTGTCCCTGTGCTTTATTGGCTAATGAAAAAAAGTAAAAAGCGCTGGTGGCTTTATGGCTGGATGTTATCGGTTCCGTTTACCTTGTTTATGATGTTCCTTCAGCCAGTCGTCATAGATCCGCTATACAATGATTTCTATCCGTTAAAAAATCAAGAATTAGAAACCAAAATTTTAGCACTGGCAGATAAGGCCGATATTCCGGCAAAGCATGTATTTGAAGTGAATATGGCTGATAAAACCAATGCAATGAACGCATATGTAAATGGTATAGGTTCTAGCGCTAGGATTGTTCTATGGGATACGACCCTAAATCGGCTAAATGATAACCAAATCCTTTTTATCATGGCGCATGAAATGGGGCATTATGTAGAGAAGCATATTTATTTCGGCATCGCGGGTTACCTGCTTCTTTCGCTTTTTGGACTTTATCTGACACATAGGTTGATGAATTGGGCAATAAAACATTGGGGAAAGGAACTAAAAATAACCGACATAAGGGATATTCGCTCCCTCCCATTGTTTTTTATGATTTTGTCCATGCTCTTGTTTGTTTCAAGTCCACTTTCAAATTTAGTTTCACGCTACGAAGAAACACGTGCTGATAGGTATGCGATTGAAATGACGAAGAATCCGGAAGCCGCAATAACCTCTTTTCAAGAATTAAGCCGATCTGGATTAAGTCAGGTGAATCCGCCGTTATTAGTGAAAATATTTCGATATACGCATCCTTCTATGCTAGACCGCATTTCCATGCTCGAGGAATATGAGATTAAGCATCGTCATAAATAGAATAAGAAAACTGAAGACAAAATCTCGTCTTCAGTTTTTTTATTCTTTAAAAACAAAAGACCGCCTAAACAGGCGGTTTAAAGGTTCTTTTACGTTCCAAATCGTTTGTTAATGTCCTTAAGCTTATTGGATAGAAGAAAAAATGATCTTTTGTCCCGAGTGTCAATGGCCATGTCGATTTTTCGCAGCAGTTTTTCCTTTTCCACCTTCAACTGAATTTCTGACAAGAGCATATCGATGTAAAGATCCTGGACGAAATTCTCCTTCATTCGATTTCGCTTCATGGCACCAAGTTTCATTAGTTCCGTGTATGATTTTTCATTCATGAAAATCACCTCTGATGCTTTTTTTAAGTATATGGAGATTTTTCAATAATATCAGTTCTTTTTCAAATTTTCTGATATTATTTTCCTTGACACAGATTTTGTGAAGAAATTAGTAACAATTATAAAAAAGCAATGGAATAGAAATGGTAAAGTGGTAAGATATGGTGGGAAAACTAAAATGAAATGGGGTTGAAAGGATTGACACAAGTAAAAATCGGAGAATATGTGGCGAATTCTTGTACGATGTATATAAAGCCGGTGGAATATGGAAATAAAGTATTTTCCATTGTTGTTGAACCCGAAGATGAATTTCTGTCTCCTTTTAAACCCTTGGATTTAATCAAAAACAGCTGTGCCTTTTATGGTGTCGATTATGAAAGCAGAAGGAAGGGAACCAAACTATTAATTGGCTATTCACGAAAACTCCCAATTGTCATAGAACCAATTAACAATATTTATGCCTTCTGTACTGCTTCACCAGAAGACCCTAATTGTGTTTGGTTTTTTCTTGAGCATATAAAGGATTACCGGCGGGCGTCCGCAAGGCAGACATTGGTCATTTTTCGCAATGACTTTTCATTCACTTTTCCGATTTCCTACAGTACCTTTAATACCCAAATGTTAAGAACTTCTTATTTACAAACAAAGCTTATGCAAAGGGTTGAACTTAATAAGAAAAAACTATTTTATTTACTGCATGGACCTAAGTCATCGAAGGCATCAGAAAGTAGTGAATTTTATTTAAAAGATCGGAAATAATGACTACATATTTCTGATTTCTATTGGGATAGATGTTTTTTTAATAAGTATTCCTCCATTAACTCTTGGACTTTATTGCGAATCCTTGGGTTAAAGTAATTATGGTTTTCTTCATAGCCCTTATAAATAAACATGTACATCGTAAAAGCATCGTCCCGCTTTGTTTCAATGACTTGAAGCTTATTCTTCTTCATATACACTTTTACCTCGGATAGTTCCCGTTGTATTTCCTTCATTGTTGCCTCAATTAAATCCAAATAAGGCTTTTTTAACTTAAAAGGGCTGTTTTTCACAACAGCTATATCACGGTTTAAGACAATGAGAACCATCGGTAAATAAATGGCCTTCTCTAATATGTCACGGTCATCCTCTGGAATTCTGGTCATCGTACCATCTACACCTTTCTATGTTTTCGAACGAATGTTCCCTTTTATTTTACGAAAAAAAAGCGATAAAAGCAATAGAACATTTCCACGCAAAAGCTCGTCAATTTGGCGAGCCTTCTTTATTGCAAACTTTAGGCAATATGTGAGAAAGTTTTTATTAATAGAAGGATATTTGATAGGGGAAAATGAATTTAATGAAGAAATCTAAAAAAGGCGGAGATTGTGGTAAAAAACATAGACGAAGGTGAAAAACGTATGAGATCTGATAAATACCATAAAAAGAAAAAGAGAAGATGGCCGTCCATTTTGCTTGTTTTGTTGCTGCTAATTGGCGGGGTGGTTGGTTATGCTTATTTTCAGTATAAGCAAGGAGTTAACCAATCATTAAAAAAAATAAATAAGGACAATAAAGAAGATGTTGTCTATACATTTGAAGGGCAGAAGGATCAATACGGTGACACGAACGTCCTCCTCCTTGGCAGTGATGCGCGAGGCAAGGAAAAGTCCCGTTCTGACACGATCATGATTGTTCATTTTAATGAGGATAAAGGAACATTTAAGCTTACATCTATCATGAGGGATAGCTATGTCAGTATACCGGGGCATGGCAAGCATAAAATAAATTCAGCATTCGCACTTGGCGGTCCAGAGTTAATGAGGCAAACAATCAAACAGAATTTTGACCTTGATCTACAATACTTTGCGATAGCTGATTTTCAGGGCTTTGTCCAGCTGATTGACGAAGCTTTTCCAAAGGGAGTAGAAATGGATGTAGAAAAGAAAATGACGGAATTCGTTGATGTACCACTAGAGCCTGGTCTGCAAAGATTGGATGGTGCACAATTACTTAGTTATGTACGATTTCGTCACGATGCTGTTGGGGACTTTGGAAGGGTAGAGAGGCAACAAAAGACAGTACAGGCGATTAAAGACCAATTAAGCGGTTTTACAATTACGAAACTGCCAAAATTAATTGGCGTAGTTTCACCATACGTTAACACAAATATGGACACCTCTGATACCTTATTTATGGCTAAAGATTTCCTATCAAATAACAGAGGGAGCATCGAAACATTACGTATACCAATCGAAAATAGCTTTACAGAACCACGGATAAGTGGTGAAGGTCAGGTACTGGATATTGATGTTAAAAAGAATAAAGAAGCACTGCATCAATTTATTACCCAATAAAAATCATACAGACAAATAAGGAAAGGAGAAGGCAGATGGACATCGAATCACTAAAAGCTTGGTTTACACTTGACCATATTATGAACCTTATACAAGAATATCGGGCTCTTGGGCCGATACCGGGCATATTATTGATTGTCCTTGAAGCATTTTTGCCATTTCTCCCTTTGTTTGTATTTGTTATGGCAAATGCCAGTGCCTTTGGTCTTTGGTTTGGCTTTTTATTTTCTTGGATTGGAGCTTGCATAGGGGCTCTGCTTGTTTTTTCGCTGATTAGAAGATATGGGCAAAAAAGGTTATTTTCTTTTTTGCCCAGGCACCCGAAGGTTCGTAAGCTGATGGACTGGGTGGACCGCCATGGGTTTGGCCCCCTCTTTTTAATCCTATGTTTTCCATTTACCCCTTCTGCGGTTGTGAACATTGTGGCCGGTCTATCAAAAATACGATTTGCTCAATACATGCTGGCAGTGTGTATTGGAAAAATGGTGATGATTTTTACAATTAGCTTTATCGGTTATGATCTCCGTTCGCTAATAACAAAACCTTTTCGAACAGTCATTGTTTTATTAGTTATTTTTATTCTATGGTATGTAGGAAAAAGAATTGAAGTAAGGGTGAATAAGAGTACTGAAACTGACCATAATGGTGAAATAGATAGAAATAAAGAGAAGGAGAAACGGAGGAGCTTCAATGAAAATTGAATGGAAAAAGGAAGGGTTGGAATGGGTTAAGGCATTTGCCATCGGAATCATCATCTTTGCTTTTATTCGGACATTTTTCTTTTCCAATTATATTGTAGAAGGCGAATCAATGATGCCGACTCTTCAGGATGGAAACAAACTTGTTGTCAATAAGCTTGGCTATCAGGTGGGAGAATTAAACCGGTTTGATGTCATCGTTTTTCATGCAAATTCCAAAGAGGATTTTGTCAAACGGATTGTCGGGCTGCCAGGTGATAAAATTGAATATCGGGATGATACTCTGTTTATTAACGGTCATAAATATGAGGAACCGTTTTTAAAGGTTTATAAGCAGAAAGCGCCAGGTATGAAACTGACAGGTGATTTTAGTTTGAAGGAAATTACCGGTGAAGATACAGTTCCGGAGGGAAAATTATTTGTTCTCGGTGATAATCGATTAGGAAGCTGGGACAGCCGCCAATTCGGCTTTATCTCTTCTAGTCAAGTTGTCGGTAAAGTGGATTTGCGCTATTGGCCATTAAATGAAATGGACGTGCATTTTTAAATCTGTCTTCGCTAAACGGCTCGCTACGCGGCGAGTTTTTTTATGGACATGAACGTATCATTTACCATTATTGGATTAAATACACCGGCGGGAATCCAAACGTTTGTACTTATTTTATGGTAGAATGGTAGAAAAAGAGGTAATCGAGAAAGGGTGGTAAACCCATGTCAGTTAGAATGGTAATTGGGAGGTCGGGAAGCGGTAAAACATCGATGTTTCTTGATGAAATACGCAGCCGGCTAATCGAGAACCCAGAAGGAACACCGATTATTTATATTGTTCCAGAGCAAATGACATTTTTATCTGAATACCGTTTGGCGACAGACTCTAGTGTTGGCGGAATGATTCGTGCCCAAGTTTATAGCTTTTCCCGTTTAGCATGGCGAATCCTGCAGGAAACAGGTGGAGTTAGCAGAACGCATTTAAGTAGCGTTGGAATGAACATGTTAATTCGTAAAATTATTGACGAACAGAAGGAAAATTTAAAGATTTTTCAACGGGCTGCTGATAAGAATGGCTTTGTCCAGCAACTGGAACAAATAATTACTGAATTTAAGCGGTACTGTCTAAGACCCGATGAGCTGATCCAAAAATCAGCACAGTTCGGTTCAGGGGAAACTTCTGTTTCAAAAGCCTTACACGATAAATTAAATGATTTAGAATTGATCTATTCAAAATTTGAGGACGAAATCTTTGGAAAATATATCGATTCTGAAGATTACTTTCGCCTCCTAGCAGAGAAAATATCAGCCTCTTCCTATTTAAAAGAGGCAGAAATCTATATTGATGGGTTTTATAGCTTTACACCACAAGAATATCTTGTCATGGCGGAATTAATGAAGCATTGTAATCGTGTTTCAATCACGATGACCGCGGATCGGTTATTCGTTGATTCAGCACCGGATGAGCTTGACTTGTTCCGTGCATCCGGTGAAACATGCTATAACATCTATGATTTAGCAAGGAGCAGTGGAAGTGAAATAGAACAGCCTATCATTCTAAAAGAACAGGTAAAGTGGAATAGTCCATCATTACGTCATTTAGAGAAAGAATTTGATACACGACCCGCCGCAGTTTTTCATGGTGTGACAGCGATTCAACTTAGCCAAGCTGTTAATCGCAGGGCGGAGATCGAAGGCATTGCACGGGAAATTCGCGATGTAGTTCGGACAAGTGGGTACCGTTACCGCCATATCGCCCTTTTAATTAGAAATGGCGGCGACTATCATGAAATTGTCGAACCTGTATTTGACGATTATCAGATTCCTTATTTTATCGATCAGAAAAGGACGATGCTCAATCATCCGCTTATTGAATTGATCCGCTCGAGTCTAGAAGTGATAAATTCTTACTGGCGTTACGAACCAGTGTTTAGAGCGATAAAAACAGAATTATTATATCCCCTTCAGGAGAGTCCCGGTAAAATGCGGGAGAAGATGGACAGGCTGGAAAACTATTGTCTGGCTTATGGAATCAATGGAAGTAAATGGACGAAAAAGGAGCGCTGGGTGTATCGGCGAATTAGAGGGCTGGAACTAACAGGCAATGTCCAAACAGATGCAGAAAAAAAGATGGAACAGGAATTAAATGAATTAAAAATTATGGTAACAGCCCCTATTTTACGGTTGTCCAGAAGGCTGAAAAAGGCCGATACAGGACGTAAGCTTTGTGAAGCCATCTATTTATACTTAGAAGAATTAGATATTCCGGATAAGCTTGAAAAATGGAAAATAGCTGCTGAAGAAAAGGGCAATCTGTTAAGAATGCGGGAACACGAACAAGTATGGAATGCGGTCGTTGAACTTCTTGACCAATATGTTGAAATACTAGGAGAGGAGCAGGTTACCACAAAGGTATTTGCTGCTATTTTAGAAGCGGGCTTCGAATCCTTGCATTTTTCCCTCATTCCGCCTGCACTTGATCAAGTGTTAATTGGTGATTTAGAAAAATCAAGGTTGAATGACATCAAAATTGTTTTCATCGTTGGTGTGAATGAAGGAGTGCTGCCGGCGAAAATTTCAGATGATGGCATCCTGGCAGATGAAGACAGGGAACTGCTTTTAGCAGCAGGCATGAATGTTGCACCGAGCAGCCGAACCCGTTTACTTGATGAAAGCTTTCTTGCCTATAAGGCTTTTACGGCACCATCAGATAGGCTTTATGTCAGCTACCCGCTTGCAAATGACGAAGGAAAAGCATTAATACCTTCTTCCTACATCAAGAGGCTTAAGGATATGTTTCCAGACGCGAAGGAAGAGTATTTAGTTACAGACCCTGCGGAACTTGCAGAAAGAGAACAGTTACGCTTTGTTTCTAATTTTACAACAACCTTGTCCTATCTAAACACACAGCTGCAATGGAAAAAGCGAAATTATCCCATTTCTAATCTGTGGTGGGATGTGTATAACTTTTATCTTAAAAGCTCGTGGAAAAACAGAGCTCAAAAGGTATTTTCAAGCCTCTACTACTCAAATAGTGCTGTCCAGCTTTCAAAAGAGGTAGCGAATGAATTATATGGTGAGACCATCCAGGCAAGTGTTTCCAGAATGGAATTATTCAATGGCTGTGCCTTTTCTCATTTTGCCCAGCATGGACTAAAACTTCGTGAACGCCAAATTTTTCGCCTGGAGGCACCTGATATAGGTGAATTGTTCCATGCTGCATTAAAGCAGATTGCCGATATTGTCAATGATCAGAATATGTCATGGGCTAAGTTAACACGAAAGCAATGTGAAGACCTCTCTAAAGAGGCAATCAAGACGTTAGCACCGAAGCTGCAAAATGAAATATTACTTAGTTCGGAACGCCATCATTATATTAAGCGAAAATTGGAACAGATTATTACCCGTGCATCAATTGTCTTGAGTGAGCATGCGAAAGTGAGTGGCTTTTCACCAATTGGCTTAGAATTAGGCTTTGGACCCCATGGAGAGCTGCCGCCATTAACCTTTTCATTGAAAAATGGAAAAAAGATGGAATTAGCAGGGCGGATTGATCGGATTGATAAAGCAGACGCAGGAGATGACAGTCTCTTTTTGCGGGTAATTGATTATAAATCGAGTGAGAAGGATGTTAATTTATCTGAGGTCTATTATGGTCTTGCTCTGCAAATGCTGACCTATCTTGATATTGTCATCACTCATTCAAATGAATTAGTGGAGATGAAAGCAAGTCCGGCAGGTGTTCTTTATTTCCATGTTCATAATCCGTTTATCAATACCACGAAAATGTTGTCCATGGATGAAATAGAAAATGAAATGATGAAAAAGTTTAAAATGAATGGTTTAATGCTGAGTGACCAAAGGGTCATTCAGTTGATGGATCAATCATTGGAATCTGGTGATTCACAAATAGTGGCAGCCGGGATTAAAAAGGATGGGAATTTATCGAAAAAGTCAAAGGTAGCAAGTTTAGAAGAATTTGACCATTTACGAAACCATGTTAGAGAGTTATATCAGAAAACAGGCAATGCCATTACAAATGGTCAAATTGATATTGCCCCATATAAACTAAAGGACAAGATCCCATGTACCTTTTGCTCTTATAAATCAGTATGTCAATTTGATGAATCGATTGAAAGTAATCGTTATAGGATTCTAACGCCCCATTCAAAAGAAGATGTATTGGAATTGATTAGAAAGGAGCCAACGGAAAATGAGTAATATCATAATCCCTTCAAAGCCTGATGGTGTGACCTGGACAGATGACCAATGGAAAGCAATTATGGCAAGGGATAAGGATATCCTGGTAGCTGCCGCAGCTGGTTCCGGAAAAACAGCCGTCCTGGTCGAAAGAATCATTCAAAAGATTCTTTCCTTAGAAAATCCAATTGATGTCAACGAATTGTTGGTCGTGACGTTTACGAATGCTTCCGCGGCAGAAATGCGGCACCGAATTGGCGAAGCCTTAGAAAAAGCAATCGATCAGGATCCGGGATCCAGGCATTTACGGAAACAGCTCAGCTTATTAAATAAAGCCTCCATCTCAACGCTTCACTCCTTTTGTTTGGAGGTCATCCATAAATATTATTATTTAATTGATATTGACCCAGGCTTTCGGATTGCAGATGAAACAGAGGCACAAATAATTAGAGATGAAGTAATGGAAGAGCTGTTTGAAGAGGAATATGGAAAAGAAAAGAATGAGAGCTTTTTTCATTTGGTAGATTCGTTTACAAATGATCGAAGCGACCAAGCATTAATGGATATCGTTCGTTCGATTTATGATTTTGCTCGTGCAAACCCAGTGCCGGAGGATTATTTACAATCGATTGTTTCGATGTATGATGTGGGGAATATAGCCAACGTCGAGGAGCTTCCCTTTATTGAAGCATTGCTTTTTGATATTGAACTGCAGTTAGAAGCTGCCCAGGATATGATTAAACGCGGCTTGGAACTGACTAAGCTTCCAAACGGCCCGGCACCGCGTGCGGAAAATTTTTTAGACGATTTGCTTGTTATTGATACGCTCATGTTAGCGCAAAAGGATTCATGGGAGGCGCTGTACCAAGCGATGCAAACCTGGTCTTTCGGAAGGGCTAAACAGGTCAAGGGTGACCATTACGAAAAGAAACTGACAGAGAAAGCCCAGAAACTGCGGGATAAAGCAAAGAAAAAAATCCAAGACATAAAGGAAGAACTCTTTTCGCGGAAACCGGAAGGCTTTTTACGGGATATAGAAGAAATGCGTCCATTAATAGAGACATTAGTTTACCTTGTAAAAGCATTTTCAAACCGGTTTGAAAAAGTAAAAAGAGAAAAGGGACTTGTTGATTATGCCGATCTAGAGCATTACTGTCTTGGGATTTTGACAAAAGGAATCAATCCAGAAGGTGAATTTCTTCCCTCAGATGCTGCCCTTACATTCCGCAGCCATTTTAAAGAGGTCTATTGCGATGAGTATCAAGACGTAAATATGGTCCAGGAGACGATTCTAAAGCTGGTATCCATGGAGGATGAGCGCACAGGCAATCTATTCATGGTTGGTGATGTTAAGCAGTCTATATATCGATTTCGTTTAGCTGAGCCTAACCTCTTCTTAGGTAAATATAATCGCTTTACAGCCCAGGGTAAGGAATCGGGATTTAGAATCGATTTAGCACGTAACTTTAGGAGCAGAAAGGAAGTACTTGATGGCACTAATTATTTATTTAAACAAATCATGGGTGTCAAAGTTGGCGAGATTGAGTATGATGAGGCAGCGGAATTGCGAAATGGCGCGCCATACCCCGAGGATCATCCTTTTCCTATAGAAGTTATGCTTATTGATCAAAACGCTGAAAGTGGAGAATCGGCCGCTGAAGCAGAAGTAGAAAATGAATCAGCTGTTTTTGAGTTTGATGCCGAAGATCTCGCACAATCGCAATTGGAAGCAAGAGTGATGGCTGCAAAAATTAAAGAGTTGGTGTCAAATGGCACCCCGGTATATAATACAAAAACGAAAATGCAAAAACCGTTAATGTATCGGGATGTGGTGATCCTCCTCCGTTCCATGACCTGGGCACCGCAAATCATGGAGGAGTTCAAACAGCAGGGAATTCCCATATATGCCAATTTATCGACTGGTTATTTTGAAGCAACAGAGGTATCAATCATGCTTTCACTACTGCGAGTGATTGATAACCCATTCCAGGATATACCTTTAGCATCCGTTCTTCGTTCACCGATCGTTGGGTTAAACGAGGAGGATTTAGCCAGAATTCGAATTCACAGAAAGCAGGGCTCATTTTGGGAGGCAGTGTCTGCCTTTTGCATGAGCAAGACAGCTGAAAATTCAGAGCCCTTTTATGCCAAAGTCCGCAGTTTTTTTGACTTGTTAAAGAACTGGCGACAGTTGGCAAGACAAGGATCGCTTTCAGAACTAATCTGGCAATTATACCGCGATACTGGGTTTTATGATTTTGTTGGCGGCCTGCCCGGCGGAAAACAGCGTCAGGCAAACTTAAGGGCTTTATATGATAGGGCTAGAGGCTATGAACAAACCTCGTTCCGCGGGTTATTTCGCTTTTTACGCTTTATCGAGCGTATGATTGACAGGGGTGACGACCTTGGGGCAGCAAGAGCCCTAGGGGAGCAAGAGGATGTTGTCAGAATCATGACGATTCATAGCAGTAAAGGACTTGAATTTCCCGTTGTCTTTATGGCGGGAATGGCAAGGAATTTTAATATGATGGATATCCGAAAATCCTACATGCTTGATAAAGAATTTGGTTTTGCCACAAAGTATATTAATGCCGAAAAACGTATATCATATCCATCCCTCCCGCAAATTGCCTTTAAACGGAAAAAGAAAATGGAAATGCTTGCGGAAGAAATGCGTGTTTTATACGTAGCAATGACAAGGGCAAAAGAAAAGCTATATGTGACAGCAACCTTAAAGGATGCAGTGAAAACCATTGACAAATGGAATGATGTATCCGCTAATACTGAATGGCTGTTAAAGGATTACGAACGGGCAGCTGCAATGAGTTATATTGACTGGATTGGGCCGGCGTTGATTCGCCATCAAGACTGTGGCGAAATACGGGGTGGTGATGGAACAAGTCCGTTCATTCCTTCGGAAATCACGAATCATCCTTCTTCCTGGAATATTGTCTTGATAAGTGCTGAAGAAATCAAAAAACAAGAATCTGCATTTGAAGCAGAAGAAGATCAATTCTTAGAAAAGGTTCAAAGGTTAGAGGAAATTCCAGTAGAGTCTTCATTTGCAGAGGAAATAAAAGCACGTCTGACATGGGAATATGCCTTCCCTGATGCTGCGGCACATCGTTCAAAGCAATCTGTATCAGAAATAAAACGCTTCGCGGAAATGACGGACGAGCATAGTGGTACAGATTTGGTTCGAAGATTTAAAAAGTCAATCGTAAAACGCCCCAAGTTTATGCAGGAGAAACAATTAAGTCCTGCGGAGCGGGGGACGGCAATGCATATGGTGATGCAGCATGTGGATTTGACAATCCCTGTTAGTGAAGAATCTATCCGAAGGCAATTAGACTGGATGGTCCATAATGAATTGCTAACCCCGGAGCAGGCAGCGATCATTGACAGTCAATTGATCGTTCAATTCTTCAACTCAAATTTAGGGCAAAGATATTTTCATGCCAAAGCGATTCACCGGGAAATTCCGTTTACTCTTTCATTACCCGCAAGTGAAGTTTACCCAGACTGGAAAGAAGCTGATGAATTTGTCTTTGTCCAAGGAATTATTGACTGTATTCTGGAGGATGATCAAGGCCTTGTCCTGATCGACTATAAAACAGATGGAATAACGGGAAGGTATAAGGGAGGCTTCCTTCAAGCAGGCCCAATCCTAGAAGACAGATACAGGGTCCAAATTAACTTATATACGAAGGCGATTGAACAAATCTGGAAAAGACATGTCACGGAAAGATATTTATTTTTCTTTGATGGAGCGCACATTTTAAAAGTAGAATAAAAATGAAAAATGACATAAACCCATGGATGGTTTATGTCATTTTTAATTATTCCCGGCTATTGGCTGGTCAATCAAATTTGTATCAAGTACATTTGTACCACTGATTCCATTGTTTGCGACGATTAAGCCACCGGTGTTAAATCCTCCAGAGCCGGCAAAGGTTTTTGTGCTGCTCTTTGGAGAGATATAAACAGTATCTCCGAATTGGACAATTCCTCCGCTCACAGTCACAATTTGTACTGGACCAATTATCGCTGGCATTAAAACACACCTTTTCAGTATGAACTTTCTAGATATTGACCTATACTAACATATGCATTAATCATATGTCCTGTTCATGGCCTTCGAGCAGTAGCTGACGGATATGCTTAACTCTAACCTCCATCGAAACCGTTTGACTGTTGCCAACATGTAAAATCGACGAGTTAGAAACAGCTGTGACATCAATGTTATTTACTTTTATGATGGGATTAATATTGTGGCGTAAAAATGATATTGATTCGGTAATAGGCGGCAATGGCAGAGGCTTTTTAAAAATTCGATAGGAAGGAAAGTTACCTTCATCTCCGTAGAATATTTCTGTTTCCCTTTGAACAGCAAGAGCCCTGGAGAATCCATTAAGAATGCAGGAATCTCCCAGCTGAAGAACGGAGGAGAAAACCACCTGCTTTACTTCGAGATGGTCTACGCTAGAGATTCGGGTCAGCATATCCAGGAGTCACATCGCGTTCTAACGGAACAAATGGCCCAATTATTAAGGATTCTGGCGGTGTGTCAAATGCAGATGTCAGTTGGATGGTTTCCGTATCTCCTACCATAAATAATGAGGAGCTTGCGACCGCCATGATTTTAATATTATTGACATGGAGGATGCGATTGTACACTTCAAAGTTCATTCCGTCTTCATTCCTTTCACATTCTCGGGTAAGTTATTTAAAAAGACCATTACACCACTTTGTATTTCCTGCTTTAGTGTTTCGATGACGATTTCTTCGATTGGAGGGGCATTTGTATCCGGCTTAACCTTAGCGGCGTTCGTTTTAAGATGATAGTCGATCCGAGTAGGAAGCTGTTTGATAATATCTTCTTTAATGAAGGACAAATAGGATTCATTTGCTGGAATTGCCATGTTCCTTTGAGCATCATTCACAATTAGCGGTAAGTCTGTTTCTAAATAGCCATGAATAGCCTCTTCAATTTTCATTGATAATCGCATTTGCTCTTTTGGAGAAAATGGTGTTTTTAATGATTGATTTTGAACCGCAAAGTCTTCAATTCCGGATAAATCGTTCGGATTTAAGCCAATATTTAACGTTCCTTCAAGGGTCTCAACTTTCAATTGGTCAAATTTATAGTCAATCCTGTCAACATGAATTGTGGGCTTCTCCCCTATTTGCGCTATATCAGCACTTAATTTTTGTATTGTCTGTTCTAATGCTGCAATTCTCTTCTCCTGCGCCTGAATACACATCTGCAGCCATTGAAGATATTGGTAAAAATCCTGATACAAGTAAATCACCTCGCCAGCGAATCGCCTTTTCAGCTTGTGTTCTAACTATATGCACAAACTTAGTTGGATTTGCTACTTTTCCACAAGTTCATAAGGCTGACAAGGTTTTTCCTTACCTGACTGAAGCCTGTAATGGTACTGAAGGTGCCAGTAATTGTTCTGAAGGTACCGGTATTTGTCCTCCTGGTTTAATTCCTGCTGGGGCCGGTTTTGTGAAACCCCCAGTATTATATAGATGTGCATGAGGCTTTATAATTCCGGCACTGCCAATTTGCAGGACAGAGGAATTGGTAATTCCGCCTATTTTTATAAAATTAATCTGAATGGACTGTTGGATATAAAAATTCATTTTGACCACCCATTCATTACATATTAAGGAAATTGTTTTGGTCAATGACATCAGGATCAGAAGTATTCGTTGAACTTAATCGATTGAGAACATCAACCTGATCGCCTGTATTAAAGGAACCAGCTCCAGAAAATGTTTTGGCCGTAGCAAATGGCATAATTTTATAGACATCGCCAATATGAAAAACAGAGCTGCTTCCCAGTGTAATGACCTGTGCAACCCCAACAATTGCTGGCATATTCAACACCCTTTGTTATTATTATCTTTTACAGCATATGTATGGGCGAATGTAATGTGAATCATTTGCCCAAATAATATTTGTTAGATTGTTCTGTTTACTCTATTCTATATAGTAGTGGATAAACTTTACATAGGAGTGATGGGCAATGAGATTTGTGACAGTTAAATACGGGAATAAAGAGGAAGTTGGTTTGGTAGAAACAGAAGATACAAAAATTCTTTTACTAAATCCAGCTGCGGAAGTAAGGACAGGACAAAAAAACTTCCCTTCCTCAATGTTGGAATGTATCGCTTTAGGAGAAACCTTTATGGAGCAAGTGAATGATTTGCTTGAATGGGTAACGAGTTATGAGCAAACAGATACCTTTTACATTCCACTTGAAGAGGGGAAGTTACTTGCTCCCATTCCAAGACCGAGTAAGAATATCTTTTGTGTAGGAAAAAATTATGCCGAACACGCTATTGAAATGGGCAGTGCAGCCGATATTCCAGAACATGTGATGGTTTTTACCAAAGCACCAACATCGGTTATTGGGTCAGATGAACCCGTTTTAAACCATCAAAACGTCACAAGTCAACTTGATTACGAAGGAGAATTAGCCGTCATCATCGGGAAAAAGGGACGTGCCGTTAAAAAGGAAGAAGCTCTTGATTACATATTCGGGTATACAATTATTAACGATGTAACCGCGAGGGATCTGCAATCAAGACACAAGCAATTTTTTATTGGCAAAAGTTTAGATACCACCTGTCCAATGGGACCATGGATTGTCCATAAAAGCATGATTGGAGATCCTAATCAATTAACGATTGAAACAAGAATAAATGGTGAGGTAAGGCAACGTTCAAATACGAAGAACTTTATCTTTCCAGTTGAAGAAGTTATCTCGGTTTTGTCTGCGGGGATGACACTCGAACCAGGGGATATTATTGCAACAGGTACACCTGCAGGGGTTGGAAAAGGATTTAAGCCGCCAAAATTTTTACGTCCAGGGGATACAATGGAAATTACAATTGAAAAAATTGGAACGCTTAAGAATAGCATTGAAGAGAATTCATTCTAATCACATTTGTAACCTTCCTAAGTTTGTCACAATATTTGAATCACTTTTTTCGTAATTAATAAAAGCCTATGGTATGATAGTCTCGATTACTTTACATAGGAGGAAATAGAATGATTCATGGTCACGTCACAGCATGGGTTTTAGCTCTAATTTTATTTTTCGTAGCACTTTCATTAAATAAAAGCGGGAAAGCCAAAGGATTTAAAATTGTTCAAATGATTTTACGGGTTTTATACCTCATTATTATCGCCACTGGGATAGGACTTCTTTTCTCGGTTTACAAGATTGATGTTTGGTATATCTTAAAAGCGGTAGCAGGATTATGGGTAATCGGATTATTTGAAATGATCCTCGGCCGTGTCGCAAATAATAGAAGAACATCTGTTTTTTGGATTCAATTTGTGATCGCCTGGCTGCTCGTTTTATATTTAGGTTTTGAAAAATTGCCAATGTCCATTTTCCATGTATAAGGTATTTGTTTAAGAAGGCTGTCCCTGGGCAGCCTTCTATTTTTAAAAATATACCGAAACAGCGTGACAACTGTAGTTTCCGGTTTTAATATTAAAACTAGTAGAGGGGAGAGATGAATGTGATTGTAAAAGTGTTTGCAAATCTCCGTGAAATATGTGGAGGGGTAACAGTAAGGGTTCAGCCTGATGGTGATCGGGTTATGGATGTTTTAGATAAAATGGTGGAAATGTTTCCGGACTTACGAGATGAGATTTTTACCCCAGAAAAAGAGTTGCTTCCATTTGTTCATGTGTATGTAAATGGCAGGAATATCATCCATCTCGATGACCTTCAAACGAGAGTAGCCGAAGAAGATCAGTTTGCTCTATTTCCCCCTGTTGCAGGAGGCTGATATGGCAGCGGTAGATTTAGAGTTTCGTGGTATTAGTATAGAGCATCTAGGAATGTATTTCAAAGAGCTCGGTGCGAAACAAATGACCGATTCGTTTCCCTTCGTTTATGAGGGGGAGGGCTGGAGTGGCCAGATTTTATCAGAAGAGGAAATAGCATTTACCGCAACGTTTAAGGTAAACGCTGCAAAAGTTCGTTTTAAGACAGAGACGGAGAAAGAGCTTGAAGAATTAATCAAAAAATACCGTTATAAAACTACTAGAATTGGTGGTTAATAAAAAAGGCTTCTGCAATCAATCGCAGAAGCCTTCGTCAGTATTAAACTAATTGATTCTCAGCATCAATTATACCTAATTCGCGCAGCTTTTCATTTGGAACAAGACCGTCCTGCCAGCCCCGTACTTGATAGTATTCTTCAAGCATGATATCCATACGGCTGACAACTCCGGCACTGTTTCCAGATGCAGGTTCCTCAGTGAACCGTTTTGGAAGGAAGTCATCTTCACGTTTATTGAAGCCTGCAAGGTTATTATAATAACGCTCTAGGTTATAAATTCTTTCTCCAGCCTTCATGACGTCATCAGCTGTCAATTGGACACCAGTCATGGCACTATATTGCTCGGCATAATGCTCAGCATTTTCAGAGAAGGATGAGAATTTACAGATATTCATCGAATCAGAGAAGGCAAGCATATCTTGGAATACTCTTAATAATTCGCCTTTACCTTCTGGTTGTAAACGGTCAGTTGGCTCAGGAATACCGGCAATTTCACTTGCAACTGTATAACCGCGCAAGTGGCAGGCACCACGGTTACTTGTGGCATAACCAAGTCCAATCCCTTGAATTCCACGAGGGTCATAGGCTGGAATCGATTGACCTTTAACAGACATGGAAAGTTCAGGTGCACCCCATGAAGCTGTTGCACGTGCAGGTCCTTCAGCAAGTGTACCGCCGAAGCCTTCGCGGAAAGCGATTTTTCTTGTTAATTCAATCATGGAATCGGCATCGCCCCAAATTAGCTCCTCAGAAATGATCCCTTTTTCATACGCTTCCATCGTTACAGAGAAGGCGTGCCCTAGTTCAATGGTATCAAGCCCGTACTCATTGCAGCGATCAATCATAAATGAAATCGCTTCAGCATCACTTAATAAACAGTTGGAACCAAGGGACCAGGCGGATTCAAATTCGATGCTTTCCACTCGAGTTTTATACTTGCCATCTTTTACTTCAACTTCAATTTTACAGCCAACAGGGCAGGCATGGCAGGTATTGTTCGCAACACGTAAATGTGTGTTCACATATTCACCGCTATGCTTTTCTGCTTCATCCCAATGCGTGAATTGGGAGTTTTTCGTTGGCAGTGCTCCGACCTCGTTAATAAGGTTTGTTAACACGTTTGTACCATAGACGGATAAGCCGCCTTTATTTGGCGCCGTTAAGCCGCCATCGAGAATCGCTTTAACCGCTTTTTTATTTGCTTCTTTATATTCACTATCTAGCTTAGCTACAGGCATATTTCCCTTTTGGGCCGCTTTAATGACAATTGCTTTCAGCTTTTTATAACCGGCAACTGCAGCAGTACCGCCGCGGCCTGCTGCCCGGTCATGTTCGTTAATAAATGAGGCAAATCGAACAGTATTTTCGCCTGCCTGACCGATTGTCATAACACTTAGGTCTTCTTCGCCGTATTGGTCTTTCATCGCCTTAATAAAGGCTCTTGTACTTGTTCCCCACAAATCTGATGCATCGCGAAGTTCTGCTTTGCCGTCAGCAATATAAAGATAAACAGGCTTGTCACTTTTTCCCGAGAAAATAAGATTGTCGATGCCTGCCCACTTTAGACGTGCAGCCGTCCATCCGCCGATGTGAGAATCGGTAACGGTGCCTGTAAGCGGAGATTTTGTAACAACACATAGACGTCCACTCATGGATGAACGGGAACCAGTAACGGGACCGGTCATAAAACATAAAATGTTTTCGGGTGATAACGGCTCAACTGAAGGACCATTATCAAGTACATATTTGACCCCTAAGCCGCGGCCGCCTATGTACTTTTTGGCATCGCCTTCATTAATTGTTCTGTAATCAACAGTACCATTGGTTAAGTCAACTAAGACTTCTTTGTTTTTAAAACCACCTAGATTCAAAGTAATTCCCTTCTTTCCTATTATTTTACATTTATGCTAATCTCTTATTATATTTAATATATACAAAGAGATTCCTCCAAAATTTAGCTTTTTCCCCAATTATTATTATACACTTTTTGCAATATTTTTAAAATTAAATTTCAACTACTTAGGAAAGAAAAAAATTTGGTAAGATAATAGTAATATTAATAGAGAAAAGAGGAATTCGATGAGCGACTTGGAACGGTATTCAAGACAAATCCTTTTTCAAAGGATTGGGGAAGAGGGGCAACGGAAATTACTGAGGAGCCGGGTTGCCGTTGTTGGGGCAGGTGCACTCGGAACTGTGATTGCGAACCATCTTGTCCGATCTGGTGTGGGATTCATCAGGCTAATCGACCGAGACTTGGTGGAGCTTTCCAATCTCCAGCGGCAAACGCTTTTTGATGAAGAGGATGCAAGATTACATCTTCCTAAGGCTGTAGCAGCGCAAAATAGGCTGACGAAAATTAATTCAACCGTGATGGTTGAGGCAGTAATCGCAGATTTGAATTTGGAGAATGCAGTAGAACTATTGGCAGGGGTCGACGTGATTGTTGATGGTACCGACAACTTTCAGACGCGTTTTTTAATAAATGATGTGGCAGTTAAGGATGGAACTCCATGGGTGCACGGTGCGGCAGTGAGTTCGCGCGGGATGTTTGCGGTCATTAAACCGGGAAAAACCCCTTGCTATCGTTGTCTCTTTCCCCATGTTCCTACTGGGACTGGCGAAACATGTGATACAGTAGGTGTGTTGTCACCATTAACGGATATTATCGGCTCTTTCCAGGCAATGGAAACGATTAAGCTACTAGTGGGTGCGGAAACAACGCCTAACCTAGAACAAATCGATATTTGGGATGTTACCTCTATGCAAATGGATATTTCGCAGGGGAGAAATCCTGATTGTCCTGCATGCGGGAAGGGGCAATTTGATTATCTGGATCAATCCTCTGAGCAGCAGGTTGCCTATACAAGCCTTTGCGGCCGGGATACTGTTCAAATCAATCCACGGAATAAGAGCGAGCAGGATTTAAAAAGGAAAGCAGAGATCCTAAGGAAAAGTGGAAAGGTCGTAGGAAACGACTTTTTACTTCGCTTTTCACCGGAAGAGGGCATTTCCATTGTAGTATTTAAGGATTCACGCGTACTCATCCATGGTACTAATGATATCCTTAAAGCGAAAATGCTTTATTCAAAATATATTGGAAGCTAAAAAGGCTGGGGATCCCCCAGGCCTTTTTTTTATGAAATCATTTTTTCAATAATTAATCGTTTTCCGGTATTTAGAGTGAATTCAAACCGATCATTGACCTTTTCGTAATAACAAAAGTGATGCTGTACATTACAAATTTGCTCTTGGTTGTCAAATACCATAAAATTTACCCCATCTTTTCGGTGTTCATCCGATAAGAAGGATAAATGGTTATAACAATAGATACAATCGTAAATGGAAAAGTTCAGGGAGTTTAAGGTCGTAACAAACTGGAAAAAGGCATCATCGTTCACTCCATCTAATAGTCTTTCGAGAGAGTAAATTAAATGTTTTCTCATTCGTATTGTATCGTGGTCACGAAGCATAATTGCTTCTTTGCCACAATGAATTCTTCCCGGTTCATTCAATATCCCTTTTTTCCAGCGGTTAAATCGGAAGATTTCAATTTCTTGATGAACGAAATCATCAAGCATGGTCGCTTCCTCTGTCTCCTCATCGAAAAAGATCCATTGATTGTTAATTTGTTCTATTGTTCCTTCATTGTAGGCCCTTTGTTGGCTATCATATAGATTTATTCGTTGTTGTCGATTCATCGTTAACCTCCGTAACACAGTTGCTTTCATTTTCCTTTTTAGACATCTTCCTGACTTTTTATAACTTAGTTATTTTTAAAAAAATAAGTATAAATTTAGACTGGATTGCACTTATATGGACAATTAACCATTTAACATGGGCTGAATACTATAGAGCATGCTTGATAGATCTAAAAAATTGGTTGTAAGGGAGTGAGATGTCAATGTGCGGAATCTCGGGGTGGGTAAATTTTTCACATCCAATAAGAAACGAAACAGATACATTAACTAAAATGGTGAATACTTTAGCAAAAAGGGGCCCTGACGAAACCAACATCTGGTTTGATACACATGTTGGATTTGGTCATAAACGGCTAATTGTTGTCGACCCTGAAGGGGGCAGGCAGCCGATGACTAAACAAAAAGAGGGTTATGATTACACCATTTGCTACAACGGTGAATTATATAACACTGAAGATATCCGCAAAATACTCCATACTAAAGGATATTCCTTTAAAGGTCATTCTGATACAGAAGTTCTGTTAACTGCCTATATAGAATGGGCGGAGGAATGCGTAAATTATTTTAACGGCATTTATGCCTTTGCCATGTGGGATTCAAAAAGAGAACAACTCTTTATTGGACGAGATCGTCTTGGGGTGAAACCATTATTTTTCACCGAGCATAAAAAAGGGCTTATCTTTGCTTCAGAGTTGAAGGCCATTCTAGCCCATTCGGAAATGAAAACTGAAATTGATCAAGAAGGGCTTGCAGAAATTTTCGGTGCTGGGCCGTCAAGAGCTCCAGGGTCAGGTGTATTTAAAGGCATGAAAGAGCTAAGACCTGCTCACGCCCTGACATTTTCAAAAAACGGCCTGAAAATATGGCGCTATTGGAATGTGAAAAGTGAAGAACATAAAGAGAGTGTTGAAGAAACAGCAGAAAAGGTACGATTTTTAGTGACCGACGCTGTAACGAGGCAGCTTGTTTCCGATGTCCCCTTATGCACTTTCTTATCAGGGGGACTTGATTCCAGTATCATTACAGCCATTGCCGCAAAAGGATTTGAAGAACAGGGAAAAGGATCCCTTCATACGTATTCAATTGATTATGAAGGAAATGACCAATACTTTTCCTCGAATGAGTTCCAGCCGGATGCCGATGAGCGATTCATACAAATGATAACAGATCAATTTAATACGAAACATTTTAACAAAACGATATCACAGCGGCAGCTCGTACATGATTTGTTGGAGGCCACACATGTTAGAGATTTTCCTGGAATGGCAGATGTGGATTCTTCCCTCCTATGGTTTTGTAAAGAAATCAAGAAAGACTTTGTTGTCAGCCTGTCAGGCGAATGCGCCGATGAAATTTTTGGCGGATACCCATGGTTTCATCGTAAACAAGATCTTGAGCGGCCAGGTTTTCCTTGGATGCGTTCTGTTGGTGAGAGACAAGGTTTGCTAAAATCGCATTGGCAGGAAATATTGAAACTGGATGAATACAGCATTGAACAATATCGGCAAGCCATAGCTGAAACTCCTAAATTGGAAGGGGAAAGTTTAGCAGAAGCGAAACGAAGAGAATTGTTTTATATTAATATGACCTGGTTCATGACGACGTTGCTTGATCGAAAAGACCGCATGAGTATGGGGGCGAGCCTTGAAGTCAGAGTTCCATTTGCCGACCATCGCCTTGTGGAATATGTTTGGAATATCCCGTGGGAGATGAAAATGTACCGCGGCAGGGAAAAAGGGATCCTACGAAAAGCCTTTGAAGGGATTCTTCCGGAGGAGGTTCTTTACCGAAAGAAAAGTCCTTATCCCAAGACGCATAACCCAGCGTATACAGTGGCCATTCAAAAATGGATGGAGACAATCTTACAAGATAAATCCTCGGCATTGCATGAATTTTTCCAAAAGGAACGATTGGAAAAGATTGTCGAGACTGGGGGAACATCCTTTCAAGAGCCGTGGTTTGGCCAGCTCATGACGGGGCCGCAATTATTGGCCTATCTTGTGCAGCTTCACACATGGTTTAAGGATTACAATATTAATATAGTGAAGTAGAATCGAAATAACCAAGGTAAAATGAAGTTTTATTTTAAAAAGCAGAAATTAAATTTGGAATAAAAATTGTATTAGATTAAAATGAGTGTTGGGAAGAGTGGGCTCTTCCCTTTTTTGGAGGAGGAAAATAGATGAAAAAAATTACACTCTTTTTAATTACATTATTATTCATTTCAGCCCTGCCTGCCCAAGCTGCTGTCGAAAAGAAAGACAGGCTGTGGCAGGATGAAACGGTGTATTCAATCATGATTGACCGTTTTAACAATGGGGACAGAAACAATGATATCGATGCGAATGCTAAGGATCCTAATGTCTATAATGGCGGTGATTTTCAAGGGATTATCGATAAATTAGATTACATACAAGATATGGGCTTCACTGCTATTCGTTTAACGCCTATCTTTGATAATACAAAGAATGGATACCATGGCTATTGGGTGAATGACTTTTACAAAACGGATGAGCATTTTGGATCGATGAAGACGTTTCAAAAGCTTGTAAAAGAGGCACATAAGCGAAAAATAAAGGTGTTAATGGATTTTGTTACGAATAACACTGCGCTCACCCACCCTTGGGTAAAGGATTCAAGCAAACAGGACTGGTTTCATCAACAACAGGAAATCAGCGATTGGAATAATCAACAGGAGTTAGAAAATGGCTGGGTCGATGGACTCCCTGACCTTAATCAGGACAACCCAGAAGTCAAAAAATACTTAATTGATGCAGCAAAATGGTGGATTAAGAAAACAGGTGTGGATGGATATAGCCTTCCACAGATTAATCATGTCCCAGTAAGCTTTTGGACTGATTTTTCAAATGAGGTAAAGAAAGAGAAAAAGGGATTTCTCCTGATAGGGATTCCGGCTGAGAATGCAGTATTGGACGTCAATAAATATCATGGTGCCGGAATCGACAGCGTATTTGATTATTCCCAAAATGAGAAATTAAGAAAGGCCTTTGCAACGACAAATCAATCTTTTAGCCCTATTAACTCTGATTTTTATAGTTCTCAAAAAAAGGCAGGGTTAATGGCCAATTTTTTAGATAATGAATATACAACAAGATTTACGAATGATATTGTCGACAAGAGACAGTTCCCTGGTTCACGATGGAAAACGGCGTTAACCTATCTGTATACGACACCAGGCATTCCCATTTTTTATTATGGGACAGAAATCGCCTTAGTTGGGGGAGATATTCCCGATAACCGCAGGCAAATGAATTTTCGTACGGAAAAAGAGCTGATTGACTATATTACCAAGCTTACCGAGCAGCGAAACCAACTTGCTTCCTTAACAAGAGGAACGATGGAAGTACTATATGACAAAGATGGTATGATCGTATATAAACGGGTCTATAAAGGAGAAACATCGGTGGTTGCGATAAACAATTCTACCGAATCACAAAAAGTGGTTTTAACTGACAAGCAGTTAGCAGACAATAAGGAGCTTCGTGGTTTACTTGCAGGAGATATTGTTCGCAGTCGCGATCATCAATACATCCTCATCGTTGATCGCGATAATTCCGAAATATATGTCCTGACCGAAAAAAGTGGTATAAAAATTTCACTTATTGTCTCGTTAATTATCGTTTATATCTTGGTGGGTATCTTCCTTTACTTCCTTATCAAGAGAAGAAAAACCAATAAGATAGAATAAAACGTATCGGCGGTTGTCGTCCCGCCGATACGTTTTTTTAGCCATTGACAATTGTCCCGCCATTTACATGAATCATTTGCCCGCTGACATAAGAGGAGTCATCAGAGGCTAAGAACACATAGGCCGGTGCCAACTCATAAGGCTGTCCAGCACGTCCCATTGGGGTGGTAGACCCAAACGTGGCTACCTTATCCTCCGTAAATGTCGATGGGATGAGCGGAGTCCAAATGGGACCAGGAGCAACACCGTTAACACGTATGCCCTGTGAAGCGAGTGACATTGCCAATGAACGCGTAAAAGAAACAATGGCTCCTTTAGATGCGGAGTAATCAAGTAATTGTTCATTTCCTTCATAGGCTGTGATTGAAGCGGTATTAATGATCGATGCCCCTTTCTGTAAATAGGGCAGAGCCATTTTGGTCATATAAAAGAAGGAAAATAGGTTGGTTCGAAATGTTTTCTCCAGCTGTGCGGATGTGATATTCAATAGGCTTTGCTGTGGATGCTGCTCCGCTGCGTTATTGACAAGGATATCCAGTTTACTAAATTGACCAATCGTTTTATTCACAATCTCTTTACAAAATTCTTCATTGCCAATATCTCCGGCAAAAAGGAGGCAGTTGCGTCCTTCTGCTTCGATTATCTGCTTTGTTTCCTCGGCATCCTGATGTTCTTCTAAATAGGCAATCGCAATATCTGCGCCCTCTTTGGCAAAATAGATTGCAACCGATCTGCCAATTCCACTATCGCCTCCCGTAATTATCGCTGTTTTACCTGATAATTTGCCTCCAGCTTTATAATTGGGATCAACAGAAATTGGAAGTGGATTCATTTCACTTTCTATTCCTGGCTGGTGGTTTTGATGCTGTGGTGGAAATGTCTGCTTTTGTTGATTTTGATTACTGCTCATTTATGAAAACCTCCGTAATTAATTTCTTTTGTTAGTTTTCTTTAAATGAGTCAAATTATGAAAAAAATAAAAAGGCGTGAAGGATTTTTACTTTTCCTTCCGCCTTTTCTTTAACGGTAATTAATGAATTGGACATCAATACTAAGGTCAGCCTCACGAACCAAGGAAATAATTTTTTGCAAATCATCCCGATTTTTGCCGCTGACACGGACTTGATCGTCCTGCACCTGACTTTTCACTTTTACACCGCTATTTTTAATAATCGTATTAATTTTTTTGGCATTTTCTTTATCGATTCCTTGAGCAATTTTGGCTTTTTGACGCACGGTGCCTCCTGAAGCCCTTTCAATTTTCCCATAATCAAGATTTTTTACAGGAACACCTCTTTTAATTAATTTACTAAACAATACATCCTTTAATTGATCCATTTTATATTCGTCGTCAGAAATGAGGACTAGCTCTTCCTTATCAAGCGATACTTCACTTTTGCTGCCCTTAAAATCGTAACGGGTACCGATCTCTTTCATTGTGGCCGTAATGGCATTTGTGACTTCGGTAAATTCAACTTTGGATACAATATCAAATGAGCTGTCTTTAGACATCGTCTTAACCTCCATTTTTAAATGAATAGAAACATAACCCCTGCAAAAGTTTCCCTTTATGGGTACATTATAGTAAAATATATCAGTCTAAACAAGATTAGAAAAGCGGAAGCGCCTTGTCCAGGGGCGACAGGCATAAGACGAGCCGGCGAGAAGGCTGTTCTTTAGCCT
>NZ_AJLS01000042.1 GCF_000307875.1 Neobacillus bataviensis LMG 21833
GTGTTTCCTTTATCTCAGTTGGAGCGCTCCAGGCCATACGCCGCTGACCAGGGCGCTTGCGCTTTTCTTATGTTTCAACGATTGGGGAAAAAATGCCGTTATGTATAACATACACACATCTATTGGCAGCAACCTGATGTTGGAATTAAGGAGTAATGGTTCATGACACTAAAATTGTTTAATGCAAAATCTGCTAAAAAGGAAAACACACATCCAATCCATCAAGCTTCCTATCGAATCCAGATCAAATATCCGTTTGATTCGGAGATGACATTGTTGAATTTAGGAGTAAAAGATGTAGAAACGGAGAATCCGGTTGTATTTATTGAGAACATTGGCCCAGGTGGGTTAAGGTTTTTAGCTAATCTGCCATTAATGGGTGGTCAAGAGATTATTTTTTCTTTAGAAGCAGATATTCTTGAAGACAAAATTCACCTTCCGGGGGATATACTTTGGTGTGAAGAACTGACTGAAGACTTATACCAGTACGGTGTCCATTTTCATGTGCCGGAATCCACACGAAGCTTTATCCATAACCTCCTGCAGGATTATTCTGATAAATATTTCAATGATACTCTATAGTAGTGTATAATGGTAACCGGATGTAATTTATTACAATTTTTACAGGTGAATTATTACTGGTAAGGAGATTAATGGGATGTCTATATTAGTCACTGGCGGAGCCGGATATATCGGAAGTCATACATGTATTGAACTGTTGAATGCGGGTCATGAAATCATTGTCCTAGATAATTATTCAAATAGTAAACCAGAATCGTTACAGAGGGTAAAAGAGATTACAGGCAAGGATTTTACATTTTACGAAGTGAACTTGCTTGACCGGGATGAGCTTGAGCATGTTTTTGCCGAAAATCAAATCGAGGCTGTGATTCATTTTGCCGGATTGAAAGCGGTGGGAGAATCCGTATCGATTCCCCTTCACTACTATCATAATAATATCACGGGTACATTGATTCTTTGTGAAATAATGAAAAAATATGATGTGAAAAACCTTGTCTTTAGTTCGTCTGCGACCGTGTACGGTATGCCTGAACGCGTTCCGATTTCAGAGGATTTCCCACTTAGTGCGACAAATCCTTATGGTCGGACAAAGCTGATGATTGAGGATATTTTACGTGACTTATATGTGGCGGATCATGACTGGAGTATTGCTTTGCTGCGCTATTTCAACCCAATTGGTGCCCATGAAAGCGGCCGGATTGGCGAGGATCCAAACGGGATTCCCAATAATTTAATGCCGTTTGTTACGCAGGTCGCTGTTGGAAAATTGAAGGAATTACAAGTGTTTGGCAGTGATTATCCAACGGTTGATGGCTCAGGTGTACGGGATTATATCCATGTCGTGGATCTTGCACTAGGCCATTTAAAGGCACTTGAGAAGGTCATGTCTGCGAACGGTGTGGAGGCGTACAATCTAGGTACAGGTACTGGTTATAGTGTGCTAGAGATTGTAGCGGCTTTTGAAAAAGCATCAGAGGTAAAAGTTCCATATAAGATTGTCGATCGAAGACCGGGAGATGTAGCGATTTGCTATGCTGACCCTGTTAAGGCAAAGAATGAACTTGGTTGGGTTGCGTCACGTGGAATTGAGGACATGTGCCGCGATTCTTGGAAATGGCAGAAGAATAATCCGAATGGGTATGAGGCTTAATAGAACAACTCCCCAGGTGTGAGCGACACTTGGGGAGTTGTTTTTTTAGTGAGTTTTTACTTTTTCAGTCTTACTATCTGCAAAAACACCCTTCGATTCAATGAAACGCTGCATTCGTTTTAGTGCCTCTTGCAGCTGGGCCATTGAAGTAGCGTAGGAGCAGCGGATATATCCTTCGCCGCTTTCGCCAAATACATGTCCGGGAACGACGGCGACTTTTTCCTGCATCAATAGTTCCTCAGCAAATTGTTCGGAGCTTAGGCCGGTAGCTCGAATGGAAGGAAACACGTAAAACGCACCGCCGGGCGTGTGGCAATCGAGTCCTATTTGATTGAGGGTCTGCACGACATAGTTCCGCCGGCGGCGATAACTGTTTCGCATCGATTCCACTTCAGGATACGTATTGCGAAGTGCCTCGATGGCACCGCGCTGCACCATGTTCGGCGCACACATCGTTGTATATTGGTGAATTTTTAACATGACCTCGAAAAATTCTGTTGGCGATGCTAGAAATCCCAATCTCCAGCCTGTCATCGCAAAGCCCTTGGAAAAACCGTTAATTAAAATCGTCCGCTCGTACATGCCGTCAATCGCGGCAATGCTGCAAAACTCTTCATCATAGGACAGTTCTGCATATATTTCATCGGACACGACGATTAAGTCATGTTTTTTGATGACCTCAGCCACTTCAATCAACTCATTCTTCGTTAGCATACTGCCGGTTGGATTGTTTGGCGAACATAGTAAAATTGCTTTTGTTCTTTCCGTAATTGCGTCTTCGATTTGTTCAGCGGTTACTTTAAAACCGTTAACGGGCGAAGTTGAAACAGCAACAGGTGTCCCTCCGGCAATCGCCACTAGCGGGGCGTAGGAAACGAAGGCAGGTTCAACAATCAGTACCTCATCACCTTGATTTAAAATGGCGCGAAAGGCAAGATCAATCGCCTGGCTTGCACCGATTGTCACAATAATTTGATTATTAGGATCATACTGAACCCCAAATCTATTTTTTAAATAGAAAGTAATTTCTTCCCGTAATTCAAGCAATCCGGCGTTGGCAGTATAGGAGGTAAAGCCTTGCTCCAACGATAAAATGGTGGCTTCGCGAATGCTCCATGGTGTGATGAAGTCTGGCTCACCGACGCCAAGGGAAATCACGCCCTCCATGCTGGCGGCTAAATCGAAAAATTTTCTAATACCAGAAGGCTGCAGTTCTTTGGCTGTTTGGGAAAGGTAGTGCTCATAGCTATGCTTCATGGTGAAACCACCATTCTATGGTCTTTATCCTCATTGCCACTGTTAAAATTAACGCCATCATGCTTGTATTTTTTTAGCATGAAATGGGTGGTGGTAGATACAACGTTTTCAATCGTTGATAATTTTTCCGAAACAAACTGCGCGATTTGGTTCATCGTTTTTCCTTCCACGGTAATCGATAAATCATAGGCACCTGACATGAGGTAGAGCGACGATACTTCCGGGAAACGAGTGATTCTCTCAGCTACTTCATTGAAACCAACGCCGCGCTTCGGGGTAACCTTGACATCAATCATCGCAATCACGCCTTCTTCCCCCTCAACTTTGCTCCAATCGATTAGGGTCGGATAACTCATAATAATGTTCGCTTGCTCTAATTTTTGGATGGCTGCGCTGGCCGTTTCTTCGCTGCACATAGCCATTAAGGCAATCGACTCTATTGGTAGTTTATGATTCTCTTCCACAATTTTTAAAATTTCAATTTCTACACTGCTAAGCTGCATATCAGCGGCCTCCTCAACATTCCATTCAAGAATAAGAATAACAACGTCTATGGCTGCTCTAAGGTTTTTGCCACTAACGAGTTTTCTTTATTAGATGATTTTAATCCTATTTGCGGCATCTGTCACGCGATGGGGAAAAGATTTTTTGTATTTTTTCGAAAATGAGGAGAAAGAAAGGCTACTTTTTTAAAAAGTAGCCTTTAAAAGAAATCTTTGATTAGTCCTGAACCGCTTCTGCCAGCAGGTCGACAATATGAATAGCGCGCATTTTATCAGACAAGCCCTCGCGCTCAATGCCAAGCATCATTTGTAACAGGCATCCAGGATTTGCCGTTACAATCGTAGCCGCATGGGTATCCCGAGCCTGAACCATTTTGTAGTCGAGCATGACCATCGACATCTCCGACTCCACAATATTATAAATACCGGCCGAACCGCAACAGCGATCTGCCTCCTTCATCTCGACGTATTCCGTACCTTTTATAGCCCCAATCAACACCCTTGGCGCGGAAGCCGTCTTCATGACATTTCGTAAATGACAGGAATCCTGATAGGTTATGACGCCAGCAGGAAGCTCCAACTTAACCTTTTTGTGGAAATCAACAGCCACCAATACTTCGGAAATATCCTTTATTTTTTCTTTAAACGCTTTTGCGCGGTCGCGCCAATCGGGGTCATCCTTTAATAAGTGATCGTAATCGACTAAAAACGCACCGCAGCCGCCGGCATTGGTAATGATATAATCGACGTCTAGCTCTTCAAAGGCGATAATATTTCGTTTCGCAAGCTTCTTCGCTTCCTCTTTTTCACCACTATGGCCATGCAGGGCGCCGCAGCAGGTTTGATTCTTCGGAATCACAACCTTACAGCCGGCCAACTGCAGCAGCTTCATGGTGGCATCGTTGGTTTTCATGAACATTGTATCCATTAAACAGCCGCTGAAAAAAGCAACCCGATGCACTTTTTCCGTCAAAGCGGGCAGCTGTTCAGGCCGATTTTTCATCTCTTTCATCGTAGGTACGGCTGGCAGCACCTTTTCCATAGTGGCTAAGCTATCAGGCAAAAGTCCCAAAAACCCTATTTTCCGTGCTAGAGTCTGAATTCCTGAGCGTTGGTAGAATCCAAGCATCCCAACTGTCCAACGCATCCGATTTGGGTGGGGAAACAGCTCTTCAAAAACCACTTTTCTCACAGCCCGAACAGGTAAAGAGTGTTTTTTATTTTGATTAATGATATCCCTGGCGTCTTCCAATAAATGTCCATAATTGACGCCAGATGGGCAGACGGGTTCACAGGCCCGGCAGCCGAGGCAAAGTTCGAGGGAACGCTCGAAATCCTCATCTGGTTCAATCATTCCGTCTACGACCGCTTTCATTAAAGCGATTCTTCCGCGAGGCGAATGTGATTCTTTATAGTCCGATTCAATATAAGTCGGGCATGTTGGCAAACAAAAGCCGCAGCGCATACAGTTTAACAATTCATCCTCGTTCATTCGTGCTTTAAATTGTTCCTGGATCTTCTCTTGTTCTTGGATCGTTGTCATCTGGTGATCACCACGCGTTTCTTGCTGTCTTTGGCAAAAACCTTCCCTGGATTCATGATGTTATTTGGATCAAACGCCTGTTTAATCGCTTTCATCGCGGCAATACCTTCCGCCTTCAGCTTCCATTCAAGATAGGGTGCCTTCATGGCGCCAACTCCGTGTTCCCCGGTTATCGTTCCACCTAGTTCAATCGCTTTTTCAAAAATTTCCGCAAATGCCTTTTCGACGCGTTCCATTTCTTCATGGTCTCTGGCATCGGTCGCGCAGGTAGGGTGGAGATTTCCATCTCCTGCGTGGCCAAAGGTACAAATCGTCAGCTGATATTTTTCGGTAATTTCATTAATCGCCTTCACCATATTGGCAATTTCTGATCTTGGCACCGTCGCATCCTCGAGAATCGTTGTCGGCTTCAAGCGGGCAATGGCAGACAGCGCCGCGCGCCGTGCGGTTCGAAGGGCATCCGCTTCTTCTTCAGTTGCGGCCACCTGAATGGATACGGCATTCTCCTGCTTACATACTTCAGCGATTTTTTCCATATCCCGTTCGACCACTTCGGGAGGGCCGTCTTGCTCAATTAAGAGTACCGCTTGGACATTGGTAGGGAGGCCGATTTGGGCAAAGTCTTCGACCACCTTTAATGTCGGCTGGTCAAGGAATTCCAGTGTTGTTGGGATGATTTTACTCGCAATAATTTTGGAAACTGATTGGGCAGCAGCGCCCAAATCTTGATAGAGTGCCAGCATCGTTTTTCTCGTTTCCGGCATCGGAATTAGTTTCAAAGTCGCTTCTGTTATGACAACGAGCGTTCCTTCTGAGCCAACAAATAGCCGGGTTAAATCATACCCGGCGACATCCTTTGCGAGCTTGCCGCCTGTCGCGATGATATCGCCATTTGGCAATACCGCCTTAAGACCGATGACATAATCTCTTGTGACGCCATATTTCAGTCCTCGCAAGCCCCCGGAGTTCTCATTGATGTTGCCGCCAATCGTCGAGATTTTCATCGAGCTTGGATCGGGTGGATAAAATAGCCCCTTTTCCTCGATGGCATGAATCATATCAAGCGTGACCACACCTGGCTGCACGGTGATGGTTAAATTTTCTTCGTCAATTTCAAGGATCTTGTTCATATGTTTAAAAAGAAGCACAACCCCGCCCTCGGTTGGGCATGTCCCGGCACAAAGATTGGTTCCAGAGCCGCGCGGCACAATCGGAAATTTATATTGATTACAAAGCTTGAGGATTTCCGAAACCTCTGCGGTATTGCGCGGACTGACCACGGCATCCGGCATTGATTGGAAGTTTGGTGTTGCATCATAGGAATAAACTAAACGTTCGGTTTTAGAATCGGCGAAATTTTCCTTGGTTACAATAGATATCAGTTTTTCTTTTATCTCATTTGAAAGCACTAGATTTCCCCCATTTCTTTAAAAATCATAACAGAATTATAATAAACAAAGCGCTTTGAAATTTTATTTCAATAAATATATAATAATTATAAAATATTAATTCAAAGGGAGCAATACTATTGAAATATTCTCTATTAGCTACTGATTTGGATGGTACGTTGTTAAACAATCAAAAAGAGATCGATGTTGAAACAATCGAAGCGATTCATGAATACCGCAGACAAGGAGGGAAAGTAGTGATTTGCAGCGGCCGTTCCCCGCTTTCAACGAAATGGATTGCGAGTACCATCGGCTTAAAGGGAGAGCCCATCATTGCCTACAATGGAGCCATCCTGCTTGATGAGAATGGCGAAGTACAAGAGCAGGCTGTATTTCAGCACGAGCCGCTTTACCATTTCTGGGAATTATGTGAGGCAGAAGGTATCTATGCCCATTTTTATGAAGGCGATACGCTGCTCGTACCGATGGTAAATAAATGGAACGAGAACTGGATTGAAAATAATATTCCTACCCTTGAAAAAACAGGCGGCAGACTTAAAGACTGTGAAGGTTTCCGGAATAAATGCCAGATTAAAGTCGTTGATCATTTTTATCAATATATGAAAGAAAATCAACCTAAGATTACAAAAATAGCTGTGTTTGATGATGGGGAACGGCTTGCTGATTTTTCAAAAAAAGTCGCTGAACAGGTGGAGGACATGGAAATCAGCAGCAGTTTCAATTTCCTCAATTTAGAGATTTCCCCAAGTGGTGTCACAAAAGCAGCAACATTAATGAAGCTCACGGAAAAGCTAGAAATCCCAATCGTGCAAACAGCAGCCATTGGCGATAATTATAATGATGCGCTGATGCTTTCCATGGTGGGACTGGGAATTGCGATGGGAAATGCACCGGAAAAAGTGAAACTACTGGCGGATCAGGTGACGGGGAATAATAACGAAGCAGGAGTGGCGCAGGCGATTCGCCGCTATTTACTTGATTAATTGGCGTGGGACAAGGGCGCTTGCGCATTTCATAAAATAATTTTCTGAAATAACATTTCAAAATTTTGATAAAAATATTGAAATGTTATTTTAAAGAGAATATAATAAAAATACAGAAACCGCTTACAGCCTAGAAAACGCCAACAGGAGGACAACAAACCAATGGAAGAAAATCTGGAGTTATTAACAACAGAATCGCGAAATGAAGAGTCCATGCAAATCGATACGGCAAACCCAACGGATATTTTACGGATCATGAATGAGCAAGATCAATTGGTCGCATTAGCTGTTAAGGAAGTTTTACCGGAAATAGAGACAGCCGTTCAATTTGTCTTTACATCGTTTCAAAATGGCGGTCGCCTAATCTATTTGGGGGCAGGCACGAGCGGCCGCTTAGGGGTTCTAGATGCGGTCGAATGTCCGCCTACCTTCAGCACGGATCCTGGGATGGTTCAAGGAATTATCGCCGGGGGCGAAGGGGCATTCATTAAAGCAGTTGAAGGAGCGGAGGATGATCCGGAGCTTGGTGTTAGCGATCTGAAAGCATTGGATCTGACGAAAAATGATACCGTGATTGGCATCGCTGCAAGCGGCCGGACACCTTATGTCATTGGCGCGCTCCACTATGCTCGAGGCATTGGCGCGAAAACAGTTGCCCTTTCTTGTAATAGAAATGCGGCGATTAGTAAGGAAGCCGATCAACCAATCGAGGTGATTGTCGGCCCCGAGGTTCTAACCGGTTCGACGCGCTTGAAATCAGGGACAGCTCATAAAATGGTTTTGAATATGATTTCCACCTCTGCAATGATTTTGTTAGGGAAAGCCTATGAAAATTTGATGGTGGATGTTCATGTGAGTAATCAAAAGTTAAAAGAGCGGGCCATTAGCATCATCCGCAAAATTACCGGGGTTTCCTATGAATTGGCCTTGGAGACACTAGAAAAAGCAGACCTCCAAGTCAAAACAGCCATTGTCATGATTAAGACGGAGACAACGAAACTTGAAGCAGAAAAGCGATTAGCAGATGCAAATGGTTATGTGAAAATGGCAATCCAAAAGGTTGAAAAATGATGTAGATGAAAAGGTGGTATTTGTGTGGCAGCAGGTGGTTTAAAGATGATTCAGAACATGCTGGAACAGCTTCCGGCTTCTGAGCGAAAAATTGCGGAGTTTATTCTTGAAAATCCGCAAAGTATTTTAAACAGTACAGTCAATGACATTGGGATCCAAGCCAACACAAGCGGTGCAGCCGTTATCAGGCTCTGTAAGTCCTTAGGCTTAACTGGATTTCAAGACTTAAAAGTAAGAATTGCCGGGGATTTAGTGAAGCCTGTGGAGCAAGGGTATCGTGACATCGAACCGGAGGAATCCTTTTTCACGATTGTTCAGAAGACCACCAGCAATAGTATCCAAAGCATCCGTGATTCGGAAGAAATCATCAATTACGAGGAATTGGAACGGGCGGTCCACACCTTGCTGCCTGCGCAAAATGTTCATTTTTTTGGCATTGGCGCTTCAAATATTATCGCGAAGGATGCGCAGCAAAAATTCCTTCGCATTCATAAAAATGCAACCGCTTTTACGGACACACATCTAGTCGCGACGTTAATTGCGAATGCCAATAAGGATGATGTCGTGTTTGGCATCTCGCATTCCGGGGAAACGGCAGAGGTTGTGAAGGTGATGCAGCTTGCGAAAGAGCGCGGCGTGAAAACGATTAGTTTAACGAAATACGGACAATCAACCGTCTCGTCGCTTGCTGATATTAAGTTATTTACTGCTTATTCCGGAGAGGCGCCGTTTCGCAGTGCTGCTACCTCATCACGGCTCGCGCAGTTATATTTAATCGATATTTTATTTTTGTCGATGGCAACCGTTCAGTATGAAAAAACGATTCACTCGATTGACAAAACAAGAGAAGCGATTCGGTTTATCAAAGAGGGGAAATAGGAAACCTTGGGGGACTTATCTCCCTTCATAAGGGTCATCTTTTCAGGGGGTGATGCGGACACCATTCCGTTCTTATTTTTTTCAAAAAATAAACTAACAACAGAGAGAAGGGGAAATCAGTATGGCTGGAGAGAATAAACAATTAGCCGAAAAGATTCTTGAACAATTAGGCGGAGCTGAGAATGTTGGCAATTACACGCATTGTATGACAAGACTTCGTGTGACACCAAACGATGAGTCGAAGGTCAATAAGGCGGCAATTAAAAAAATCGATGGGGTACTTGGGGTTGTAGAAGAAGAGACACTACAAATCATTCTCGGTCCTGGAAAAGTAAATAGAGTAACAGAAGAGTTTGGTAAATTAATAGATGCCGCTGGCGGAATTGATTTAAAGGCTAAGGCCGCAAGCACTAAGGCTGAAATTAACAAAAAGAATGCCACACCATTTAAGCTGTTTTTACGAAAAATTTCTAGTATTTTCATTCCATTAATCCCGGCCCTCGTGGCATCCGGATTGATTACAGGGATCACAAAAGCAATCATTCAAGCTGGATGGCTTGCAGGAGATTCCCAACTTGCTACGATTTTATCTGTCATCGGCGGTGGATTATTCGGTTACCTCGGCATTTTAGTTGGTATGAATGCCGCGAAGGAGTTTGGCGGTTCGCCAGCACTGGGAGCGATCGCTGGGATCTTAATCATTAACCCGGCTGTAGCAGGCATCAAATTGTTCGGGGCGGAATTGCTTCCTGGACGAGGCGGATTAATTGGCGTTCTGTTTGCTGCTATTTTTATTGCTATTGTTGAAAAACGGGTTCGTAAGTTTGTACCGCAATCTCTAGATCTATTTATCACACCAACGGTTGCTTTATTGGTTACTGGTATTGTTACTTATCTTGTCTTTATGCCGCTTGGTGGTTTCTTTTCAGATCTTATCACAAAAGGATTAACTTCGCTGCTTGATGTGGGCGGTGTTGTAGCAGGTTTTGTCCTCGGGGCAACCTTCCTTCCGCTCGTGGTGACGGGCTTACACCAAGGTTTAACACCGATCCATCTTGAGTTAATTAATTCAACTGGCATTGACCCGCTTCTTCCTATCTTAGCAATGGGAGGTGCCGGACAGGTTGGGGCTGCGTTTGCGATTTATTTGAAAACCAAGAAAACGCGCTTAAAAAGAGCGATTGGCGGTGGTCTGCCAGCAGGGATTCTTGGAATTGGGGAGCCGCTTATTTTCGGTGTTACCTTACCATTGGGTCGTCCGTTTTTAACGGCTTGTTTAGGAGCCGGTATTGGCGGTGCGTTCCAGGCAGCCTTCCATGTCGCAACTACTGCGATTGGCGTATCTGGTTTACCGCTTTCCTTCCTTGTGGTAGGCGGCCAAGTTCTTCTTTATTTAGTAGGTGTCTTAATTGCCTATGCTGCTGGTTTCTTGTTTACTTATTTATTCGGTTTCAAAGATGAGATGGCCGGTGAATTTGAGTGATCGGGATTTCCTTCTATTTAAATGATCCTGAAGCTTTGGAGCGGATTGCTCTGGCAGGGAAAATGGGTGTGAAGCGGGCGTTTACCTCGCTTCACATTCCGGAGGAGTCGGGTGATTTGGCGAGCCGCGCGAAACAATTGCTATGGGCGGCGAAGGAAGCTGGAATAGAGGTGTATGCAGATGTATCGCTGCGGACACCTGCCCATTTGGGATTAAACAGTTTAGTGGAGTTACGAGACCTAGGGGTCAGCGGGCTTCGCTTGGATGACTTTTTTGCGCATGAAATGATTTTGGCGCTAGCTAAGGAGTTCAAGCTTGCCTTGAATGCCAGCGTTTTGTTTGGGGAGGATGTGCGTGCCTTGCTAGATGGCGGTTTGGCGGCAAGCCAGCTGCTCGCTTGGCATAATTTCTATCCTCGGCGTGAAACTGGTTTAGCGGAGTCGTTTTTTCATTCGCAAAATGAACTCTTTGCGCGTTTTGGAATTCCAGTCAGTGCCTATATTCCCGGTGACGGGGAGAAACGCGGGCCGCTGTTTGAAGGGCTGCCAACGTTGGAGGGACATCGTGAGATTGATCCATTTTTGGCAGCACTGGAATTATTCTCGGCGGGTGTCGAGGATGTGTACATCGGTGATCCGGAAGTAAGTCCAGATCTTTTGGGGAAATTAATCGATTTTGATTGTCATCGCCGGATTTCGATAAGAGTAGAAGGGTTTGAAGAAGGGGAATTCCGTCTTCGCCCTGATTTTTCCCGCGATGTACTCCGGTTCATGGATACGAGAACTGTTGATCCGGTTGTTCCGGAGAATACTTGTGCTCGGCCTGTGGGGACGATTACGAGGGATAATGACCGCTATGGTAGATATCGCGGCGAGGTACAGATTACCCTTCGAGACTTGCCGGCTGACGAGCGCGTCAATGTGGTCGGAAACGTCGTAGAAGCTGATCTACCGCTGCTTTCACTGCTCCGTCCAGGTCAGAAAATAAAATTAATACAGGTTTGAAACATGGAAACTGCCCTCATCTTATCGATGGGGCAGTTTTTTCTGCTGTAAAAAAGAACCCACATGGATCTACGTGACCGCAAGAATAGAAAAAGTAATTGTCCGGTCACGTAAAGTGGTTCTACGTGTCCGAAAGAGTGAAAATGGCAATCGTCCGGTCACGTAGAGGGCTTCTACGTGTCCAAAAGAGTGAAAAAGGTAGTCGCCCGGTCACATAGAGGGGTCATTAAAAGGTGCCTGACACCATTGTGGTGTCAGGCACCTTTTTTCCCGCGTTTTGAAAAAGCAATCCTTTAGGTTCTGAGGCAAATCGAAATCTATCTGAAAAAAATTAGGTTATAATAGGAGAATGATGACAGCTAACAGGAGTAGAGAATAGTGGAAAAACAAAATAGCAGGTACAGATGGGTTGTTTTTGGCGCGGTATTGTTTGCGTATTTTTTAATTGTGAGTCAACGAACAGCCCCAGGGTTAATTTCAGATCAATTGATGGGGGAGTTCAGCTTGACTGCCTCCACCATCGGTTTACTGACGAGTATACAATTTTTGGCCTATGCGGGTTTGCAGGTTCCGATTGGGATTCTATCCGACCGTTTCGGCCCCAATTTCTTTCTAATTGCTGGAGCGCTGCTAAATGGGCTCGGGACACTCATTTATAGTTTGGCTCCAAATGAATTTGTGCTCCTAGTTGCCCGTTTTTTAGTGGGGACAGGGGATGCGGCAATTTGGGTCAATTTGGTTATCATTTTGAGTCAGTGGTTTAAAGTAAGGGAATTTGTTGGCTTACTCGGGTTTGCGGGTGTGGCCGGGAGTTTTGGTTTCCTGCTGGCGACTGTTCCTTTTTCAGCGTGGATCGCGCATTTTGGATGGCGGGCTCCCTTTTTAACAACAGGGATTGTGTTAGTCCTGACCGGAATTCTCCTTTATTATGTGCTCGTTAGGAAGCCGAAACAACTTTTTAAAAATGAAATGTCCGGAAAGGTTAAACAGAAGAAAAAGCAGGAAAAAGTGCTCGTTATTTTGCGGCGTATTTTCACCAGCCGCCAGGCATGGGCGACATTCTTCTGTCACTTTGGCTTGGTCGGTACATATGTTGGATTTATTGGTTCATGGGCCGTTCCCTATGGGATGCACGTGTATGGAATGTCACGGTCGGACGCAAGCCAGCTCATCATGATTGGTCTTTTTGGCGCCATTATTGGTGCGCCGCTCATGAGCTGGATTTCAAGCCGTTTGGATTCGATTAAACGCCCCTATTTGCTTGTCCATTTATTTGTGTTTATTAGCTGGACAGGGATGCTCTTCTTTAACGGAAAGCCACCCTATTTTATGCTGGTGATTATGTTTTTAATCATGGGTTTTGGGAATGGTGGAAGCGCGTTAACGTTTGCCGTTGTGCGGAAATCCTTTGACATGAAAGAGGTTGGTGTTGTTTCAGGCTTTGCCAATACGGGCGGCTTCTTGAGCGCTGTCCTCCTGCCGATTATTTTTGGCAAGGTATTAGACCATTTTCAACCATCTTCAAGTATTGGATATCAGTATGGTTTCATTATTCCCGTCGTATTCGCACTGATTGGTTTAATTGGGGGAATCCTGATTAAAGAAGCGCCTCATGAAGCAAAGCAGCCGAGTGAATTGCCGGCATAAAGAAAAGCTCCATCTCATTAAAACGAGATGGAGCTTTTCTTCTAATGCTGTAAAAATGCTAATTGAATAAAGAATAACACCGCGAACACGTAAAGTAATGGATGCACCTCACGCCATTTCCCTTTAGCGATTTTTAACAGTGGAAAACTGATAAAACCAAGGGCAATTCCCGTTGCAATGCTTGAGGTAAGCGGCATGCTGAGTACGGTCAAAAATGCCGGGAAGGCTTCATCGAGCTCATTCCAGCGAATTTTGGCGATGCTGCCCATCATCAGACTGCCGACAATGATCAAGGCAGGTGCCGTAATCGCAGCAATTCCAGACACAGCGCTAACGAGCGGGCCAAAGAAAGCCGATACGATAAACAGCACGGCAACCGTCAGGGAGGTTAAACCAGTCCGGCCGCCGGCTGCGACACCGGAAGTGGATTCAATAAAGGCCGTTGTTGGACTTGTCCCAAACATGGCGCCGACAGCTGTCCCAAGCGAGTCAGAAAGCAGCGCCTGGCGTGCACGAGGCAACTTGTCGCCCTTCATTAATCCCGCCTGATTCGCGACGCCAATCATCGTGCCGGTTGTGTCAAAAATGGTGACTAAAATAAAGGAAAACACCACGGCATAAAGGCTGTGCTGCACCACATCCGTTAGTGCTGTGATTGGATTCGCAACCATTAACCCCTCTGGAAGGGAAGGCAGCGCCATAAATCCTTTGTCAAAGGACAGCTGGCCGGTAAAGAAGGCGATTAACCCCGTAACAATCATTCCAAAAAATAAGGCACCGTTTACTCTAAGCACCATCAAGACCAATGTGACCGCAAGCCCAATAATCGCTAAAATCGCTTCTGGGGAATGCAAATCGCCCAGCCCAACAAGATTGGATGGGTGTGCGGTAATGATTTTGGTTTGGCGCAGGCCGATAAAGGCAATAAATAACCCAATTCCTGCAGTAATTCCGTGTTTAAGGTTATCTGGGATGGCCTCGATTAATTTTTCCCTAAATGGTGTTAAAGATAAAATGACAAAAATAAGACCAGCAACGAAGACGGCAGCAAACGCCGTTTGGTAGCTGATCCCTTGATGGCCGCCGACAACAGAATAAGCGAAGTAGGCGTTCAGCCCCATGCCGGGCGCTATGGCGATTGGGTAATTGGCGAAAAGCGCCATCCACAGTGTACCCACTAAGGCGGCGATGATCGTTGCTGAAAAGACTTGTTCGAATGGAACGCCGGCATCTGCGAGAATGACTGGGTTTACAACCACGATATAGACCATGGTGAAAAAGGTTGTGATCCCCGCAAGCAGTTCCGTTTTAGTATTTGTTTGATTTTCTTTCAGTTTGAACATGATAGTTCCTCCAAAACACGAACGATTTATTATGACTTAATTATATTATTCGTTTCTAGGTGAATTTTCAATAGATAATTTTTATCTTGCCCATTTCTTGGAAGACTACCCATTGAATGAAAGACGATTTTGTTGGAGGGGCGGGGAGTAATATAAAAATGAAGGACAAAAATGCCCTTCATTCATACAGTGGAGTTCACCATTCTTTCATATAAATCCAAAATCGATTGACCGTAGGTTTTACCAGGCACTGCCCACTTTCCATTCAAATCAGTCCATTTCGGAGCGGAACCCCTTTCCACTAACTGAAAACGAGGGTCAACTAATGGATATTGTGGAGGCAATGGCGCGGTAGAAGCGTAGGCAAATAAGTGTTGAAATTGGGCGAGTACTCCTTCTTTCGGATCGGCAAAGCTTGCCCCGGGGTGATCAGCCCCCGTTGCGCCGATCCCGGCATAGTTGTTTTGCACTGACCGAACGATCCCGGTAAAGCGGAAATAATTTGTTTCATGTAATGCCTGGGCAAAGGCGATATCTCCCCTAATTCCATAGTATTCTCCGAATTCTTGATAAAAACTACCTAGCTCTAATGCGTCGGGATTCACCGTTTTCACAAACGAATTCATTTGCTCTGCTGATAAACGGGTTGGCCCTAAAATGGAATCAACGGCTGCGGCCACTTGTGCGGGGCTGCTATTTTCAGCAGCAATGAAAGCATCCGCAATCCCAGCTTGTTTCAGTACAGCTACTTGTTCTTCAGCATTATCACAGTTTGAATAGGCACCAGCTTGAACACGGTACCAGGTTTTACCCGAAATTATTGTAGGATTCACAAACGCATCGATTCCTTTCGCACCTAAGAAAGCAACCCGTTCATTGGCGTTTTCTCTCGATTGGAATGATCCTGCAATCACCTTGTAAAGTGTTCCTGTCCCTGGATTCGCTGGTTCCGGTGGATTGTTTGCCTTTCTTTTTAGATTAAAAGCGCTGGCAATTCCGTTTGCATGACCTTGGGCTACAGCTTGACGCCAAGAGTCTTGTTTCATTAACGCGGCATCGTTGGGGTTGTCGATAAAGCCATTTTCTGATAAAAGGGCATCCATCGCTGACTCACGTAATACGTGAAAATTGGCCTTTTTCCGGCCACGATCCTTCAACTGATTCATCTTAATGACCTCACCATGGATGATCTCCTGGTATTTCGCGGTCGTAGATGAGTCCGATAGACCACTATAAATATAATCCTCATATCCTTCGGCAGAACCGCCGGCAGCGTTAATGTGAATCGCCAAAAAATAATTCGCACCCCAGTTATTGGCCTCGCTTGTTCGTTCGCTCAGGCTTTTAGTGATATCAGCGGATCGACTCATCTTTATTTCAATATCTTCATAACTATTGGTTAAAATGGAGCGTAATTTCAGCGCAATATCTAATGTAACATCTTTTTCATTGAGTCCATTGCCCTGAGCGCCGGGGTCTGTGCCGCCGTGACCTGGGTCTAAATAAAGCTTCATGAAAAATTCCTCCCATTATTTTTTATGTTTGTACACTATATGCTATGGGGTAATTTGTGATTTGTTCGCAGTCTCGCCCACCTGCATACTATGCTTCCAAGACCGTAATTGTTAAAAAAAGCCGGATTCAGCGAGAATCCGGCTTAATTTCGTACAAGTTCTGCTTGTTGATTTTTATAGTGTACCTTGTTCTTGTACATGTCTTGGTCAGCTAATTCCAGCATTTCCTCCAGTGTAATCGGAGTTTCCAGCTTATAGTGATAATACCCATGACTAGCCGAGATCTGATATGGTTTCTGCTTGCTGTCATTGATGTCCTTAAATGACAGATGAATCTGGTTCCATACTTGTTCAACGTCAGCTAATTGCTTGTTGAAAAAAATAACAACAAATTCATCCCCGCCAAGGCGGAATAGCACTTCTTTTTTTCCCAGATGCAGGTTAATGGTTTCACAGCTTGTTTTAATTAGATCGTCACCAGTCGAATGGCCAAAGCAATCATTGACGATTTTTAGGTTATTAATATCGATATAACAGAGAATAAATTCTGTTGCATGTGACCCCGCTGATAACAGCTCGCGAAGCAGCTCGATGCCGCTGCGGCGATTTCTGACACCTGTCAGCATATCAATCGATGCATGCTCGAGTAGTTCTGCTTCCTTCTTTTTCAGATCGGTAATATCCGTTGCATCGATTAACATACATGTATCATCCATGTAATCAACCAATTCGAAATTAAGCAGCGACCATTTCTGTGAAATTTTTTGCTCCAACAAATAGTTTTTAATGCTCCTTTCTGCTTCCAGCCTTTTTAAAATTTCCTGTCTTTCCTCGGAATTGCGGAACAAAAAATGAATATCGAATGGTTCTATGCCATTCGAATTGAGCTGATAATAGTCGATTGCCTGTTTATTCATGAGCACGATTTCATCTGTACCCATTTTTGCGAGAATTAACGGATTAGGATTGACATTAAACAATCTGCGAAAACTCTCCTCACTTCTATTCAGTTTTTGCTTGTTTAAAAAGTCATTTTTTCGAAATGAATAAAATGCCAGGGCGATCGTGAACGAAATGGCTGCGGTTCCAGTTGAGTTTATGAGCATAGATAAGTAGGAAAAGTGGTCAAGTTTTATGAAAAATAATCCAACCAGGAAGCCAATATGTACAAGGGCATAATGGAAAAATAAATACCTTGGACGGATCGGAAAAATCGCGCCGATTGCCAATAAAATGATGATATAGGCGTAAATGTTTCCAGTAAATAACTGACTATTAATAGAAGAGACGGCTCCTATCAATAAATAAAGGAGGATAAAACCATTCACCACTACGCTCTTGGAAACTTTATGGCTGCGGTAAATCATTATAAAAATGAGAGAAATCAAGAGCCCTGTTATGTGTACGGCAGATAGCACCATTTTAAATACGGGATTGTCGAGATTCTTAAAAAAAACAAAGTCGACAATGAAGAAACAGGGATAGGTGAAGATTAACATATAAGAAATGAGTTTCATTCTTTCATATAAATGCTCGTAGTTAGACTGATTAAATTCTTCGGTGGTCATGGGATTCTTCTGTCGTTTTGTCGTGATGCCCCACATTTTCATCATCCTTTTTCCATTCATCACCGAAATTTTAGCATAGTTTCGAAGGCTTGTCAGAAAGGAAAAATGTTTTGGTATTAGGTAATATTGGTAAACCCCTGTGAGAAGCTGTTTTTTTTCAAAAATGCTATAATGGAAAACGTGAATGAAATTCTAGCTAAGGGGAAATGACTATGATTCTCGTCGTTGGCGGAGCTGGTTACATTGGTAGCCATGTGGTAAAAGAATTAGTAGAAACAGAAGATGTTGTCGTCCTTGATAACCTCTCGACCGGACACCGCGCAGCCGTTGACAGCCGTGCGATTTTTGTCAAAGGGGATCTTGGCAATGTGGATGATGTTCTTATGGTGTTTAGAAGTTATCCCATCAAAGCAGTGATGCACTTTGCTGCCTACAGTTTGGTCGGGGAGTCGGTTGTGGATCCTTTGAAGTATTATCAAAATAATATGGCGTCTACTATTACACTATTAAAAGTTATGATGAGATTCAAGGTGAAAAGGTTTATTTTTTCCTCAACTGCGGCGACTTATGGAATTCCTGATGTTGAGCTGATTGATGAGACAAGTGCTACGATGCCGATTAATCCTTATGGTCGATCCAAATTAATGGTGGAGCAGGTTCTCGCAGACCTTGCAACATCTGATGGGCTGAATTATGTGATTTTGCGATATTTTAATGCCGCCGGTGCACATGAATCGTCTAGTATTGGTGAAAGTCATGACCCGGAAACTCATTTAATCCCGATTATTCTTCAACAGCTGCTAGGCCAGCGGGAAAAAATTTCTATCTATGGTGCGGATTACGATACGCCAGACGGCACATGTATTCGCGATTACATTCATGTGACGGATTTAGCGAATGCCCATATTCTTGCACTTAAAGCGCTGTTAACCGGGAAAAAGGGGGCTGAGATTTATAATCTTGGCAACGGTCTCGGGTTTTCGGTGAAGGAAGTCATTGAAACCTGTGAAAAAGTCACCGGTGTGAAGGCGAATGTAGAAATCGCTGACCGCCGCGCGGGTGATCCAGCAAGGCTTGTGGCTTCTTCTGATAAAATTTTCTCGGAACTTGGCTGGAAAGCAGAACGAAATTTAGAAAAAATCATTGCTGATTCGTGGAAGTGGCATCAGAAACAGCAATATTAATTTTATGAAAAAAGCAATGCTCATCTTGGTTGAGATGGGGCATTGCTTTTTTTGATAAATAAAGCCATTTACCCGGCGCCTGAATTTGGGTATGATTTATTTGCATATGATGTAGATTGTTGTCGAAAGGCTGTGGATTCATTTGAAATTATTTTTTAAAAATTATCGATTCACCTTGATTTTACTGTCTGCCATCGTGATTGGTGGGGCAGCTGGCTTGATTTTTGGAACAAAGACGGCGGTTGTGAAGCCATTTGGCGATCTGTTTCTTAACCTAATGTTCATGATTATCGTGCCATTAGTGTTTTTTAGCATTGCTTCGGCGATTGCGAACATGAATGGCATGAAACGGCTTGGAAAAATTATGGGCAGCATCCTTGTCGTGTTTTTGGTGACCGCTTCGGTTGCGGCCATTCTCGGATTGGTAGGTGCGTCCATCATCCATCCGATTGAAAATGCGGATATTGCTGGGATTAAAGAGGTTATGAATCATTCATCTGTAGAAACGGATGCGGAGAAATTATCGTTTATGGATCATCTCGTTGCCACCTTCACGGTATCCGATTTTCATTTATTGCTATCGAGAAGTAATATGCTTCAGCTAATTGTTTTCTCGTTGCTGTTTGGAATTTCGACAGCAATGGTAGGGGAAAAGGCGAAACCGGTTGCGGACTTTTTATCGGCGGCGACGGGGGTCATGATGAAGATGGTCAGCATCGTGATGTACTATGCGCCGATTGGGCTTGGCTGTTATTTTGCCGCAGTCATTGGCGAACTTGGACCGCAAATTTTAGAAGGCTATGCCCGCTCATTTATACTGTATTTGATTTTGGCAGTTATTTATTACTTTGTCTTTTTCACTCTGTATGCCTTCATCGCCGGCGGCAAGGACGGGGTCAAGGTGTTTTGGAAAAATGCCATTACCCCATCTGTTACGGCGCTTGCAACTTGCTCGAGTGCGGCTTGCATTCCTGTGAACCTCGCTACGGTCCGGAAAATGGGTGTGCCAAAGGATATTGCCGAAACAATTGTTCCGCTTGGTGCGAACACACATAAAGATGGTTCAGTCTTTGGCGGAGTCCTAAAAATCGTCTTCCTGTTTGCGTTATTCGGGAAGGATTTAACGAGCATCTCGAATATCTTAAGTATTCTCGCTGTTGCCTTTTTAGTCGGTGCTGTCATGGGGGCAATCCCTGGCGGCGGAATGATTGGCGAAATGCTGATTATCAGCGTATACGGCTTCCCGCCAGAAACCCTGCCGATTATCGCCGTCATCAGCACCATCATCGACGCACCGGCCACACTACTCAACTCAACCGGAAACACTGTCTGCGCCATGCTCGTCACACGCCTCGTCGAAGGCAAAAATTGGCTCCGCGGAACCGTTGGTGCCTGACACCAATAACACTATTTAATGCGTAGAAAGCTAGTAAAGGGTGACAGGCACCATTTTGAAATTTCTGGAACTAGGGCTGATTTGGCCTTGGTTCCTTTTTTTACTCTAAATTTTTTTCACGCTGACCCTTCCCGAAAAGAAGACAGCGCCGCCTCCCATATCAGCGATGCGATCGGGGGTCAGAGCGTTCATTAAATGTTTTGTGGCTTTTACGCCATCCCCTGACTTGCCCACAGTATCTGCCCAGAGTCCTTGTGACACGACAACACCTGGAAGGACATTATCTCCCACCGTGACCTTTAACTCGCATTCCCCGCGATTGTTCCACACACGCACGATCTCTCCCTCTTCAATTCCTGCAGCTAGCGCATCAAACCGATTCATATGTAATCGTGGTTCTTTTTCAAGGGAAATATGCTTCCGATTGTTAGAAAAAGTAGAGTTTAAGAAATTATGATTCGGCCCAGGGACAAATTGATAGCGGTGATCCCCCTCGTCTACGAGCGGGATATAGGTTGGCAGCGGCGGGTACCCGTCCTGTTTCATCCTCTCAGAATATAACTCTATTTTTCCACTGGGAGTTGGAAGCGTCCCTGGAAACAATGGTTTCACCTTGGCTTTCATGTATTGCCGCTCGACTAAAGAGTCGTAGTCAATCCCCTCCAAAAAGGAATTCCGCGGGTTATTCAACGCACCAGTAATCATTTCTACCTCTGTTTCTTTGAAGGCAGCCACATCGTGGAAGCCCATTTCTTTTGCCAGCAAACGGAAGACATCCACATTCGATTTAGACTCTTCGTACGGGGCGATGACCGGCTGCTGAATTTGTGCGTAATGATGCCAGTATGACGTGTATAAATCAGTGTTTTCGAAGGATGATGTTGCTGGTAACACAATATCCGCGTATTTGGCCGTTTCTGTTAAAAATAAATCATGAACGACAAGGAATAAATCTTCGCGCTCGAGACCTTTTCTGACCTTATTGCTGGACGGCGCTACCAGTGCAGGATTTGAACCATACACATACAGGGATTTTACGGGCGGATCTAATGTTAATAAGGCTTCGCCTAGTTGGTTCATATTAATCATGCGGGTTTGTTTATTTTTCAAAAGATCTGGCCGTTGCAAGCTTTTAGTATTTGGTGCAAGAAAGGCGGAATTTCCTTTAATGGCACCGCCGCCTTTTACGAGCCAATGTCCGGTAAGGGCAGGAAGGCATGCGACGGTACGGACGAACATGCCGCCATTGTCGTGATGCTGCGGCCCGTTGCCCATTCGAATAAAAGAAGGGGACGTTTCGCCGTACATTCTTGCTAACTTGTATATGTCTTCAACCGGAACACCGGTGATGGTGGAAACGTTGGCAGGGTCGTATTGCTTGACATGTTCGCGCAGTTCTTCGTGTCCAACGGTATATTTTTGCAAAAAGTCGTGGTCGACCAGGTTTTCAGCAAATAAGATGTGCATCATCCCGAGGGCGAGGGCACTGTCCGTCCCTGGCAAAATCGGAATAAACCAATCGGCTAATTTGCCGGTTTGATTTTTATGAACATCGATGACAATTATTTTCGCACCGTGCTGCTTGCGGGCTTTTTGTGCCATGGCTACCTGGTGCATGTTGGTGCTGGCAGCATTGATACCCCAAAAGATGAACAGTTTGGAATGGAATGTATCTTCAGGGTCAATGCCGAGGCTGCCGCCCATCGTATATTGATATCCTGCAGATCCGGCGGAGGAACAAATCGTTCGATCTAGCCTAGAGGCGCCTAAGTAATTCCAAAAACGGCGATCCATTCCTTCAGCGCTGAGCCTACCCATGTTTCCATAAAAGCTGTATGGAAGAATACTTTCCGGCCCATCTGATTTGATGAGCTCCTTCCAGCGGGAAGTAATGGTATGGAGTGCTTCCTCCCAGCTAATGGGGGTGAAGTTTCCTTTCCCCTTGGAGCCAATTCGTTTTAGTGGATATTTCAGGCGATGTTCGTCATGAATCCGTTCAAGCATATTCCGCACCTTGTTACAAATATGGCCCTTCGTAACCGGGTGCCGAGGGTCACCCTCCACTTTGACAATTTTTCCGTCCTCTTTATGCAGCAGCAAACCACACTGATCCGGGCAATCAAGCGGGCAAACCGCATGAAAAACACCATTCTGAACCTCAATAAAAGATGACATAGGAAACCGCCTTTCAGATAAAAGGTATTATTTAAAAAAGTGTCTTATGGTATTATACTAGAGGTTATTGGGATATTTATGGGTAAAACTAAAAATACTGTTATAATATACATATTATAATGATTTAAAGGAGAGACAGGCTGTGAAAAAAGTTCGTAAAGCAATTATCCCGGCTGCTGGGCTTGGGACGCGTTTTTTACCAGCAACGAAGGCAATGCCAAAAGAAATGCTGCCGATTGTGGATAAGCCGACGATTCAATATATTGTCGAGGAAGCCATTGCCTCTGGGATTGAGGATATTATTATTGTAACAGGAAAAGGAAAAAGGGCGATTGAAGATCATTTTGATTCTGCCCCCGAGCTTGAGAAAAACTTAATGGAAAAGGAGAAATGGGATCTTTTAAATAAGGTGAACTATACCTCCAACCTTGCTGATATTCATTATATCCGTCAGAAGGAGCCTAAAGGATTGGGACATGCCGTCTGGTGTGCACGGAATTTTATAGGCGATGAGCCATTTGCTGTGCTTTTGGGCGATGATATTGTTCAAAGCGATACACCTTGTTTACGGCAGCTGATTGATCAATATGAAGCGACATTCTCGTCGATTATCGGGGTACAGCATGTTCCGGAAGATGAAACACATCGTTATGGGATTGTCGATCCGCTTCAGCAGGAAGGCCGACGGTATCAAGTTAAAAATTTTGTTGAAAAGCCGAATCCGGGAACAGCCCCGTCCAACTTAGCCATCATGGGAAGATATATTTTAACACCTGAGATCTTTATGTTCTTAGACCAGCAGGAGGCAGGCGCTGGCGGTGAAATCCAGTTAACGGATGCAATTCATAAACTTAATCAGATTCAGCGCGTCTTCGCTTACAATTTCGAAGGTAAACGGTTTGATGTGGGGGAAAAAATCGGCTTTGTCAAAACAACAATCGAATTTGCCCTTCAGCAGGAAGGCATCCATGATGAACTTCTCCAATTCCTAAAACAACTCATCGAAGAAGACCAAAAGGGATCTCAAAACGAAAAGGTAAAAATAAAGGAAAAGGTTAGCAACACACAAGACGTGTAAAGGGTGTCAGGCACCATTTGCTAATTTTTGGAATAGCTGCATTTTACTGGGGGGGTAACTCGGTGAAATGTGGCTTTTTTTGTGTGTGCTGATTCGACGGATTTCGGCCATTCACCCAATTCCTTCATTATCCATAGGATATATATAATGAAAATAATTGGGGAGGTTCTTCTATGTACCGTTTTACAAATTACCGCGATGCCATAAATCTGTCATCTCATCCATTGGTTCAGGATGTTGAAAAAGCCATAAATGGTGAGTATAGTGCGAGTGAATGTTATGCCAGGCTGGCAAATTTGGCTCCGTCTAAGAAGGTACGGGAGCAAATTCTTGAGATTCGTCAGGATGAAATTAAACATTATCAGCAGTTTGTGCAGATTTATCGGGGTTTAACGGGAATCCCTCCTCAGCCAAAGATTACCGAGGACTGTCCGGAGGGTTTTTTAAGAGGATTGGAGTTTGCTATCGAGGATGAACAAAAAACAGTAGATTTCTATATGGAAATAGCGGATGCCGCGACAGATCCGTTCATTAAAGAAGTATTCAGAAGGGCAGCGGCTGATGAGCAAAATCACGCCGTGTGGTTTTTGTATTATTTTACAATATCGAAGTAACTCAGATGGAATGTGAAAGTGCCCCCGAAATATTATAAATCGGAGGCATTTTTTCAATAAGTTGCAAAAAGGTTTGTTGAATTAGTCTCCTCCATCTCCACCACCCGAATCTCCGCCCCCATAGGAGCTGTCGTTGTCATCGGCCGAATCATTGTAACGATCACTGTCATCAACATCATTGCTATAGGATCGTTTTTTTTCCTTGTTTAGGCTTGGGAAAATTAAGAAGGCAACAATTATTAATATGGTACCAAAGAACTCTTGTGTGCCGAAAATGAGATAAATCCCGTACACAAGAAGGAGAACACCAACCAATCTTTGTATCATTCTTACACTTTTCAGAGACATTCCTCCCCTAAATGGAAAGTAAGAAATGAAGTTTGACTTTACTAATAAATATTAGGGCTAACGACCATTTATACATTCATGATAAACTTCGAACTTGGTTATTTAGTGGGACAAAAAGGTTTCTTCAGGAAAGATACAGGCAAATCACATAGCTCCCCAACCCAACCATTTGAACATTTTGTTACATATTTCAATATCGCTAACTTTCGAGGCAAATATTTGTATAATGGAAAAGAAGGAAATGGTGCCTGACACCAATTACACCATTTACATCGTATAAATATGCTTTTATTGAAGGAGTGATTGTTTTGGCTCGTAGGGTTCGTTTGTGGTATGAAGGTGCGAAGTATCATGTGACCAGCAGGGGAATTCGGAAAAGTTCGCTGTTTTTTGAGGATGAGGATTTCAAGAAGTATCTTAGTTACATAGAAGAAACGAAAGACCGGTATCCCTTTCAGCTCCACTCTTACTGCTTAATGACCAATCATACCCATCTCCAGCTTGAAACTCACGAAACCCCACTCAGTACCATCATGAAACATCTCAATACAAAATACGCAAAATATTTTAATCAAAAGTATGATTTTTCGGGCCATGTTTTCGACAAGCGTTATGGTGCAGAGCACCTCAACTCACGTGAATATGAGATTGATGTCAGCAAATATATTCATCTAAATCCAGTAGAAGCCGGGATGGTGACGGCGCCTGAGGAGTATCCTTGGAGCAGCTATCGTACCTATCTCTACGGCGAAAGTGAAAAGAACCCCCATGTTAACCCCAACCCAATTCTCGCTTTTTTCCCTGACCCACAGCCCCAATACTACCAACAATATATTCAATCTTTAGTAACGGACAAGTTCTTTTGGGAAGATGGAAAAATCATCAAGCTCGAGGGGGAGTGGTTTCCATGTGGGCTCGAGTGACAAGCATTGGCTTAAAGGGGATGGAAGGATATCGTGTGAATGTGGAGGTTGGAACTTATGTAGGGAATGACTCGTTTAAAATTGTCGGGCTGCCTGATGCGGCTGTGAAGGAGTCCAAGGAGCGAATAATTGCGGCACTCAGTTCACTGGGTTATGTCTTATCGGGTAATAAAATCATCATTAATCTTTCGCCAGCGGATCAAAAGAAAATTGGGCCGATGTTTGACTTCCCGATGGCAATTGGGTTGCTGCTGAGTCTGCATGAGGTCGAGGCGGTGATCCCTGAAGATACGGGTTTTCTAGGAGCACTTTCCCTAGACGGCTCAGTGCAGCCTGTGGAGGGGCTGCTGCCCGCAGTTCTTGCGGCAAAAAAACAAGGGATAAGGAGACTTTATATCCCTTTTGATGATCATCTGCCTGTTCTCGATTTCGAGGGTTTAGAAATAATCTACGTTGCTTCCTTAAAAGATGTCATTGGGCATCTTGCGGGGCAATGGGTTCCTTCTATTTTTAAAAAAATGGATGAAGTGAAAGTCGAGAGCAGTCCATACTTAGATTTTCAGCAAATCATCGGTCACGCCGGTGCCAAACATGCTTTAGAGATAGCAGCTGCCGGGGAACATCATGTGCTGATGACGGGGCCTCCTGGTTGTGGTAAAAGCTTGTTGGCCGAGAGCTTTCCGTCTATTTTGCCAGTATTAACAAAAGAGGCGCAGCTAGAAGTACTTAGCTTGTATCAATTAAGCAGAAATTCTTACACACAGAGCCAGCTGCCACCTTTTCGGAGTCCTCATCATTCCGCCTCATGGGTTGCCATTATTGGCGGCGGCCAATACCCAAAGCCAGGGGAAATCTCGCTCGCCCATCAGGGTGTTTTATTTTTAGATGAAATTGGTGAGTTTCCAAGAAAAACTTTAGATATGCTGCGGCAGCCGCTCGAAAATGGGTTCATTACGATCAGCCGCACCCACGCCACGATTACATATCCCGCTTCGTTTGTGCTGATTGCTGCGATGAATCCATGCCCCTGTGGATATGCTGGTTCAAATGCTCATTATTGTACGTGTTCAGCCAAACAGATTCGTGCTTATCAAAATAGGCTTTCTGGTCCGCTGAGGGATCGGTTTGATATTAATCTGGCGTTAAGGCCAGTAAATTTAACATCGGCTGCTGGGATAGAGCAACCTGGGGAGCCGTCACGAGTTGTGCAGGAAAGAGTGAAGGAGGCAAGGGAAAGGCAGTATGACCGCTATGGTGGGGAGATTAGTAACAGCCGAGTCCCTTATGAAGTCCTCCTAAGAGAAAAGCCTTTGACGGGTGCACAACAATCAACCCTGCATCAGCTTGCTATCAAGAAAAATTGGAGCAACCGCACCCAAATCAAAATCATACGCCTCGCCCGCACCATCTCAGACCTCCAAGCAAGCTCCGCCATCACAGACCAAAGCATTTCAGAGTCAATCACACTGAATACAGTGTAAAGGGTGTCAGGCACCATGCAAAGGCCCTAAATAAATAACAACAAGCTAAGAGCCATTACAGCCATGCCGCCAATCAGGCCGTAGATGGATAGGTGTGCCTCGTCATATCGTTTAGCTGCCGGAAGTAATTCATCAAGAGAGATGAACACCATAATTCCCGCAACAGCAGCAAATATGATCCCAAACATGATGTCATTAAGAAAAGGCATGAGGAAGAGGTAGGCAACCAATGCTCCAATTGGTTCTGACAAGCCCGATAAGAAGGAAAGCTTAAACGCTCTTTTCTTATCACCTGTCGCAAAATATACAGGGACGGAAACGGCAATCCCTTCTGGAATATTGTGAATGGCAATGGCTACGGCAATGGCAATGCCGAGTGCAGGATCTTGGAGTGCCGAAGTAAAGGTGGCAATTCCTTCAGGAAAATTATGAATGCCGATAGCAAGTGCCGTGAAGGTTCCCATTTTTAATAAATCCGGCTGGCTGCCTTTACTTCCGGGAGCATGCATATCCTCCACTGTTTTCAGTTCATGTGGATTACCCTGCTTAGGAATAAATTTATCAATGCTGGCAATTAATAGCATGCCGCCAAAGAAACCGCCAACAGTCAGCCAGTTTCCTAGACCCACTCCTAGGGCATCGACAAGTGCTACTTTTGCTTTGGCGAAAATTTCAATCATGGATACATAAATCATCACTCCTGCTGAGAAACCAAGCGTTACCGATAAAAACTTTGTGTTGGTGTGTGAAGTAAAAAAGGCAAGAACGCTGCCAATTCCAGTTGCCAGGCCTGCAAATAATGTTAATCCAAATGCTAATAACAGATTTTCAGTCACCTTCGTTTCGCTCCTTTAAGGAAGTTCCGCTTTATCTTAACGAGAACAGATTTGGACTTTTAGGTTTAATTATACTTTATATGCACGAACCCAGAAAAGTTTCCGCCGAGAAACAATATCTGCTTCCTGTCACGTGCTATTTATCGTATCATTTATCAAATATCATTTATCCGACCAAATAAAAAAATAAGGGGACACAGCATAAAAACTGCATCCCAGTAGTGGAAAGGGTGTCAGGCACCATTTCCACTATCGTCGTCTTTTTTTTGTTTTTTCTGGTGTTCTTGAAGGGCGAGGAGGATGTCTTGGACGTCGATTTTGCCATCTTTGTTTAGGTCTGCCAAGGTATTTTCTAGTGTGGCTGGCTGCGGTGCAGGTGCCGGAACCGGAGGAACAGGCGCAGCTGACCCGGCCGCTGGAGCTGCCACGGCAACCGCAGGGCTTTTCGGCCTAAAAGCAAAGGTAAACACCAGCAGCACAAGAATGAGTAATCCGGAAACACCATCAACGATATAGAAGGTGGTGGTATAATCGGACCATAGGGTCTTACTGCTGCTCATCTTCTTCTCTGAGTTTGCGATATATTGTTTGATCTCAGAATGGTTTGGATAGATGCGCTGAACTGCCTCAAACTTTGCTAACGCATGCTTATAGTAGCCGCCCCAATACAATTCCAGTCCATCTTGAAAAAGCTTATCGGTTTCACTTTTGAAATCCCTGACACCGGCTTGGTTCACAAATTCTTTTACCGTATTCACCGGTACGGAAAAATTAAAGCCCTGAACCTCTTGTCCATTTACCGTATCGCCTCTAAAGGTTAGTAAACCAATAATCTCGCCCTGTTCATTAATAACAGGCCCCCCGCTGTTCCCATGTGTAGCAGCTGCATTAATTTGGATGACCGGGCTTCCCTGTTCCGTCTTTTTCGATGTAGCCGAAATTTGCCCGGCATTCATCGAAGAAACCAAGGATGAATCCGTCGACAAAAGGTCAGAATCGGCTGCAGCCGGGTAGCCGCTCACCCAAATATTATCCTGATTCTGGATATCATCGGAATTGCCAAGCGGTAAGGTAGGCAGGTTTTTCCCTTCAATTTTTAAAACAGCAACGTCCTTACCCTCATTAATAGGGGCTCCATAGCTTTTCACTTCGCCATCTAGGACATCCCCGCCCGGTAAAACCACCTTCAATACTCTTTTAATCTCAGTATATTTGGTATACGTGAGCATGTATTGGTGAGCTGTTTCAAAGTCTACCTTAAATTGATCTGCCATAATGCCAACGAGTTGTTCAAACGCCGCATTGGCAATATCTTCGTCCTTCATTTGCGTCGCTTCGACAACATGGGCATTTGTAACGATATAGCCATCGGAGCTAATGATCGCGCCTGACCCGGAACCACCAACAACTGATTGGTACTTTAATTGATCCAATATAGCCATAACTTCAGGGTCATTAGCGTTGTTAAATTGCCACCCGACAACGGCATAATCAACGATTCGAACGACCGCTGGCTTCGTATACTCAGCCAGTTTCTGTGCTTGCGCTATTTTTCCTTCTGCCGGTTTGATATTGATTAAGAAGAAGGAGGTTACAATCACAGCAATAAGCACCAAGCTTAATGGAATGGTAAAAAGAGCCCTTTTCTTCAAAATTTCATTCACCTCTCGGATTGGATATTTCAATTCACCCTTGCAATATATTCCAAGGCGGCGGAAAGGTAATTTGTACAATTTTGAACATTTTGACAGTTCGGAAAGGCAATGGGGAATTGCGAACTTTTTGTGACATGTAGGGGAGGTTCTTGCTTTATAAATAGGGGGTTGTATAATAGAACATATAAGAAACATACGTTCCTGTTAGGCGTGAAAGGAGTGTTAACATTGTTAATTGATGAAGAACGTGCAAAAAGGTTACATAAATCTATATTAATAGAAGAAATATCTCCACAGAATAAATCACTAATGAAATTGAAAAAGACAGAGCTGGTTGCTCTATTTCTTGAAAAAATAGAGGGAAACGACCTTTTGCAACTGAATATTATAAAAAAGTATCCCGCTATTTTTGCCTTACATCCATTAGAAGTAGAGGAATTATTGGAGATCACGAAATCAGAAAGGCCCCGTTGGACAAAGGATTCTAAATTACCTGTCGTGTACTACGAATCTTTTAGAAAATGGGGGAGGACTTTAGAGTACCCTATGTATAATTACTTTGAGGCCATCCAAATATTGCGTAAAAATTTAGTTGAAAAATGGCGAAAGTCACATAATGAAGAGGTAGCCATGAATAGAAAAGTTTCCGCAAGGGCGGCTGTTAAAACTAGAAAACACCATCAATTTCTTATTAAAAATTTTTATGAAGATGAATGGAAAACCTTGCTTAAACAATGGTACATGGAAGACCCGATAACTGGTGCCACACTTCAGTTGGCATTTTGGACCATGTGGGTCAATCGGTTTGCCAAAGAAATGCAGGTTAAAGAAGGAAAGGCTAAAAAAAGGCCGCTGAATATCGAGAGAAGAAAGAGTTTTTTTATCAATTAAAGAGTGAAGCGCTTAACGTCCTCATGAAATCCCCTCTTTGTAAGCTTCAGTTTTACCGCCCGGAAAAACCGCACAAGATCTCAAACCTTCAATTTTGTGAACAACATTATGATTTTTGGGTCATGATCAGGAAAGATGATTATATCAGTAAATGGGATTATTTTTGGATGTATGAAAAAGAAATAAGAAAATGTCCAAGCTGTACCTATGATACAAACGAGGACTATTATTCTTTATTTTTCCTGTCTATCAGCAGTGGAGCGTTTACGTTTAGTTTCCATACCCCCTATCCAATAGGTCAGGATCAGTTCCCTGCTCCTGCAAGCTTGGAAAAAGTTGTCCATGAAGAACAAGAGGGTCTATTCAGGTTCGGACGAGGATTATTTGAGGAGGAAAAAGTCATCTTTTCCGAAAAAAGTATTTTGCAGTTTTTTTATGAATCACTAGAAAAATACCATATCACTTTACAACAACCATATGTGTTATCTTAGGTATTAAGGGTACGCACTGCCCTTTGCCTAGGAGCAGATTAGAGGGTTAGTGTTGATTTTTGTTTAAGGGAAGTGTTTGGATGAAATTAAAAAGGATTCATCATATTGCCGTAATTTGTTCAGATTATCAAAAATCAAAGGATTTTTATGTGCGGATTCTTGGACTGACACCTGTACAGGAGGTCTACAGGAAGGAAAGGGACTCGTATAAACTTGATTTGGCAGTGGATGGCCTTTATCAAATCGAGTTGTTTTCGTTTCCGGATCCACCGGCACGGCCAAGCTATCCGGAAGCCGCCGGATTAAGACACATTGCCTTCGAGGTGGAGAATATCGAAGAAGCTGTTCGCGATTTAGCTGTACATGACGTAACCGTCGAAGATATACGCGTAGATTCTTTAACAGGTAAAAAATTTACCTTCTTTGCCGATCCAGATGGGCTGCCAATCGAGCTGTACGAGCGTTGATAGGTCAAATGGAAGAATCAAAAGCAGGTTATCAATTTGATAGCCTGCTTTTTGTTGTTATTAAATTGGAACTTATCTTGGGATACCGTATTCAGCGGGAGACCATGTGCCATAGCCGCCGACATTTGGATATGGTGGATAAGATCCATACATATTCGGGCCCATCCCCGGATACCCAGAAGGTGCGGCAACAGGGGCTCCATATCCCACTCCAGGCCCATAACCGTAAGCCCCCGGAACCGGAGGATATCCGCCATAACCACCATAACCGCCATAACCACCATAACCGCCATATCCCGGAACGGATCCATGTGCCAACCCCGATCCTAAATAACCTAAGCCTAGCCCAAGCATGCCAGCTCCCAATGCTCCTAGACCAGAATTTGCTGTGTGCGGATCTCCATGGTGTTGATGATCTCCATGATGGTAATTGCCCCCATGGTGGTACGATCCATCGTGATGTGACTGCCCACCATGGTGATGCTGCCCACCATGATGGTGCTGACCATTGTGTTGATGATTTCCTTGTTGATGCTGTCCACCATGATGCTGATGATTTCCCAGATGATATTGTCCACCATTGTGATGCTGGTTTCCTCCATGATGATGCTCAACAGGCATTCTATAAGGATAATTCATGTGAACTCCTCTCTTCCCTTTATAACTCTTTATTTCTCATACACCTTCATTAGCCTATGAAATAATTAATATTCCTCTTGGGCAAAAGCCCAACATATGCAACTCCACCAAATATGGGCTCCTCACGAATGGTGCCTGACACCGATAACACTATAAACAATACCCAAACCACCCAAAACATTAAAAATACGTCTTAGGTCTTAGATTTCTTTCCGTTTGTGGTCTATGGCAGGCAGGAGTTTTTTCGTGTATTGTGGAAGTAGTAAATGGAAATTCTTTAGGAATATGAAACATTCATTTACTTTCATTCGTATGAATATAAAGGATTATTAAGTCAGGAGTCGATTTATTATGAACCCGATATTGTCATTACTGCTTCGCTCATTAGTGGCTGTCCCTATAACCGTGAGTACATGGCTAATTTGCTATTTTCCTATTGGACTCACCTTCTGGTCGTCAACCGCGTTTGCGATTCTTGGAGGAGTTCTTTCCCATCTGATCCTTTCGCTGTTTATGAACACCAGCTATTTAAAAAAGCATCAGCTGACACGGAAAGAATACCGCTATATTAAGAAAAATTTAGCCGAGGGAAACCAGAAAATCAAACGCTTAAATAAAAGCATTTTCAAGATCCGGGATATTTCATCTGTCAAACAAAGAATTGATATCCACAGAATTACAAAAAAAATACACAAAATGACAACGAAAGAACCGAAGCGTTTTTACAAGGCGGAGGAATTTTATTTTTCCCATTTAGATTCCATCGTTGAGCTGACAGAAAAATATACCTTCCTGTCCTCCCAGCCAAAACAAAACATCGAGATGGGGCAATCCCTGATAGAAACGCGCCGAACATTAAATGAATTAACAAAGGTGCTGGAGGAAGATTTATACCACGTCATTTCGAATGATATCGATACATTAAACTTTGAAATTGATGTCGCAAAGCATTCTATCAAAAAGAATAAAGATTCCAAATTCCCAGAAGAAAATAGGTGGCTAAAATGAGTGAAAACAATCCAATTGAACTTAATAAAACTGGAAATTTATTAGATGATATGCTGGCCAATCCATTTGGTGATCAGCTTGAACTCGCAAAGCAACCTGCACCTCAAGCTCCGAGTGAAGCAAAACCAGTCAAGTTAATTGATGTCATACCCGAGGAAAACCGAGCAAAGGCGTACCAGCTAGCGGAACAAATTGACCCGACCAACCATCAAGCGATGATTCTCTATGGCACCCAAGCGCAAGGAAAGTTGCTTTCCTTTTCACATGCAATGCTTGAGCATGTTCAGAAACAGGATGTCGGTGAAATTGGGGAAATCATCGGCGATTTAATGAAGAGACTTGATGAGGTAAATCCTGATGAACTTAAGGATGGGAAGCCATCCTTATTTGCTCGTATGTTTGGAAAAATTTCCGGCACCCTCCAAGAGGTGCTATCCAAATACCAGAAAACGGGGGCGCAGATTGACCGGATTAGTGTGAAGCTCGATCGCAGCAAAAATGTCCTTTTATCTGATATTAAATTGCTTGAACAGCTTTATGAAACGAATAAAGAATATTTTCATGCCCTTAATATTTATATAGCTGCCGGTGAAATAAAACTGGAAGAAATGCAAACCAAGACCATTCCGCAGTTGAAAAAGACGGCGGAGTCAGCCAATGACCAAATGAAATTTCAAGAAGTCAACGATATGATCCAGTTTGCCGACCGTCTAGACAAGCGTCTGCATGATTTGAAATTAAGCCGTGAAATCACGATTCAAAGTGCGCCGCAAATCCGGTTAATTCAAAACACGAACCAGGCGCTTGTGGAAAAAATTCAATCATCAATCATGACGGCGATTCCTCTGTGGAAAAATCAAGTGGCCATTGCGTTGACACTCATTCGCCAGCGTCATGCGGTTGAAGCGCAGAAGCAGGTCTCCAAAACCACCAATGAGCTTTTGCTTAAAAATGCCGAAATGCTGAAAACCAATACGATTGAAACGGCAAGAGAAAATGAGCGCGGTCTCGTGGATATTGAAACATTAAAGAAAACCCAGGAAAGCTTAATCACCACACTCGAGGAAACCATGCGAATCCAAGAAGAAGGCCGCCACAAGCGCCGCCTTGCAGAACAAGAACTAGCCAACATGGAAAACGACCTGCGATTAAAACTGTTAGAAATAAAAGGGAAATAACAAAAGGGGGCACCACTCGCTGCAAATTACTAGCAGCAAGTGGTGCCCCCTTTTTCTTGTGTCAGTGGAAAGTATAAATTTCGACTTTGAGAATTGTCCAGCTCCAGGCGCCATCGGCTAGTGTACTTCGCTCTTCTCCCTACGATAAGTCAACATCGGATCGCTACGCTCTCCGTGTTTCCTTTATCTCAGTCGAAGCGCTCCAGTCCATACGCCGATAAACGGGCGCCTTTCGCTTTTCTTGTGTCCACGAAGGGTGTCAGGCACCATTATTTACTTGTGCGGTGTTGTAGTATTCTTCGAGGGTGATGCCGCGATCCATGATTTTTTTGGCGATGGTTTTGCCGACGTAGCGGAGGTGCCAGGGTTCGTATTGGTAGCCGGTGATTTCGTCTTTTCCTTTTGGATAGCGGATGATGAAGCCGTAATCGGCGGCATGTTCTTGAAGCCAATCCGCCTCAGGTGTTCCTTCGAAGCAATCCTCGGCCGCGCATTTCCCGTTCCCGCCCGTAACATCAATGGCAAGGCCTGTTTCATGCTCACTTGTACCAGGAACGGCACTATAGGTCATAGCAGCCTTGTACCCATCTACGTTAACGTAGTGATTAAACAAAGAGGTTTGGGCTTCGTGGGATCGGTATGCCGAAACACCCAGAAGGCTCACACCATCCCGTTTAGCCGCAGCAAATAATTTCTCGATGGCAGCCGCAGCCATAGCGCGCATTTTCCGCTTTGGTAATTTCTCAGTAAAAATAAAAGGGATATTGGGATCAACCAAATCACTCGGATTGTAATCATCAGGAAGCATATTTTGTTTGTTGACAAGAACAGGGATGATCTCCGGTGCAGCAACAATCTGAATGCGCGAATCCTTCTCCGTGCGCTCCTTGTTTTTGTTTGACTCCGTTGAAGAATGATTGGCGGGAACAGGCGGCATATTAACCACTTTTCCCTCTTCTTTCACCGAATGGTTTTTCCAGGAGTAGCCTAATAATGAAAGTGCGATCACAAGAAAGCAAATAAGGAATCTAGTTAATTTTGACATGGTAATCGTCCCTTTTAAAAGATAAGAAAGTATAAGTTTAGGCTTTGAGAATTGTCTAGCTCCAGGCGCCATCGGCTAGTGTACTTCGCTCTTCTCCCTACGATAAGTCAACATCGAATCGCTACGCTCTTCGTGTATCCTTTATCTCAGTCGAAACGCTCCAGTCCATACGCCGATAGACGGGCGCCTTGCACTTTTCTTTAAAAACTTACTTCTGTTACTATCATGGACACGATTAAAGACTTTAAAACGCCTAAAAAAATAAACCGCACTATAGCAGTTACATTCTGTCTCTTTTTTAACTTTCCCAAATATTTTGACTAATTAGGTCTATTTGCTCTTTCCTTTTAAAATGCGGATGCTTATATTTTTAATAAACACATAAATCGTACGAAACGGCAAAACCATTGAAAGATGGTGACGCAAAACTATAGGGGCTAATGTTTACCAACGATGCTTGCCAGTTACCGAACACGACCAACTCCTGCGATTTATGTAAACCAACAATTGAGGAGGTTTTCATGTGTTGAAAATATTTATAAGGGGCAAATATTATTATCATCTATTCCAGCACCATCACCATGAATTGCTGCAGCAAGATTGCCTGGATTATGCGCTAAGAATGAAGTTAAAGGTGAAAGCGACGTATCATAACAGTAAAGCGGTAGAAATGGGTTTAAGAATGTAACGGGCATGGTGCCCAACAAAAAAGTGTCGGGTTCTCACACTAGGACGTTCCCTTTTGAATCACAAAATGTAAAATAGCATACCAATTAACAAAAGAAAAAGCATTGTCATTCAAAGACGGAATGATATATGCTTTTTCTTTTTGCTTTTATTGTAGTTATAGGGAAATTAATGGAAATTCAGAATATAATAAAAAAAAGGATATTCTTAGGGAGAGTAATAGTTATGTTTGAAATCAATGATAAAACATTACGATTAATTCAAAAAACTTGTAAAGGAAGAAAAAATTTAAAGTTAACTGTTGGATATTTAAGGGGCAATGATTCTGTAATAAAAATTTATGATGCAAATGGGGAACTTCCATACAAAAAATATCATTATGAAATTGGCTCTATAACCAAGACCTTTACTACATCGTTATTGTCAAAATATGTATTTGAAAACAAGATGTCATTAAACGATTCAATACAAAGATATATTGAAGAACTTAGGGCAGACCAGTATTATCCTACATTACTCCGTCTTGCTACTCACTCTTCTGGATATTCAGAAACACTGCCATTAAATAAACGGGAATATTTTAGGATCCTTTTAGGATTAATAAGTGGCGGTGGTGATATGAATAAGAATAATCCGTTAAATATGGATTTTAACAAATTGAAAATGCTTACTGAGGGAAATAAATTGAGAGACGAAGATTATTCATGGAAATATTCAAATTTTGGTATGTCACTTATTGGGTATGGGTTGGGGATTATATCGGGCAAAGGATACTGGGACACGATGAATGATTTCCTACAAAATGAACTTGGATTAAGCGATACATATTTGGGAACATCACAAAATAATATACATGGTTTTGACAAAAAAAATAATGATTGCGGAAACTGGAAATGGAATCAAAATAACCTTATAGCACCTGCGGGGGCAATAAGTTCAACGGCTGAAGATCTGCTTAATTATGCAAAAATAAATATTTACGAAGATAAACCGTATTTGTCTCTTTGCCATAAAAAACATGGAAAAGGAAAAAAGAAGTATGATATGGGTCTTGGATGGTGGCTTTTAAAGGAAAATAATAATGTAGGCTGGCATTGCGGTGGAACAGGTTGCTTTAGTTCATTCTTAGGTATTGATAAGAAAAAAAAGGTCGCTGTTGTGGTTTTAGCTAATTATAGATTAGGTGCAAATGACGATCAAAATATTGGATTTTCTTTATTAGAAAGTTTGTAAAAAATCTACAGGGTATAGAACGATTGTGGTTCTACACCCCGTTTATGTTATTAATTCAATTTACTTTCATTTTGATTAAGAATTAATGTGACATCACTGCGCTGCCATCATCATGACCGTCTTTCGTAACCTTCAAGGCGCCGACAGCACCTTTTGTAGCATGGTTAAATTGGTGGGTAACAAACGGGTAGCTGCCTTCCTTCGTAACCGTGAATTCAACCACCGCCCCACCGCTCGCCGGAAGCATGACTGTTTGCAAGCCCTTCATATGGTTAAACGGATTTCCATCCACATAGACATCGTCAAACATGGTGCCGACCACATGGAAGCTTGACACTTCATTTGGCCCAACGTTCATCACGTAGAATCTAACCTTGTCGCCCACTTTTGCAAGCAGCGGTTTGTCAACAAGCGCACCCACTGTACCGTTCGTATTGATATCCCCATCTTTTAAAGCCTTCGCTGAAAAAACAACATATTTTGGTGTTCCATTTGTGAAATCATCTAAATTATTGTATTTGTACCATTCATTTTGCACGATCACAAATTCACGGTCGACTTCGGAATCCGTTGGATAACCGCTTGTTGGTTTGACGATAATCGTGCCGTGCATGCCGTTGGTAATGTGGGATAACACTGGTTTTGTTCCGCAATGATACATGAACACGCCTGGGTTGTCAGCTGGATAGCTGAATGTGCCGGTATGGTCTGGCATCACATTCGCAAAATCCTCAGATGGAGCGGCATGAACCGCATGAAAGTCCATGCTGTGCGGAATGGATGGATCCATATTTTTCAAGGTAAAATTAATTTTATCGCCTTAGTTCACAACAATGACAGGCCCTGGGGCTTCGCCATTAAAGGTCCAGGCTTTATACATATCGCCTTTAGAAATTTCAATATCCGTGATTTGTGAAGTCATTCCGATATTGACCTCGTGCTCGCCGATTCGATCTATTTTAATTGGAGTTGGTTTTTGATTTAGATGCTCATGGGGTGCAATAACAGTAGAAGTTGCATTCTTATTAGTCTGTGCCTTTACATCTTTTTCAATTGAAAGATCCGCCTTACCACAAGCACTTAACACCATGACAGATGAAACGATAATTGCTGCAAACTTAGCTACCTTACCCATTAATAATCTCCCCCAGTTACCCCTTTTTTTAATTCCTTCCTACCCCTTCATTTTAACTTCTGAACAGATTGCACTAGTGATTCAAATCACTCAAAATGAGGTAGCTAGTGAACAAATTGTGAACCAATGAGCAAGGCAATATTAACAACGTGTTAATGCTAAATAACCGCATCCAAACTGGGCATTCTACTAGGAAAAGGAGGCTATTTTTTGAAAAATAAAATGGATAAAACAAGTGAAGGATTGAATCAAATTTTCGAGATTATTAACGCAAAAGGGGATGAAGGTGAATTAAAGGAGATTGTGGAAAAAGGAAGGATCACCCCTGATACTAAGGAGTCTGGTATGCCGGAATAAAAAGGGTGGAAAATATGGACTTAGAATTTTTTCTAGGTCCATATTTAGATGTTATCCTCAGGGATGGAAAAGATTTGTGGGTAATGTAACCAATAATGTAGATAACTTTTTAAAAAATGTGGAAAAAAAGACATGAAATGTGGATAGAAAGCTCGACTAGCTATAAATGTGGATGAATAATAAAATAATGTTGATAAGTTTGTGAATAACATGAAATGTTTGTTGATAACTGCCATTTTAATGTGGATATCTTAATGAAATCTGTGGATATCGGTCTTTAAAAAATAAATCTAATGACACGCTCCTTTATACCTAATGAAACAAGGGGAAATGGTTTGTATAGGATAAAAGTGGTATAGACGACCATACATTGGGGTGTTTATGATTAAGTAATATTGTAAGCGCGATCATACACTCATTACATAAGCGGCGCCCGCAATGAAGTCAATTATCAAATAGATAGAGGAGGAGAAACCATGCAACAGTTATTCAAAACGTTCATCATCACAGTGATGGCATTTGCTCTATTATTAACAGGGGTTCCACTTTCAGGAGCATCGGCGGCTTCGGGGATTAAGGATCTTGTGATTGACCTTAACGTACCTCAAGTGACACGGGAAGTGAATGGCAACAAAATTCAATTAAATGCCCTTCATGTGTACGAAGATGGCCACTTTATGTTGGCATCGGAGAATCTAACCTGGAAATCTTCTAATAAAAATGTGGCTGCTGTTAAAGAAGGTGCGGTAACCCTATCAGGACACAATGGCAAAACATTTATCTCTGTCAGTGATGGCAGGTTCACTGATCGAATTGCGATTCAATTCAAAGGAAATCAAGGAGAAATCCTCGTGGAAAAAGAAAAGGGATCACGCTATGATCTTATCGGCGATGCAATCAAACAGATGACGATGGAAGAAAAAGTTGGGCAAATGCTGATGCCGGACTTCCGTACGTGGAAGGGGCAAAATGTGACAGAAATGAATGCTGAAATTGCTGCGCTTGTTAAAAAATATCATCTTGGCGGTGTCATTCTGTTCCGTGAAAACACCGTAACGGCTGCGCAAACAACGAAGCTCGTGTCTGCTTACCAAGATGCTGCAGAAAAGGCTGGCTTGTTGATTTCGATTGACCAAGAGGGCGGGATTGTCACGCGCCTTCAGTTCGGAACAGATTTTCCTGGGAACATGGCGCTTGGAGCCTCAAGGTCTGAAGCGCTGGCCGAAAAAGTTGGCAAGGCGATTGGCGAGGAGCTTAACGCTGTCGGGATTAATATGAACTTTGGGCCTGTTCTTGATGTAAATAATAACCCCGATAATCCCGTGATTGGCGTTCGGTCATTCGGAGAGGATCCGGAGTTGGTGGCAAAATTGGGGAACGCCTATATTAAAGGGCTTCATGAAACCGGAACAGCATCCACGGCAAAGCATTTTCCCGGCCATGGTGATACCGCAACAGATTCCCATTTAGGTCTGCCAGAGGTGCCGCATGATATTGACCGCTTGAAAAAGGTAGAATTGTACCCTTTCCAACAGGCGATGGATGCTGGAATTGATGCAGTGATGTCGGCTCATGTCACCTTCCCGAAAATCGACAGCACGAAAGCCATATCGAAAAAAGATGGTACGGAAATTGCTATTCCAGGCACACTATCACATAAGGTGTTAACAGGTTTAATGCGTGAAGAGATGGGCTTTAAGGGCGTTATTGTGACGGATGCGATGAATATGCAGGCGATCGCCGACCATTTTGGGCCGGTCGATGCAGCGGTTCGTGCCGTGAAAGCGGGAACGGATATTGTGTTAATGCCTGTAGGACTTGAATCCGTTGCGAATGGACTTTACGATGCTGTGAACTCCGGGGATATTTCGGAGGAAAGACTTGATCAGTCCGTTGAGCGAATTTTAACATTGAAATTAAATCGCGGAATTGTGAAGGCTGAAGTGGGAAAGAGCCTTGACGGAAAAATTGCGAATGCTGAGAAAGTGACAAGATCAGCCGAACATTTGCAGGTAGAAAAAGAAGCAGCGGCTAAATCGATTACCCTTGTAAAAAATAATGGCGTTCTTCCTTTAAAGGGAGCCGCAGATGATAAAATTGTTGTCGTCGGTTCTAGCGCCTCGGTTATCACGGCTGAGGTCAAAAAGCACCATCAAAATGTAACGGTGATCGATACGGCAGCACCGCTTTCAGCCGCCAATTTAGAAATAGCAAAATCAGCAAAATATATCATTGTTGGCACAAATACCTCTACAGTTAGCGGTAGATTACCCTCTGCTAACTTAATGAAGCTGGCAAATCAAGTGATTGAGCAAACGGATGCTTCGGTTATTGGTGTTGGGATTCGCAATCCATATGATATTATGGCCTATCCAAATGCAGATGCGTACCTGACACAGTATGGCACAAAGGACGTAAGCTTTGAGGCGGCGGTTAATACCATATTTGGTGTAAATAAGCCAACCGCCAAACTTCCGGTTACAATTTACAACCAGGACGGCAGTGTTTTATACGGATTTGACCACGGGTTAGGGTACTAACCTATCAAAAATAAAAAATCGAGAAGGGATCTTCGCCCATGAAGATCCCTTTTTGGGTGCATCCCTTCTTTGGTGCCTGACACCATTAATAATAGTTTGACAGTGGTAATGGTGTCAGGCACCGCACCATAATATGACTTTTGTCACCTCGTTTTGGTGACATTACTTACTAAAAGTTTCCTTCCGGACATCATACAATGAAATCAAGTAATCAGGAGGTGTTCGAAAGATGAATGAAATTGTAAGCTTACTGAACGTGACAAAGTCATTTCAACATAAAACGGCGGTTAACGATGTATCTTTCACCATTGGAAAAGGCGAGGTGGTGGCGATTCTTGGCCCGAATGGCGCTGGGAAAACTACAACCATTTCGATGATCTTAGGACTGCTCCACCCAACCGCTGGCGAGGTCAAACTATTTAACCACAAGCCGCAGGAAAAGCAGGTCCGCGAAAAAATCGGTACGATGCTCCAGGAAGTAAGCGTGATGCCTGGCCTAAAGGTTCACGAAATTCTCCAACTAATCAGATGCTATTATCCGCATCCGCTCGCGATGCCGGAACTCATCAACTTAACCGGTTTAACCGAGCAGGATTTGAAAACACGAGCGGAAAAATTGTCAGGCGGACAAAAACGTCGCTTAAGCTTTGCCCTAGCTCTCGCAGGCAATCCGGAACTGATCATTTTTGATGAACCGACCGTCGGCATGGATATAACGTCAAGGAATCGTTTTTGGCAAACGGTTCATCACTTGGCAGATCAAGGGAAAACAATCATTTTCTCCACGCATTATCTGCAGGAAGCGGATGATGCCGCCGGCAGGATCTTACTTTTTAAAGACGGAGCCATCGTTGCCGACGGGACACCAGCGCAAATCAAAGCAAGAATTTCGAAACAGTCCGTTTCCTTTATCGTTGACCCGGAGATCTCGCTGGAAACTCTATATCTTCACAGTGAAATTGATGATATCTACAGAAAAAACAACCGTGTCTATGTCCAGTCGAACAACACAGACAGAGTCCTAGAGTTACTTTTTCAAGAAAAAATCGGTGCCCGTGACATTCAAATTGAACGCGGCAAGCTGGAAGAAGCGTTTGAACAACTGACAAGCGGCACAACAAAGGAGGCCATATAAATGAAAACATTTCAAATGCAGTGCAAAGTCGAAATCATCCGCATTCTTAGGAATCGCTATTTCGTGTTTTGGTCGCTCGTGATGCCGATTCTTTTCTATTATATTTTTACAAACGTGGTCAACACCAATGCGCCAAACCAGGCCGAGTGGCAGGCGCATTACTTAATGTCAATGACCGTATTCAGCGTAATGGGCTCGTCGATGATGACGCTCGGCATCCGGATGGTGCAGGAGCGCTCCCAAGGCTGGTCAACCTTCATTCGCATCACGCCACTTTCCGATACTGTCTATTTTGCGGCGCAAATGATTGGCCAAAGTGTCATCCATCTGCTTTCGATTACGATTATCTTCATCGCAGGGGCAATCATCAATGGCGTAACACTTACTGCCTTTGAATGGATCGCCAGCGGTTTGTGGATTTTGCTCGGCTCGCTGCCATTCCTCGCCATCGGCACTCTTATAGGGATGATGAAAAAAGTAGAAACGGCAGCCGGTATCAGCAACGTGATCTATATGGTGATGGCGATTGCCGGCGGATTGTGGATGCCGCTCGAAATTATGCCAAAAATCATGCAATCGATTGGAAAATGGCTGCCTTCCTATAATTTCGGCAATGGCGCCTGGGAGATTATCCGCGGCAACATGCCGGATTGGAAAAATATTCTGATTTTAATCGCCTATTTAGCCGTATTCATGCTACTATCGAGGTATATTAGACGAAAGCAGGAAGCGGCGTGATGTAGTATGAAATGGTCAGTTTTTCCGAGACAATTTGGCTTTTTCCCTTATGTCTTTCTCGTTTATATTGGTTTTCCAGCTTTTTATTTAACAAAAGAATCAGGTATGAAGCAGCTCATTGGCTATGGAATGTTGCTGCTTTTCTTGGTGACCTATCGCCAGCTTTATTTTTCGATGGGAAAAAGAACATTCACTTACTGGCTTGCCATTCAACTGGCGATTGTGTTTATTTTCAGTCTGTTTTACAACTTAAACTACATGTTCTTAGGGTTTTTCCCGGCGAATTTCATTGGTTGGTATCCAGAAAAAAGAGTGTTTAGACGAGGACTCATCTGGCTTGTGGTGGTTGAAATTCTTCCATTCGTTGTTCATGTGATCCGAACGAAGACCTTTCTCACCCCGGCAGAACTCATTTACTTTGTTCCCTTTCTAATTATTATGCTGATTTCTCCGTTTGGCATCCGCTCCATGAACCGCCGGATGGAGCTGGAAAAGGAGCTTGCTCGGGCGAATCAAAAAATCGAAGAATTAGTCAAAAGAGAAGAGCGTGTCCGGATTGCCCGTGATCTCCATGATACGCTCGGTCATACACTGTCCCTCCTCACGTTAAAAAGCCAGCTAGTACAGCGGTTAACAGCGGTTGATCCGGAACGAGCGCGTCTCGAAGCAAAGGAAATGGAAGTCACTTCCCGCACCGCACTCAAGCAGGTACGAGAACTCGTTACCGATATGCGCGCAGCTATGATAACGGAAGAGCTGCTGCAAGTGCAACAAATCTTACGCGCAGCGGGAATTACCTTTCAATACGATGGCGATAGTGAGTTTTCCAGTGTTTCCCCGTTTACGCAAAATATCATCGGTATGTGCATCCGCGAGGCTGCAACCAATATCGTGAAGCATAGCCGCGCTACCCATTGCTCCATTTCCATCAAGCTCTTTTCAGAAAAAATAAACCTAGTCATCCGTGATGATGGGATGGGCATACGGAATAATCATGCATTTGGGAATGGTTTACGGGGGATGGAAGAGAGGCTTGCACTCGTTGACGGGTTGCTCGCGCTGTCAAACCACAATGGGACAGTTTTGGAAATCAACATACCAATTATTAAAAAGGAGGGGGCAACGGTATGATTCGCCTGTTTATCGCAGAAGATCAACGAATGCTGCTGGGAGCATTGGGGTCTTTGCTAGATTTAGAGAAAGATATGAAGGTCATCGGCCAAGCGATGAACGGGGAGGAGGCACTCGCAGCAATCACGGAACTTAAGCCGGATGTCTGCTTGATGGATATTGAAATGCCTGTTTTAAATGGACTCGAGGTCGCGGAAGAGCTTGCACGTCGTGCGTCCTCCAGTAAGATCATCATTTTAACCACCTTTGCCCGCCCGGGATATTTTGAGCGCGCAGTAAAAATCGGTGTTCACGGCTACTTACTAAAGGACGGGGAAATTGATGAACTCGCAGATGCGATCCGCAAGGTGATGGCCGGAAAACGGGTGTTCAGTCCGGAGCTGACCTTTGACGTGATTCGTGAAGAAAATCCGCTGACCCCGAAGGAACAAGAGATTCTGCGCCTGGCGGCTTTAGGTAAAACAACCAAAGAAATCACATCCGAACTCTATCTATCATCTGGTACCGTCCGTAACTACATCTCAGAAATCATCCACAAACTCGATGCTAAAAACCGAACCGAAGCCGCCGGCATTGCCGAGAAAAAAGGTTGGATCTAACGGTGGAGAGGTACCTTCTATAGGTGCCTTTTTTTGTGCCCGAAGAGCCCCACAGGACAACTCCCCATTTATTGCCCGTTTATGTTGAACGACCTTCCAAAAAACACATTTGCGAATAAATTAATACAAGCCAAGTCAAGGGGACGTCAGTTTTTCCATACTGATCCGTCCCTATCGGTAATGAAGGGGGAATAAACAACTGTGAATATATTAATCGTCGGAACGGGATATGTCGGAACAACGACAGGTCTTGTATTTTGTGAAAAAGGTCACCAGGTAACAGGGTTAGACCTTGATGAAAAGAAAATAAAAGCATTAAAAACAGGTAAACTACATTTCTATGAGCCCTTTCTTGATGGATTGTTAAATAAACATGTCACAAATGAAACAATCAAATTCACAAAAAAGGCCAAAAAGGCTATTAAAGAGAATGATGTTATTTTCATTTGTGTCGGAACGCCTAAGAGGTCGGACGGAAGTGCAGATCTCACCTATGTAAAAAATGTGGCTGAGTCCATCGGAAAATATATGACCCAATATAAAGTAATTGTTACAAAAAGCACAGTGCCAGTAGGAACGGCCGATTTAGTGACAAAATGGATTCAGGAAAGTCAAGCCGAAGCCATCCCTTTTGATGTTGTCTCCAATCCCGAGTTTCTGAGGGAGGGCTCCGCACTTCAGGATGCCTTCAACCCTGATCGAATAGTCATCGGTACAACGAGCGAACCCGCAAGAAAAATAATGCGCGAATTGTATCAAGATTTCTCATGCCCTATTCTTGAAACCAACCCGAAAGCCTCCGAAATGATTAAATATGCCGCGAATTCCTTCCTTGCGATGAAAATTTCCTTTATTAACGAATTAGCGCGGGTTTGCGATGTGCTAGGGATCAATATAAATGACGTTTCAACGGGGATGGGGCTCGACAACCGGATTGGTCCGCAATTTTTAAAAGCGGGAATGGGCTATGGCGGCTCCTGCTTTCCGAAGGATGTAAACGCACTCATTCAAATTGCGAAAGAAAATGAAACCACACTAACGATCTTAGAGAAAGTAGTTGAAGTGAACGAAACTCAACCGCTAATCTTTGTTGAAAAAATGAAACAGGCTCTTGGTGGAGATTTGAAAAATAAGACAATCGCCTTGCTCGGATTATCATTTAAGGCAAATACGGATGATACAAGGGAATCGCCTAGCCTCTTTTTAATTGAAAGATTACTAGCAGAAGAGGCGAAGGTTAGGGTACACGACCCAATTGTAAAAATAACCGGCCCTACTGAGCAATTTCAAACAATAGAAGAAACTATTTCCCGTGCAGATGCGCTCGTTATTTGTACGGACTGGGATGAATATAAGAATATTGATTGGGCAAGTATAAAGCCGCTAATAGGACAGCCATATCTTTTCGATGGAAGAAATATTCTTGATAAAGATTTAATGGAGAGTCTAGGCTTTCATTATGTAGGGGTAGCCAATCATTAAGGGATAAGGAAGAGCATGCGGATGCTCTTTTTATTTTTTGCTCTGAAACACTAACATAACACCGTGACCCCGAAAATAAATGATCGCGATTATATTAAGAAAAGAGGCTGCAACGAACTATATTTAAAAATAATTAAAAAAAGGCATTGACCAATCTATTAATCTCCTGTAATATATGAAAAGTCGTCAGCAAGACGAAAAACAGTTTTAAAAAAGTTGTTGACACTGACAACTTGAAATGATATAGTAATAAAGTTGCTTCTGAACGAGGTAACAAATTGTTCTTTGAAAACTAAACAAACAAAAACGTCAACAAACAATATTTTTTAGTTTCTATTAAGAAACTAAGCCAACGTAACAAATGAGCTAATCAACTTTCTTGGAGAGTTTGATCCTGGCTCAGGACGAACGCTGGCGGCGTGCCTAAT
>NZ_AJLS01000043.1 GCF_000307875.1 Neobacillus bataviensis LMG 21833
TCTATTGGACATTTTCATCGGGAATCCTGGAATTTTGTCCTTTAGAGCCCTTCTATTGGACATTTCCATCGGGATTCCTGGAATTTTGTCCTTTAGAACGCTTGTTTTTACGTTTCCTTGATAATTTTTAAATAGCTGGCAGTGGTTAACCAGTAATAAACCGCATAAATAAGCAAGTAGATTGCTAAACAGATGATAAACGGGACTTGCATGTTCATGTTTAGAAAATCAGCGAGGACATATAAAATGACTGATGTGTTAATTACCGCTAGCAGTAAGGGAAGGACAAAGACAAAGCCCACTTGCTGTGCAGTCGATTTTGTTATCTCTCTGTCCGGAATACCAATCTTCTTAAGAATCTTATAGCGATCCTTATCAACGGTTGCGTCAATCAGCTGTTTAAAATAAATCATACTGCCTGTTGCAAGCAAAAATACAAGTCCGAGAAATCCCCCAATAAAGATGAGCAGCCCATAGGTTTCCAGTCCATAATGATAATTTTCATAGAAACTGGCATAAATTGGCTCTTTCTCTTGATATATTAATGGTTTAACCATCTCGTTCATCTTATGATCTAACCCTTTTGCTATTTTTTCATTTGCCGTTTTATAGATATAGAGAGTTTCCTCAGGTACCCCCTCTTGGTTTAGCTCATTATACAATTCATTACTAATCACAAGCGGAAATAACATTTCTCCTTGGTTTACTAAGGAAAAACGCTTATACTCTGTTATCGTTATTTTTTCCTTAGAAGAAAGTGCCAGCTGCTTCCCTGTAAACGGGTCAGATTTACTATCAAGGTTCCCATCGTAAAAGGCTGTTGCTTCATATTTTTCTAAGGTAACCGATTCATTCATCCCTCTTAATTTCATCAATTCCTGATAGGTTTTTTCAGAGATGAACAAGGTTTGGAAAAAATCAGCCACTCGATTCAATTTTGATACATCAGGTTTTACAGCTAGATAGTCTATCTTTTTCTGATAGAGAAGATCTCCCTTGGAATTTTCCTCTATTAATGTCTGAATTTCTTGATTTACCTTGTCATCCTTCATATTGAACATGTAGCTATAAGGATTATCCCGCTTGGAAAAATGATCGATTTGATAATAAAAACTATAGGTTGTGATACAAGCCACTAGAGTTACACTGCTTAACAGGGAAATCACAGTCAAAATGAGTACATTCCCTTTTAATCGATATAAAAGATTCGTAATAGTTAGTAGGTTTTTCCCTATTAAATAAACCGAGGTATATTTTTGAGAAATTCTTAAAAAATAAGTGACCAAGGAGTTCATAAAGAAATAGGAACCTGCCACAAGGAAGCAAGTGGCCACTAGAAATCGCATGCTATTTTTCCCAAAGAAGTCGTCTGGGTTCACTAAAAGAATGTAGGCGAATCCTAAGAAAACAACGGCCAAAGTGCTTAGTACAGGCGACCCCTTTGCCACTCTGTCCCCTTTTCGTTCCGATTTAAATAGTTCTGATAGTGAAAAGCGATAGATTAACCGATAACTATGAACCGATGTAATCAAAATAATGAGCATAAAGACTACTGCCGTTTGGATCAAAGCATGCTTCGAAACGGTGAAGGACACTTGTAATGAAAATCCCATAATTTTAAATATGATCATCATAAAAAGCTTTGAGAATAACAAGCCAACGGTTATGCCAATCAGTAAGGCGATCAGTCCAATAATGATATTTTCATAAAAGAGTAATTGGCCGACTTTTTTTCGGCTCATACCAAAAAGGGCATACAGGCCAACTTCCTTTTTCCGTTTTCTTGTGAAAAAGGAGTTGGAATACCAGATAAAAATCGCTGCAAAGATCATCAATATGATTGAAGCAGCTATAAATGCTGACTCCAGCTTGCCAAGCGTTACTGTAGATGAAAGTAATTGTTCATTATATTGTAATGAAACAAATGTAAAATAGATGGCAATGCTAAAAATCATTGAATTTAAATAAATCATGTATTGCCGGAGGTTTTTCCAGATGTTTTTTCTAGCAATGCTAGACAACGTCATATTGGCCACCTCCTATGGTCGATAGGATCTTTAATATTTGTTGGAAAAGCTGTTTCCTTGTTTGCTCCCCCCTATGAATTTCTGTATATAAAGAGCCATCCTTAATGAACACCACTCGCGAACAAAAACTTGCCGCATAAGGGTCGTGCGTCACCATTAAAATCGTAACCTGCATCTCTTCATTTAGCTTATTTAGCGTTTGCAGCAAATGGTGGGCTGATTTTGAATCAAGTGCACCGGTCGGTTCGTCTGCAAACAGTATACTGGGTCTGCCAATGATTGCGCGGCAAACTGCTGTCCGTTGTTGCTGTCCGCCTGAAATTTCATACGGATATTTTTCTAATATAGCTTGGATTCCGAACCTATCCGTCAGTTCTGCTACTTTCTCTTGAATCTCATCCTTTGGTGTTTTCGTAAAGGTCAGCGGCAGCATGATATTTTCTGCTACTGTTAATGTATCAAGTAAATTATAGTCTTGAAAAATAAACCCCATCTGATCTCTACGGAATTCTCGCAATTGATCTTCCTTCATTTTTGTCAGTTCTGTACCTCCGATTCGGATTGTTCCGGATGTTATAGGTTCAATTGATGATAAAACATTCAGTAAGGAGGACTTCCCTGCACCCGATGGCCCCATAACACCGACAAATTCGCCTTTTGAAATATGGAGATCAATATCATTCAGTGCTTTGAATGTATTCCTTTTCGAGCCAAACACCTTGTTTACTCCCTTTGCTTCTAGTATCCATTCCATTATCTTTTGCCTCCGTTTCTGTTATTTCCATAGTTATACTATAAGGAATGAACAGGAACCTTTCCATAATGAATCCTTACACTTTTCGCTTCTTACCTTACAATTTCGTAAGGATGACAGATAGAAATTGGCTGCATACTATTTCCATGCTAGGAAAAAATTGATTAGAACGTCAATTTACATTATCCTATAATAAGAATGAACTATTTATTCGAATCATCTAGGGAGGTGAGAATCGGTTGCAAACAAAGTCTGCTTTACCGATTTTATTTGTCGTTATGTTTTTGGTTATGGTTGGTTTCGGGATCATTATTCCAGTTTTACCATTTTACGCTGAGGAAATTGGGGCAAATCCTACAGAACTCGGATTATTAATGGCTGTTTATTCGCTTATGCAGCTTATTTTTGCGCCCATGTGGGGCCAGGTGTCCGACCGTATCGGTCGGAAGCCGGTGATGATGATTGGAATTGCCGGTCTTGGTCTTTCCTTCTTGATCCAGGCCATGTCAACAGAGCTTTGGATGCTGTTTGCTGCAAGAATAATTGGGGGCATTCTTTCATCCGCCAATATGCCGACAGCAATGGCCTATGTCGCTGATATCACAACAGAAGAAAATCGCGGCAAAGGGATGGGAATCATTGGAGCCGCCACAGGACTAGGCTTTGTGTTTGGCCCGGCGATCGGCGGTATTTTTTCAAAAATCAGCTTAAGTACGCCTTTTTATCTTGCAAGTGGATCATCCTTTATCACATTGATTCTGGTGTTTATTCTGTTAAAGGAATCAAAACAGAAAAAAAGCCATTCATCAAAGGAAAAAACATCTATCTGGAAGGCATTTAACGGTGCTGTGTCCGTGCTATTTTTCGTCCAATTACTAATTTCGTTATCTCTTTCCGGTTTAGAGGCGACGTTTGCGTATTTTGCCGCTAAAAAGGCTGGGCTGGACGCTATACAGCTTGGTTACATTTTTATGATCATGGGCTTTGGCAGTGCGATGGTGCAAGGTGGTTTGGTCGGCAGATTAACCAAAAAGTACGGGGAAAGCTCCGTCATTCAAGGCGGGATGATTGTATCTGCGATAGGCTTCGGTTTGATACTGCTCGTACATAATTTTACGACGGCAGCTATATATTTAACAATATTCGGGCTTGGGAACGGGGTTATCCGTCCAAGTGTCTCTTCCCTGCTGACCAAGAGGTCTACCGCCGGTCATGGAAGTTCAACCGGTCTTTTATCATCCTTTGATTCATTAGGCCGTATCATCGGGCCGCCATTAGGCGGCTGGCTGTTTTCAATGGCGATAGGTCTCCCTTATATTACAGGCGTTATCATAACCATTATTGCTTTTCTCCTATTTCTTGTGTTCCGTCCACAACTGAATGCGATAAAAGCACATAATAGCTAAAAATAATTGAGGCATATGGCAGTGCAGGACATGCATAAAATGGGTACAAGATAGAATTTACTAAAGGAGCCCATGTTGCATGAGAATAAAAACGGTCACAAGTATTTCTTGCCTTTTGGTTACCTTAGGGGTTGCAGCTTATCTGGAATCCCCTTACTCCTTTTGGAATAAAAACTATGCCTATTCTGCCGACCAGCCGGTCATGGCACAACCCGTAGAGGTTGAGCAATCAAGTGATGTTCCGGAATTGGAAGAAAAGTTAGAGAAAACGGAAAGAGTCGATGGCTATATCGTAGAAACGTACGAGGAGTACGAAGTTTACAAGGACAAAGATGGGAATGTTATAAAAAGTGAGCCGACAGGTAAGACAGACAGTATCAGGTATTGGGATTACAAGAAGAAAGACCGCTAGTGGGTAGCGGTCTTTCTTCCTTTGGGATATAGATAAATTACCCTTTATTTATTTGATTTGCTCTGCCAGCTCTAAAATAATTCCCTCTGGCCCACGAACGTAGCATAGCTTATAACTATCTTCATATTGTAGTATCTCACTGGAGATTTCCGGACTTTTCTTTTTTAATTTGGCAACCACAGCTTCAATATCTTCAACAGCAAATGCAATATGCCGTATCCCTGGGGTATTTGCAAAAGGTTGCTGAATTACTCTTTCATCTGTTGGCCTATAAAATTTGATTAGCTCTATCCATGCCTGACCGTCTGGCGTCCCCAATCCCACACACGCCACCCTAACGTCATTAAGCCCAAATACCTGATCCATCAACTCTCCTTCCATTTCCCATTCTCCTTGCACCTCAAGGCCAAAATTGAGGAAAAACTCCTTAGCAGCGGAGAGATCATTTACGTTTATACCTACATGATCTATTCTTTGGATCTTCAAATCCCAACCCCCCTATGTTCCTGTTAATGTTTTGATCCATTTAATATCCATATGATTGATGAAGTGCGCCCTTTAATGGAATATATCTAGGCTGCTATTAGCTTGTATAGACGACACATAGCATCACTCCACGTTCATCCGCAAGTCTTTTCGTTTTTTGAAGTCTAGACTCCGCGAAATACTTAATCGATACTATTAATCAGCTCGTTCATCATTTCTTTATCCATTGGACCCACTATTTTCTTATGAATGATCCCATTGGCATCAATAATATAACTGGTTGGAATTGTAAAGGCTTGGTAGGTATCCCCAATTTGTCCAGAACTATCAAGTAATACAGGAAAGGTTAACCCATAATCCTTCACAAACTTTTCAACACCACTTGGATCCTTCTCGGCGGTTGTTAAGTTTACAGCAACAATTTCAACATTTTTTCTTTCTTGCTCCTGATAAAATTCCTGCATATGAGGCATCTCAGCTTTACAAGGCGGACACCAGGTAGCCCAAAGATTAAGGATGACTTTCTTCCCTTTCAGATCTGACAGTTTCATTTCTTTCCCTGATACGGTCTGCAATTGGAAATTAGGCGCTTTTTTCCCTTCTTCCACACCAATTTTCACCGTTTTATGATCAACACCTTGATTTTCTTGAACTGTTTTTTTGGCTTCGGTTGGTGACGAGGTAAAATCAAATGATAGGAAAATACTTAAAAAAGAAAATAGAATGATGGTAGAGAAGATTTTCTTTTGTGAGCCAATGCGCTGTTTAGATAATGAAAGGAATACGATTATAACAGCAAACAAGGCTAAAATGATGTGCGTCATTTTGTTATCATCATTCAGAAAAAGGAGCGCTAAAATATGATAGCAGCTTATTACAGCAAAACTAAATAGAAATCCTGATTGTAAAATGAATAAATGGGGAATAGTTAATTTTCGCGCTCGATAAAAAATGAAAATGATAGAACCAAGAATTGCCCAAAATAGTCCTATCCTTCCTCCAGTAAAATACAACAATGAGAGTGGGCTTTTCACTACTAATGTGGGTTCAAGGATGAGTAAACTTCCCTTCCAAATGAAAAATCCAATAAATAGACCGTTCGTTAATAAATCAAATATCTTTTTATGTATCCCATTTTCTTGTGTTTTCCGAAGCCATAGCTTGATTAAGATTAGCCCAAACAATATGGATAGACCAAGTAACAACCACTTTAACAAAATGGCAAAAGAACCAATTTGGATCACTTGCATATGGACCCCCTTTAAAGTGTAATAAAGTATCTTTTCGTTTATTATACCAGAAGGGGTATAATAAACGAAGGTTAATACTCCTCAATGTTTTCCCTCAAGGCTTATAATATTTCCATCCATGTTTTCACTGCGGTAGCCAAGATTAAAAGGCCCATGATCATTTGTAATACCTTTGTATTCACTAGTTTTCCGGTATTTGCTCCGATAGGGGAAGCAATTAAACTAGCTCCAACCATGATAAGTGAAGGCAGCAAGGACACCTGTCCTGTTGAGAGTTTACCTGAAACAGCTCCAATGGATGAAATAAGTGTGATCGCTAAAGAAGAGGCGATTGTCATTCTTGTCGGTATTTTTAACACGGTAAGCATGATTGGTACTAACAGGAATGCTCCTCCTGCACCGACAATCCCCGCACCTATTCCAACCATAAAGGCAAAAAACGCTGCCAGGAACTTGTTTAATTTTACTTGTTCTAGAGGAATATCATCGATTCCTTTTCTTGGGACAAACATCATGATGACAGCAAGTAAGGCCAAAACTCCATATACTATATTGATTCCGGTTTCCGGCATGTGTGTGGAGCCGAGTCCTCCAATAAAACTTCCAATCAAAATACTAATTCCCATGTAGGCAATGAGTGTTTTATTTAAAAATCCACTTTTCCGGTAAACCCAAACACCACCAATTGTCGAAAAGAACACTTGGATAGCTGTGATTCCGGAAACTTCATTTGCTGTAAAATGGGCTACACCAAGTAACGCTGGAATGTACAATAACATTGGAAAGTTGATAATTGCACCGCCAATTCCTAACATACCTGAAATAAAGGAGCCTACAAAACCGATTAGGAAGATCGTGATGATAAAACTAATATCCATAGTAACCCTCCTCCTTATTCAGAAATATTTCATTACATTTAGAACCATGCGCTCATGCCGCCTCTGACATTCGTTACGTTTGTAAAACCTAAATTTTTCAGCATCTTACTTGCCTTTTGACTTCTCATTCCACTTTGACAAATAACGACTACTTCTTTACCCTTTGATAGTTCTTTTTCTGCTTTCTGCGAAAGTTGCTGGAGAGGAATATTTTTGAAACCCCTAATATGGTTACCTTTAAACTCTACAGGTGTTCGAACATCTATAAATTGCTTATTCTTGTCATTTAAAGCCGTTTTTAAATCTGTTGTAGAAATATTCGTAACACCTTTTGTTGGAACGAAGCGCTTGATGATCAAGAGAAAAAATAGTGTAATGATTAGATAGTTTAAATATTGCATGGGTATAAACCCTCCTAATTATATCCTTTTAGGTATTACCAAAAAGATGAAAATAACTATATAAGAATCAGCTAAAAGCTTTGTAAATGAGGTAAATGGCTCCTACCAGAAACCAAACTAACGTTCCCGGTCATATGGGAATCGGTTGTTTAACCCGATTCCCATTTTCGGAAACCTTAGACTGACTAATTCCTCAGGAATTAGATGTGTGACAATCATTGGTTTGTTTTGTTTTTTTAAACATATAAAGTCCCCCTTATCGAACGGCACAACGGTTTGGTCCAATTTCCATTTCACGTTGTTGGTCGATGTCTGGATTATTTTTCCCCATATTCGTTTCACGAATTTCTTGATAGGCGTTTGGCTGCGGTGGTAAGTTTTCAGTTACCAATTTTCTAAATTCTTTTTCATCCTCAATATTAAGCCCATGGTTTTGAACAAACAACGTACCTAATTTTTCTGACACACTGCCATCATCATTTAGTTCGTCAATGATCATAAAATGAGCAGGAAGCACTATTAGCTCTTCTGACAATTCTTTGTAACGGGTATACAGAGTTTCTCTTAAATCCCCTACCCAATCTTCAGCCATCCCTGCAAGGTCTGGTCTACCAATTGAATCAATAAATATGATATCGCCTGAAAGAAGGTACATTTTATCGACTACAAATGAAGTGGATCCAATCGTATGCCCAGGTGAATATAGGGCTTCGATATTGATCGTAGTATTGCCGATTGTTACCTCATTCCCATCTTCTAATGGCTGATAAGCAAAGGTTACTTCTGTTGCATCTTTAGGAGGCAGCCAGTAGATGGCACTCGTTATTTCTGCGATTGTGCGTCCCCCGGAAATATGATCCGCATGTAGGTGTGTATCAAAGACATGGGTAATTTTCACATCAAGGCTTTTGGCAAAATCAAGATAGACGTCCGTCATCCGTGTAGCATCAATTAACGCTGCTTCCCCATTGGAAACAACCATGTAAGATAAACAGCCTTTTCCAATTCGGACAAACTGATAAATCACGCCGTCATCTTGTAAATCCCCAATTTTAACCGGTTCTAAATGTTCGCTCCATGCTTTCATTCCACCCTTTAGGTAGGAAACAGATAAACCTTCTTCAGAAAGCATCTCTGCCACCATAATAGATGAACCTTCTTTTGCACAAACCACTAATACCTCTTTTTCAGCAGGGATTTTACCGATGATTTCTTCCACACCATCTAGTAAATCAAAATAAGGAACATTTAAATAATCAAAGTTTTCGCCTTCGATTTTCCAATCTTGAAAATCTTTTTTATTACGGACATCTAGAATAAATAACTCTTCTTTATTAAAAACCTTTTTCGTTACCTCTTTTGAAGTCATTTCCTGAATAGTCATTTTTTCAATTACCCCCAATGGTATTATTTTGTATAAAAAAATATAGTTAGATTCCTGTTTTTTTACCAGTCCATTGGCTCATACCAGGTACAACGTTAATAACATGTGTGAAACCATTTTCCACTAATTTTTGAGCCGCTAGATCACTGCGATTTCCTGTACGGCAAACGACAAAAATTTCATCTTCTTTCTTTAATTCAGATAAGCGTTCTTCCAATTCACCTAATGGAATGGAAATTGCGTTAGGAATATGGTGAAAGGCATATTCCGCCGCTTCTCTCACATCAAGAACCACGATGTTTTCCTTTGCTTTAAGTTTACTTTCAAGACCTTCGTTATTGGTGACATGTGGGTACTTTTTTTCATTGATTTCATCATTAGAGGATTTTCTAAGATAATGCTTTAATACGTCCCCTTCTTCAACTGTTCCTAAAAATTGATGCCCTGTACTTTCAGCCCATGCTTTCAAATCTGCCTTGGATCCTCTATCTGTCGCTACCACCTCTAACACTTGCCCAGCCTCAAGAGTATTCATCACTTTTTTTGTTTTCACAATCGGCATGGGACAAGCTAATCCTTTCGCATCTAAAACTTCATTTACTTTTAAGTTGTTCATCGTTGACCTCCTGAATTTATACCTAGATGGGTATTATTTGGCTTAAAAAAATTTATTCCACTTTTCCTTTCCAGTCAAGCATTCCACCATCCATGTTGATTACCTTAAATCCATAGCTTTCAAGAAATTGTGCTGCACGGCCGCTTCTTCCGCCAGAACGGCAAACCATAAGATACTCTTTTGATTTATCTAATTCATGCATCCGAAACTCAACTAATCCTAAAGGGATATTGATCGCACCTGGGATTTTTCCAGCCCTTACTTCATCCACTTCACGAACATCAATAATATTTAATTTCTTTCCGTCAACTACCAATTTCTGAACCTCTTTTGCAGTTATTCGTTTCATCGTCTTATCCTCCTTTTATTGAACTAAATAAATAGGTTAACATTCCCATCCTGGGCATCTGCTAAATAGGCTGCGACTCCAGCATATTCAATATCATCTAAAAGTTCTTCTTGTTGGAGTCCTAATAAATCCATTGTCATCGTACAGGCTACTAGCTTTATATTCTGTTCCTGAGCCATTTCAATCAATTGCGGTAATGGCATAGCATTATGTTTTTTCATAATGTCTTTGATCATTTTGGGGCCGAATCCAGCAAAATTCATTTTGGAAAGTCCCATTTTATCTGCGCCTCTAGGCATCATTTTTCCAAATATCTTTTCCATAAATCCTTTTTTGACTGAAATCATCTCTTCTTTACGAAGGGCATTTAATCCCCAAAAGGTGTGAAAAATAGTTACTTCATGATCATAAGCAGCAGCACCATTTGCTATGATATAAGCTGCCATCGCTTTATCGTAATCCCCGCTAAATAATACAATTGTTGTCTTTTTAGTTTCTGTCATGATGTTTCCTCCCTGAAAATAGTACATATACCAGTATTGGTATTGTTTCCTTGTGAAATTATCCCTTTTTAATCCAAAATTTTAAAACTTCATTTTCGTCTTCGTGTTTTACTAACTCATGGCCGCCTGATTTTGCCCATGCTGCCATATCATTTTTTGCACCTTTATCCGTTGTATGAATTTCTAAAATTTGACCGGATTCAAGTTCATTCATTACCTTTTTTGTTTTGACAATTGGCATTGGACAAGCTAAACCTTTTGCATCTAATACTTTTGTTATATTCATCATTTCATTCCTCCGTTTTTTTACTGTTACCCCTATGGGTATTATAGTATTTAAAATAAAAGAGGGTGTCAACCCTTTTTTACCGACTTTTAACTAGAAGATTAACTGCTTCCTTTACCAATTCTTCCATGCTTTTTTCACCTTGGTCATTCGCTTTTTGAACACATTCCACTAAATTGGAGCTCACGATAACCCCAATGGTTCGATCAATGGCCGTTCTTGCTGCAGACAACTGGGTAATCACTTCTTTGCAGTCCTTATCTTCTTCCATCATTTTCAAAATCCCTCTTAATTGTCCTTCAATCCGTTTTACTCTATTTTTCATTTGATCATTATAGTCCATGTTTTAACCCCCTCTAACTATTTGTTTCTATTAATTAGAAATGTCATTTAACAAATCTGATGATATAAGCAAGGAAATACATTGACAAGTTATATAATATACCCGCATAGGTATAATGTCAACGTTATAAATTTATGTTTATCTTCTTCACAATTAACAAACAAAAATTAAAGTTCGTGGCCAATAACTCCGCCAATCCAGGCTAATAAAACCCCAACTACAACCGACGAGGTTATATACAATAGTGCTTTTTTAGTTTCCTTTTGTTGCAACAATTGTATTGTTTCATATCCAAAGGTGGAAAAGGTAGTAAATGCCCCGAGAAACCCGGTACCCACTAATAACCAAACCCATTCCGGAATACTCTTTTCTATATGTAATATGGCTAGTAGACCAAGTGAAAATGAACCTATAACATTGATGAACCATGTTCCAATTGGGAATGAACTAGATGTATTTCTTGATATCATTGAGCCAAGGAAATATCGTGAAATGGCACCAAATATTCCGCCAACCCCTACAAACACCATCATTTTAATCCTCCATTCGTTTTCTTTCCTTGCCCATCTGTTTATGAAGCCAATTTTACACCTAATAGGGCTAGTACTATTCCTATTATTACGCTGACCAACACATAGAATAAAGCAACAAAATATTGATGAGTTTGAATCAAATTCACTGTTTCTACTGAAAAGGTTGAAAATGTGGTAAATGCTCCGGTAAACCCTGTTCCTATGGCTAATATCAGATTGGGGTTGATCCTCCATTTTTTAGCGGTTATTGTGAAGAACCAGGCAAGAAAAAAACAGCCAATAAGGTTAATGGTCAGGGTTCCTATAGGAAAACCATTGTGTGGGGGAATTACATTGCCAATCAGGAAACGTACTATTGCACCAAAAAAACCACCTATTCCTACTGCGTAAACATTCATTTTAAGGAATCTCCTTCAACTTTCAATAAAAACAGACTCCTACCACTGGTAGGAGTCATTAATCACTAGGACGGTTATGGCGAACTCCATCGTCAATTTTTTATTTCCCTTTAAGGGAAAAACTATTGTGTTAAAATGATTGGTCCGTTTTTAGTGACAATCAGGGTGTGTTCGTATTGTGCTACAAAGCTTTTTTCAGTGACAAAAGTCCATTCATCGCCTTCAGGCTGAAAAACTTCCTCTTCCATGGTTGAGATAAATGGTTCGAAGGCGATAACCATCCCTTCCTTTAACAATCCGTTGTCCGAGGTTTCGTTATAATTATAGATATACGAAGGTGCTTCATGAATCGTCCGTCCAATACCATGTCCTGTCAGATTCATAATAACCGTTAACCCATGCTTTTTCGCAGTTTGGTGGACAACTTTACCCATACCGCTGATTCTTGAACCTGGATTTGCTTTTTTAAGCCCTGTTTCAAAAGCTTCTTTCGCAACTTCACAAATTTTCGTTAAAATCTCGTCTCCCTTGCCCACTACAATTGATATACCTGTATCAGCGAAATAACCGTTTTTGGAGCCGGAAACATCAATATTAACGAGATCCCCTTCCTGAATAACACGGTCACTAGGAATACCGTGGGCTACTTCTTCATTCACACTAATGCAAGAATACCCTGGGAAATTGTATTCCCCTTTTGGGGCTGAAGCGGCACCTGCTTTTTCAAAAAGTTCTCCAGCTAGATCATCTAGTTCTTTCGTTGTGATCCCGGGTTTCGTTCTTCGAACCAATTCATCACGAATCGATGCGCAAATTTTTCCAATTTCCTTTAAACCGTTAAAATCCTCTTCTGTTTTTGCAATCATTGCACTTTCCCCAATCTAAATAATTTGGCAAAATAATTATATCCATGTCTTAGATTGTACCTAATTCTGTCGCAAAAATCCAAGTATAGGAGAGATTTTAAAGGATAGATCATTATTTCAGCATCAACATAACATTGTGTAAAAATTATTTCACGGTACAAAAACGAGTAATAGCCATAGGTATAAGCTGATTAAAGTAAAAATCAATGTTGGCGGAATGACAAGAATCGTAACTTTCATGTATTCCACCCAGGTTATTTTTATTTTATTTTTCTTTAGTATATGCATCCAGATCAGTGTTGCCAGCGTTCCGATTGGAAGGATAAGGGAACCAATATCACTGCCGATGATATTCGCTAAATAAACGGTTTTCATAATGAGCGGGTCTAGCCCCATATCCGTCAAGGCCAGGGTCGAAATCATTAAGGCAGGGTGGTTATTAAAGATGTTTGACAAAAATGCGGTAATGATTCCCATGGTTAAGCTGGCATGTAGTAAGCTGTCATGGACTAAAGGTTTTAGATTATCTATTAAAATAGACGTTAAACCGATATTGTGTAAACCGAAAATGATCACATACATGCTGAAGGCAAAAATCAAAATATGCCATGGAATTTTCCCTATTACGTCTTTAGGATTGACCTTTAAGTAGACCCATCTCCAAAACAATAAAATCACCGATCCGCACACGGCTACAAGTGAAACCGATATTCCAATAAATGATGCGACGAATAGGCTGATTCTTACTAGGAAAACAAAGATTAGCATGTTGATCATTAGTTTCTTTTGTTGATGAAATAGGTTTTCGGAGTTTTTCTGCAATGGATGGAATGGACGGTTTTTCTGCAGTGGGATTGAGTAGGAATGGAAGCCAACTTTTGTTGGGATGTCTTTTTTAAACACTAGGTATAATAAAAAGGAAAGGAATAGTAACCCGAGTACCCCTGGTACAAACATCATTTCTGTTTGCACATAGAGATCCATTCCAATAATTTTCAAGGCTATAAGATTAACGATGTTACTTACCCCAATCGGTGCACTTGAAGCAGTAGCGATTAAGGCACCACTTAAAAGAAAAGGTATTTTTTGACAGTCCTTAAGCTTAAGATTATTTAAAATTAAAATGAGAATAGGAGTTGTAATTAATATACTGCCATCGTTATTAAAAAATAACGTCATTAAGAAGCAAAGTAGCAACGTATACCAAAATAAGCTATAACCTGACCCTTTTGACAATTTTAGCATAAGAGCTGCGGTCCAGCTGAAAAAGCCGAAACTTTCAAGTACAATGGTCATTACAATTGTAGCAATAATGGTTATGGCAGCCCCTGTAACCTTTGAACTAATATCTAATAAATCCCCCGTTGAAACACTCCCGCTTAAGAAAACGAGGACGCTCCAGCCGTGGCTGGTATGGCTTCATTCATGTTTTTTGGCCGGATAAAGATCAATGCCATCGTTATGGCAAAAGCAAAAATGGTGATGATCATCGTCGATTGATGATACATAAAAATGAATTTTCTCCCTTCAATTAGTTTCCTTCTTTTTTTCCCATCTCTTGTCCTTTGCAATATAGTACGTCCAAATTTAATGCTTGTTCTAAACGAATATCTCGTACGGTAACAAATTCAGCATTAATCAAGAAATTTTCTTATTAGATTTTTTCCTATAAAATCCAATATAGGCAAATGTCAACCATTCTATTTAGTAGGTATATGTACTACCTTTCGTGCTTTACTGGGACGAAAATGAATGATATTTCTCTACAAGATAGTAAAGCCGATACTGGTTAGGTATCGGCATTCATATTTTATAGGCATTACTATTTTTTCTTTTGAGATCATGTTCAGTTCAGTTATTTGTCACCCTTTGACCCATGACTTCCTTTAGAGCCGTGACTACCCTTGCTGCCCTTCGAACCTTTAGAACCCTTAGAGCCTTTTGAACCGTGACTACCCTTGCTGCCCTTTGAACCTTTAGAACCTTCAGAACCCTTAGATCCTTTCGACCCTTTAGAACCTGTTGAACCCTTAGACCCTTTGCTACCCTTGCTGCCTTTACTGCCTTTTGAACCATGAGAGCCCTTAGGACCATGTTTTTTCTTTTTAGCGAGTGGCCCATGAAGAGGTCCTTTTGATCCTTTGCTGCCCTTGCTGCCCTTGGATCCTTCTGACCCTTTTGATCCATGGCTGCCTTTGCTGCCCTTAGACCCTTCTGACCCTTTTGATCCATGGCTGCCTTTGCTGCCCTTAGACCCTTTACTACCGCCTTTAGAGCCTTTGCTACCTTTCGAACCTTTACTTCCCTTTTTTCCCTTTTTGCCTAGTTTGAACTCGACGGGATTATTGACCAAAAATTCCATTACCCCGTTTTCCTGTGCTTGTAATAACAGTTCTTCCATAACCATACCCATTTTCCTATTCCACCACTTTCCAAAAGTTTTATGCTCATTGTTAATTTATGGAGGAGAAGTGGAATTGGTTATAGACAAACATTTATTTTTTTATAATTAACCTAATGCCCATATACTGCACCATTCCTACGTATAGAGCATAGTATTCTAAAAAATATTATGTTTAGGGGTATTTACCGTGCAAAAATATGAAATTTTTATTAATCCGAAGCTATTAAACAAGCTGGACAAGGATATTTGGACGAATGAGCATGTCCCTGCGGTACTTAAAATAGGCTCTAACCAATATTCAATCGGCCTGGTTTACAGAGGAAATGTGATAAGAAAAAAGAGAAAGAAATCGTATCATATCATTTTTGAAAAACCTTATACCGTAAATGGTGCGCATGAAATTCATTTGAATGCCGAATTCAATGATTGTTCCCTTAGCCGGAATAAGCTCTCCCTTGATTTCTTTGACAGAATTGGCGTCATCTCACCACACTCTAACCATGTCCTTCTATATATAAATGGCTTTTGTAAAGGAATTTACTTAGAGCTTGAATCCTTTGATCAATTTCTTTTACAAAAAAGAAACCTGCCCTTGGGTTCAATTATCTACGCCACGAATTATCACGCCAATTTTTCATTACTTAACCCGGAAAAACAATTAAAAACAAAGCTGGTCGAAGGATATACCATCAAATATGGTGATAAAAAAGACCTTTCCCATCTGGAAAACTTTATTATCATAACAAACACGCTAAGCAATGAGGAATTCGAACAGCAAATTCCACAAGTGCTTGATATTCAAAAATATTTGACGTGGCTGGCTGGGGTTGTGTGCACCCAAAATTTCGACGGATTTATCCATAATTACGCTCTATACCAAAATAGTGAAACGGGAACGTATGAAATCACACCATGGGATTATGATGGAACCTGGGGAAGAGACTTGCATGGAAAACCACTCGACTATGACTATATACCTATAACTGGCTATAATACGTTGACTGGAAGATTGCTTCATTCCCCAGATTTTAAAGAAAAATACCGTGACATTCTTTCGACCATATTGGATAAAGATTTTACGGTTGAAACACAATTAGGAGCCATTGATGATCTTTTTCAAGGAGTAAAGCCCTATCTTCACCTGGATCCCTATATAAAAATAAATGCGAAAAACTTAGGTCGCGAAAAGGAATTTATCTTGAATTTTATTCAAAAAAGGAACACCTTTCTAAAACAAGAATTAATAAAGCTTTCATGAAGGAAAATGTATATGGTTATATATCATATACTTTTTTTTGCCTATTTTTCACCTTATCTATGAAAAAAAGGCTACTTTATTAGTACAACATCACCCCATGATACATATAGATGCAGTGTAAATGTTTATTTAAATTAAAGGAGGAAAATTCTTTTATGGATAGAGAAATGATGAACCAACATGTGGGTAAAACAATTAGGGTTGACCGGGGAGGTCCAGAATCTAGAATCGGAAAGTTACTCGCTGTATTTGAGGATTATTTTGTCCTTTTAACAGAAACTGATGGGGTTGTTTACTACAAAACCAACCATATCAGAAGTGTAACAGAAAGTTCAAAGGACATATTGAATTTCGGTTTAAAGGTTCCGGAAAAATTAGACTATAAGACAGCTGAAAACTTTCATAAACTGCTTGAAAGCATCAGATTTCAATGGGTAAAGATAAACCGCGGCGGATCAGAGTCATTGGAAGGCGTACTCAGTGATTCGAATAAACACTACGCTTCACTGATTGTAAAAGATGAAGTGGTACGATTCTCTATGAAGCATATTCGAAATATTAGTTACGGCTTGATGGTCGAAAAGTCAAAGAAGGATGACTCCGGGAATTCCAATGAAGATGAGTCCAACGATAATAACCAAAATAATGATGATAACGAAGATAACGAATAACCATAACGTCGCTTCTCCAAACAGAGGAGCGACCCATTATCTCTTAAGGAGGATGAAACATGGGGTTAGATAAATTTTCAGCTGCATTAGATTTTTTAAAGGGATTTAACGTTAATCTCTATGTAGGTGAAGACATATTTAAAGGAAAACTGATTGGTGTCGAAGCAGACCATGTCGTCTTGGAAACTGAAAATAAATACATTTTTTATTATAACATTGATAAAATTCATGCAATCACAAAAAATACGAAGCAATTCCAGCCAGAGACTTCAACAGCTGATTTCCAAAAAACACAAAGCTTATCAGATCTTTTACACTCCTTCCACCATTCCTGGGTAACCATCTTAAGTATAAATAAACAGCAATTTTGTGGTGTATTAAGTGAAATCGATACTGATTTTGCCACTTTAATCAATGGTGAAGAGCGCATTTTAATTAAATTAATTCATATATCCAATATCTTAAAAGGATTTATTAAAGAAGAAACAAAAAAGGAATCCGCCAAAGAAAAAGCAGAAAACCAAACCGAGGCTAAAAATAATGAAAACGAAGCAAAAGAAGAAGTAAGCGTATCTTGCCAAGCAACAGAAAATAAAACGGAAAATAAAAAAGAAAACAAAGAAAGGCAAACTACCAAAGCGACAGGTGTCACAGCAGAGAAGAAAGAAAAAGCTCAAAAAAATCGTGAAGAGTCCGAAATGACTGAAAAGCCTCAAGAGGTGGTGGCAGTAGCTGAAGTCATTGAACCAAATAATACGATGGGTTGGTCACTTCCTATAAAAGTAGAAGCACCAGTAATCCAAGCGGTGGATGAAACCCCTATCACCACAAATAAAAAACAACAGACTACAAGTGAAACAACACACAAAGTCAAAACTGAGGCGAAAAAGACAACCAATGAAATGAAAAAACCAAATAATGAAATAAATCTAAAAGAGAAGCAGAACGAAGAACCAAGTATGAGTAAACCAAAACCAGTTGAACCAGTAAAGGAAATGAAACCTGTTAAAGAGGCAACCATTAAAATCGAAACGAAACCTGCAGCCAAATTACCAGCACCAGCACCTAAAAAAGAAGAAAAACCTGTAAAATCACAAGAGACGACAACTGCTTCCAAACCAGTAAAATCACAACAGAAAACAACTGCTTCCAAACCAGTAAAATCTCAGGAGACAACAACTACTTCCAAACCAGTTCTATCCCAAAATGCTGCTCCAAATAAAACGGAAAATACAATAAGCGAAAAATTTGTAAATGATACTAAGAATGTGTGGAAACAAAAAGACCAAGAGAAAAAGGCATTTCGATTTGCTGGTGAACCAGTTTCCCGCGATACCGAAAGAGCTTTCCCGTTTGCTGGATGGCCTAGCAAAAACAAAAGAACCTTTAGATTTTAACCATAGTTTTGCTACCTAGAATGAAGATAATATTCTTGGATCCATTTAATTCTAAGCTTTTTGGCATCACCATACAAATATGAGCTGGGCAAGCTTTATCATTTGATATCTTAATAGAAAATATTCACTTAAGCCCTCCTCTATTTGTAAATGGATAACCTCAATGGAAAGGATGTGAGTAAATGAAGGTAAAGGAAAATATCGGTAAATATATTAAACTTGAAATATCGGGTAAAAAGTTCATTAGCGGGTTGTTAGTTGATATTGGAAGTGATATATGGGTCGTCTTCAATGGAACCGACTATCTTTATATTCCAACGGTTCATTGCCAAAACTGGCAACTTTTGAAAAAGGATGAAATCGCCGAGATTATTTTTAACGATGAACCAACACCGATTTATAATCATAATGAAGAAACATCATTACGGAAAACCCTAACATCGGCAAAGGGCATTTTTACAGAAATTTATGTCACAAGTAACCAAGCATTGCACGGATATATTATCAGTATCATGAATAACTACTTTGTCTTTTACTCCCCTATTTACAAAACAATGTTTATCTCCCTTAATCATTTAAAATGGTTAATCCCGTACACAAATAATCAGCGCCCTTACGGTCTAAGTAACGCAAATCTTCCGGTGAACCCAAGCAATATTACATTTGCCCGTTCGTATGAAGTCCAAATTGAAAAGTTATTGGGAGAATTAATTGTCTTTAATATCGGCGAAAATGAGAATGTCATCGGTAAAATCCAAGGAATTAAGAATAATTTTGTAGAATTAATCGGCGCAAAAGAAGACCCCATTTATATTAACCTGCAACATATCAAAACTGTTCATATGACCTAATTTTATGACTGATTTTTAAACAAGCTTTTTTATTCAAAAGAGTGTCTCACGGGCGACACTCTTTTTAAGTTAGTTGATTCTTGAAATCTCTAAAGCTATTTGTCTTTCACATAAACCGTTTCTGATTTTTCCTTCATACGGAAGGTAAGTAGTTCAAATGCGATTCCATAAAGAAACGTAACGAGGAACATGGATCCAATCATGTCAAAGATCACATGCTGTTTGACAAAAAGTGTTGAGATAATGATGCAGGAACCCAAAAAGTGGATACAAAGTGTGTGTAAGAGATGTTTATTCTTGATGTGTAGTGACGCTAACATGATCGCAAAGGTGGTTAGCACGTGTATACTTGGAAAACAATTCAACGGTCGATCATTTGTGTATATCCACTGAACAAGATTGTTTAAAAAATGATCACCGACAAGCGCCGGCCTCGGGACTGTTGTCTGGAAAAAGAAGTAAATAACAAAGCAAATAAGCTCAGCGATCACAATTAACAGCAATGTTTTTAGATATACCTTTGTATCCTTAAAACAAAAGTAGATTAAATAACAAAACATATACGCATACCAAAGAATATACGGAATAATAAAAATCGGTAAAAAAGGAATAGCCTGATCGATTGACGTAGAAATATCAACCGCCTTATGTGAACGGGTATTTAAATATTGATAAACAACAGCTAAAAGAGGAATCACCAACAAAAATAACAAATAGGGAGTCTTTTTTAATACCTTTTCCACTTTAACCCTCCCTTTTATAGTACATTAACAAAATATAAATTTACGAAACGAAAAAATGGACAAATCCACTTTAAAATAACATAAATACAATGAAAATACATAATTTGGTGTCAGGCACCATTTGTGTCCGCTGTTTAAAGTTTTGAATGTAATGTTTCTGCTTCTAGAATAATCTTATTCATTAGTTGGCGAACGGTTAATTTTTTTGCTAATCTTGGGCTCTGCCCTGACCAAAGGGACATATACTCAGTGCTTCCCTTTGCTGCAGCGTTTTTTCTAATTGCTTTTGTCAGTTCGTTTTGCAGCGGATAGTCTGGAAGTTCTTCTTCCTTTTGACTCATTATTTCTATAAAGCCGTTATTCAGGCCCCGTGCCATTTTTCCAGAAAACGCCCTTGTTAATACTACCTGGTCTTCTGTTGCCTCCATGATGGCCTCTTTATGAAGGGCATTTGCTCCACTTTCCTTACAAACAAGGAAGGCAGTTCCCATTTGTACCCCTATAGCGCCGAGGCATTTGGCGGCCATGATTCCCCTGCCATCCATGATCCCTCCTGCTGCAATAAGCGGAATATCAAGCACATCAAAAACCTGAGGAATGAGTGACATTAATCCAATCAAGCCACGATCTTCATGACCGTAAAATGTCCCCCGATGACCTCCCGCTTCTGCCCCTTGAACAACAACGGCATCCATCCCTGCCTTTTCATTCAATATAGCTTCTTCTACCGTTGTCGCGGTCCCAATCACAACAATCGAATTTTCCTTAAGTTTTGTTACAACTTGTGGTGAAGGAATTCCGAAGGTAAAGGAACAAATTGAAATTTGTTCTTCTATTATGATCTTTAATTGTTCCTCGAAGGTTTTGACATCTTGTTCGAAGGTTGGCAGCACAAGGAGGTCTTCCCCGACCTGTAATTCTTCCCTAATTGGTTTTAATAAATCACCAGCCAACCGCAGTGTCTTACCATCTGCAGTATATGGTTTAGGAACAAATAAATTGATCCCGAATGGCTTATCCGTTAACTTATGTATTTCCTGTATTTGACTTCGTAATTGGTCAGGACTTAAATATCCAGCTCCTATCATCCCAAGCCCACCCTCAGTTGAAACGGCAGCCACTAACTCTGTTGTTGTTGGTCCTCCTGCCATTGGTGCCTGAATGATGGGGTAATTGATCTTTAACAACCTTGATAAACTATTTTCCCACATGCGATTTACCGCCTTTCACATTTTATTGAATTATTTCCACTATGGTATGCTTAATCCAAACATATCATAATAGTGTTTAAATAATAAGTAGGTGATACAGTGGAAAGGATTATTTTATTTGATGGTGAATGTAATCTTTGCGACAGTAGTGTGCAATTTATTATCAAAAGAGATCCGGTAGGAAAATTTAAATTTGCCTCCCTCCAAAGCGCAATTGGTCAAGAGCTATTAAAAAAACATGGTCATAAGACTACTATTAGTAGCTTTGTTTTGATTGAGAATGGAAAGGCATATGTAAAATCAGGCGCAGCTATACGTATATCTAAACAATTATACGGATTGTGGAAAGTGCCAACAGTTTTCTTGGTCATTCCCCCATTCATTCGCGACAACCTATATGATGTCATAGCTAAAAACCGCTATAAATGGTTTGGGAAAAAGGATAGCTGCCTGCTCCCAACTCCAGAATGGAAAGACAGATTCCTTGAATAAGAACAGCGCCTATATGAATCAGAACAAATATTTTATTCCATTTTGCATACATTTTAATAACACTATTTTATTCATCAGGAGGAGCAAAATGGATATATTCGTTAGGAAAGGGGATTCATTGTGGCATTACAGCCAGTTGTTTAAAATCAATTTACAGTTAATAAATGATTCAAATCGGGATATACAACCTAACAGTCTTTCAATTGGTCAGCGGATTAGGATCCCTGGTTTTGTTGCTCAAGAGCAACAAATTCGTCAGGGTGACACTATGTGGAAACTTGCTCAAAATCGCAACCTTTCGATAGAAGCACTCCTTTTAGTTAACCCAACTATAGATCCAAATCAACTAAAGATTGGCCAAACAATCAAAATCCCTTTGCGGATTACCTGGAGATTAGTGAATGGCGGTCAAAACTACGATTACAAGATGATGATGAATGATATCAAACGGTTGCAAGGTGTATACCCATTTTTACAAGTCCCTACAATTGGCAACACGGTTCTAGGAAAAACCATTCCTGAAATCCTCATCGGAAATGGTAGAAAAAAAGTTCATTACAACGGTTCATTTCATGCCAATGAATGGATTACCACACCCGTGATCATGACCTTTTTAAATGACTATTTACTATCTCTGACAAATCAAAACCCTATCCGCGGTCTTACCACCTCCCCCTTTTACCAACAAAGCACTTTATCCATCGTACCAATGGTAAATCCAGATGGAGTCGATCTCGTATTGCATGGATCACCTGCCAATGAGCCATGGAAGAAGAAAGTGGTGGAATACAATAAAGGTAGCATGGATTTTTCTGGATGGAAAGCAAATATAAGAGGCGTGGATCTCAATGACCAATTTCCCGCACGATGGGAATTAGAGAAAGCAAGGAACCCTGACAAGCCCGGTCCTAGGGATTACGGAGGAGAAAAACCTTTATCAGAGCCTGAAGCTGTCGCCATGGCTGAATTGACAAAAAAGCGAGACTTTTTGAGAGTCTTGGCTTTCCATACACAGGGTGAGGTGATTTACTGGGGTTTTGAAAATGCCGAACCTCCAGAGTCTGAGGTGATTGTAAAAGAATTTAGCAGAGTTAGCGGCTACGAACCAGTCAAAACGATCGAAAGCTATGCAGGCTATAAAGACTGGTTTATCCAGGATTGGCATCGACCCGGATTCACGGTTGAGATTGGCAGAGGAGTCAATCCCCTTCCAATATCACAATTTGATGAAATCTATCAAAAAACTCTAGGAATATTCCTGGCTGGTCTATACATGTAAATGATTTGAACAGAAGGCCACCAAAAACGGCCTCCTTTCCTTATGTATAAAAAAGAACCTTTGAATAATTTTCAAAGGTTCAACGAGAACTTAGAGGTCTAGGCTAAATTCTCAAAATTAGGAGGTCTAAACTCAGAAGAATTTAAACAAGTTTATTTTACCATTTTCTAAAAATTCATTCAACAGTTTAATGCTGTAAAGGATAAAAGTCGTTCAAAAGACATAGAACTTTTAGGATATTAAGCCTTGACTACTTTTTAGTGTAATTCAATTCTTTAATATCTGTTTGTTGTTGGATGGAACGTGCCGAAAGGGTTTCAATCACTAGCTGCTGTCTTTCTTGAATGCGTGTTAACCGTTTAATGTCTTCATCAATAGAATTTTTAAGTTGTTCAAATTGCGATGGAATGCTGCCAATTTTCCGTTCAATTCGCTCTTGGCCAAAGTGCAGTTCTGCAACATGGGTCTTAACCTCTGTTAACTCCTCCTTGAATATTTTCATGCTAGTGCATAGTCCAGTAACTTCTTTTTGTAAGTTTCCTACATTTGACCCCATTTCAGTTACTTCTTTTTTTAATCCACCAACCTCAAGTTGCACATTTACAACATCCGAACGAATCCCTGTCAATTCTTCTTTTAGTACTTCTCTTAGCATTTCTTTAAGATTTTCTGTCATTTCAAAGCCTCCAATTCCATTACTTTTGACCACTTTAGGAAATGATCTAGGCTGAAAGAACAACGATTACCGAACACTAGTTCTATGTTTATTGTATCTCTTTCTTTCCATCTATTTTGTCCAGAAAATTAGGGCTAAAATCAACAATATTCATACCATATCCCTCAATATCATTTAAACCGTTAATAAATAAATCCTATATGGACCAACCTAAATATGGAATGAAAAAAATAACTCTTTCCTAGTTGACATACATGTATATACAAGTTAAACTGAAACCGTAAACAAAACTTGTATATACAAGCAACAACGATGATGAAAACGCGCACATTGCCTGTATATAAAAATGTAGATAAAAAACGGGAGCAATCCCATTTTACAGGGGGAAAGAAAGATGACCAAATACACAGATCCTTCAAAGGAACTGCTAGATCACATTGGCGGAAAAGAAAATATAGCAGCTGTTACCCATTGTGTAACAAGGATGCGATTTGTTTTAAATGATCCATCCAAAGCTGATATTAAAGAAATAGAATCCATTAAACTTGTTAAAGGTACCTTTACACAAGCCGGACAATTTCAAGTTATTATCGGAAATGAAGTCTCTAGTTTTTACAATGAATTCGTTAAAATTGCTGGTGTAGATGGCACATCAAAAGAAGAAGCAAAGATAGCTGCCAAACAAAATCAGAACTGGCTACAGCGATTGATGGGCCACTTGGCTGAAATTTTCACCCCATTAATTCCGGCTCTAGTAGTCGGTGGTTTAATCCTAGGTTTCCGAAATGTAATCGGCGACATCAAATTATTAGATGACGGTACCAAGACCATCATTGAAGTATCTCAGTTCTGGGCTGGCGTTCACTCATTCCTTTGGCTGATTGGGGAAGCGATCTTCCACTTCCTTCCTGTCGGTATTACCTGGTCAGTCGCAAAGAAAATGGGCGCATCTCAAATTCTAGGTATTGTTCTTGGTATTACCCTAGTTTCACCGCAATTATTAAATGCTTACGGTGTTGCAAATGCAAAAGAAATTCCAATGTGGGATTTTGGATTTGCCCACATTAAAATGATTGGCTATCAAGCACAAGTAATCCCTGCCATATTAGCTGGAATCGTTTTAGGTTTCTTGGAAACAAGATTACGTAAAATCGTGCCAAATTCTATCTCGATGATAGTTGTACCGTTTTTTGCATTAGTTCCAACGGTATTAATTGCCCATACTATTTTAGGCCCAATCGGCTGGTCTATTGGTTCAGGAATTTCACATGTGGTTTATTCAAGCTTAACTTCTGCATTTGGCTGGTTATTCGCTGCCATCTTTGGATTCGCTTATGCTCCACTAGTTATTACCGGTTTACACCATATGACAAATGCCATTGACCTTCAATTGATGAATGAATTTAAGGGCACAAACCTATGGCCGATGATTGCTCTATCTAATATTGCACAAGGTTCTGCCGTTCTTGCGATGATTTTTATCAACCGTAAAAACGAAGAAGAAAAGCAAGTATCAATCCCAGCAGCCATCTCTTGTTACCTAGGCGTAACTGAGCCTGCGATGTTCGGTATCAACTTAAAATATGGCTTCCCTTTCCTAGCTGCGATGATTGGTTCCATGATTGCAGGCGTCGTATCAGTTGCAAGCGGCGTTATGGCTAACTCGATTGGTGTTGGCGGCATTCCGGGGATTCTTTCGATTCAGCCTAAACATATGGCAATGTTTGCACTCTGTATGGTGATTGCGATTGTAGTTCCGTTTATTTTAACGAATATTTTTGCAAAAACAGGTGTAAAAAAATTAAACCTTAAAAAATAAATGTACACTCCATGAAGGAGGGAGACCAACTCCCTCCTTTTCAACATGAAAAAAACTCATTAAATATAGGCAGGTGCTTGAAATGTCAACAACTTGGTGGAAAAAAGCAGTCGTTTATCAAATCTATCCAAAAAGCTTCAATGATACAACCGGAAACGGAACTGGCGACCTTCAAGGTATAATTGAAAAACTAGACTATTTAAAAAAGCTGGGAATCGATGTCCTCTGGCTCACCCCAATCTATCAATCTCCACAACGAGATAACGGCTATGATATAAGCGATTATTATACAATTTATGAAGACTATGGAACGATGGAAGACTTTGACCGTCTCTTAGCCGAAGCGCATAAACGTGGTATAAAAATTATTATGGATATCGTGATTAACCATACCTCTACAGAACATGAATGGTTCAAACAAGCGATTTCCTCCAAGGATAACCCCTACCGTGACTTCTATATATGGAAGGATGGCGTAAACGGCGAACCGCCGACTAACTGGGAATCAAAATTCGGCGGATCTGCATGGGAGTACGATAAAACAACTGAACAATATTATCTGCATTTGTTCGATGTGACGCAAGCTGATTTAAATTGGGAAAATGAACAGGTACGCGAAGCTTTATATGAAATGATGCATTTTTGGCTAAAAAAAGGTGTCGATGGTTTCCGGTTGGATGTCATTAATTTAATTTCAAAAGACCAACAGTTCCCTCAGGATGACAGCGATGGTCGCAAATTTTATACAGACGGGCCGCGAATTCATGAATTTTTACATGAAATGAACGAAAAGGTCTTCTCGCAATATGACATCATGACGGTTGGCGAAATGTCTTCTACTTCTATTGATAATTGCATTCGTTATACCAACCCTGAACAGGAAGAATTAAATATGACGTTCAGTTTTCACCACTTGAAGGTCGATTATCCAAATGGCGATAAATGGACGAAGGCCGATTTTGATTTTCAGGCATTGAAAGATATTTTATCAAAATGGCAAGTAGAAATGAATCAAGGTGGCGGCTGGAATGCCCTCTTCTGGTGTAACCATGACCAGCCCCGTGCTGTATCCCGTTTTGGCGATGATGGAAAGTACCATAAGGAATCGGCTAAAATGCTTGCTACAGCCCTCCACATGATGCAGGGTACCCCTTATATTTATCAAGGGGAAGAATTCGGTATGACAAATCCGAAATTCAATTCAATTGATGAATATCGCGATGTTGAGTCATTAAATATTTTTAAAATCAAACAACAGGAAGGTCTTGACGAACAAGCTATTATTGAAATTCTTAATCAAAAATCTCGGGACAATTCAAGAACGCCTGTCCAGTGGAATGCTGGTGAAAACGCGGGCTTCACGTCTGGAACCCCTTGGATTCAAACGGCAGCAAATTATAAAGAAGTGAATGCGGAAAAATCCATAGAGGATCCAGATTCTATTTTCTATCACTATCAAAAGTTAAATCAATTAAGAAAAAGTGTTGCTGTCATGACTGATGGTGATTTCGAGCTTATTCTAGATAATGATGAAAATATTTTTGCCTTTATAAGAACAACCGAATCGGAAAAATTACTAATCATCAATAATTTTTATGGCAAGGAGAAGTCATTTATCCTCCCTGCTCATTTAAACCTTGATGGCTATACTAGCGAAATGTTACTCTCTAACTATAAGGATTCTGCCCCCCTAGGTAGTGAAATTATTCTGCGGCCGTATGAGTCCATAGTGTACCACTTGAAAAAATGAACGGAGATGTCTGTATGACAAACAAGTACCTAACAATATATAACAGTATTGTCGAGCAAATTAAAAGCGGAGAAATCCCGCCCCAAACGCTACTCCCCTCTGAAAATGAGTTAAAGGATCAATATGACACATCGCGGGAAACCATTCGAAAAGCGTTAAATTTGCTCTCACAAAATGGCTATATTCAAAAAGTTAGAGGAAAAGGTTCGATTGTCATCGACATTAGTAAATTTGATTTTCCTGTTTCCGGATTAGTCAGTTTTAAAGAACTGGCGAGTAAAATGGGCATGAAGCCAAAAACGGTCGTCAACGAATTATCGTTAATCAAGCCTGATGGATTTATCCGGCAGCAGCTTCAGCTTGGGAGTAAGGATCTCGTCTGGAAGGTTGTCCGAACGCGGGAAATGGGCGGCGAAAAGATTATATTAGATAAAGATTTTGTGTGTCACAAATTCGTCCCTTCCCTAACAGAAGAAATTTGCGCAGATTCGATTTATCAATATCTTGAAAATGATTTAAACCTAACGATTAGTTTTGCTAAAAAAGAAATTGTCGTGGAAGAGCCTACAACCGAAGACCGCATCCTAATGGATCTCGAAGGCTTCCATAATGTGGTCGTCATTAAAAACTATGTATATTTAGATGACGCCACCCTTTTCCAATACACAGAATCACGGCACCGTCCGGATAAGTTTCGATTTGTCGACTTTGCACGGAGAGCACATTAAAAACTGAGGTGAAGTGTATGTGTGGGCGATTCACACTAACAGCAACAATCGAAGAAATTATTGATCGATTCGATATTCAAGCCTTTATGGAAGAAGAACTGTATGCTCCAAGCTTTAATATTGCCCCCTCACAGGCTGTTTTAGCAGTTATTAATGACGGTACGCGGAACCGGATGGGATTTTTGAAATGGGGTCTAATACCCCCGTGGGCAAAGGATATGTCAATGGGAAACAAAATGATAAATGCCAGGGCCGAAACCATTTCAGAAAAGCCGAGCTTTCGACATGCCTTTAAAAAGAAACGGTGCCTAGTGATTGCAGATAGCTTCTATGAATGGAAACGCCATGAGGATCAAAGGAAAACCCCGATGCGGATAAAACTCAAATCGGACGAATTATTTGCCATGGCTGGTATCTGGGAGGGCTGGAAATCCCCTGATGGAAAAACTCTTTATACCTGTTCTGTTATCACAACTGGTCCAAATGAATTAATGAAAACGATCCACGACCGCATGCCCGTAATATTGAAACCGGAAGATGAAAGCACTTGGCTTGATCCAGGCCTATCAGAAAACCATAAATTAGAATCTTTGCTTATCCCCTATGACGATAATTTAATGGAGACATACGAAGTGTCTCCACTTGTTAACTCACCAAAAAATAATACGATTGAGCTTATACAAAAAATTTGTTAGCGCCCTTTTATTAAAAATTTTTGCAAAATGGACATGTTCACTACATGCCCGTACAAGCTAAAACATATGCTGTACTAACCCATAAAAGTTTTCCTTCTTTCGAAAGTGGCTTCCACCACTTTCTTTTTTTTGTAGAAAAGCACACAATGCTCCACTACAACAATATGGTCTTATTATCATTTTTAAAGAATATAGTATAAAAATACACAGTGGTTATACGAAACGGGACGAAGAAAGGAGAAAAAGATGTTTTTTATTCCCACAGTCGTCAATATTGGCAATCTAAAAATTAACAGCTGTGAACATAAAAGTACTGTTTCCATTGGATCAAATTTACAAAGTAGAAAAAATGTCCACGCCAAAAAGAATCAAGGTTTTGGACAACAAATTGCTGATTTTTCTGCATTGGTTTCTCCAATTGGGATTACATTCGATGATGATCAAATCGATTCACTATCAATAAAAAATACCCTTTAAAAATACACCTATTTTTCCAAAAAAAAATTAAAAAGTGCATAGGAGTGATTTTGTTGAATATCGCACCGATGGCCATCAATTTCTTGGGATTTAAAGTTAATTCGGTGGATAACTCTGCCTTTATTAATTTAGGTCCTAATCAATTTATTGATCAGTTTGTATCCTATAAGAGGAACCAGGGAGTTGGGGAACAAAATGGTGATTTATCACCCGTTAATATCCCCATTTCATGGGTAGTTGACCCTGACATAACTGACAGCAATACTGCGAAAAACAGTATTGTTTAAAGAATAGGGATTCATTATAAGGGGGAATCCAATTGATTTTTTCACCGATGATTGTCAATCTTGGCGGGCTAAAAGTGAATGCCTTTGACCACGGTTCCATATTGAATATGGGGCCGAACCAGTTAATGGATCATTTTGTTTCTTATAAGCGAAATCAAGGATATGGGGAACAAAACGGTGATTTTGTTCCCATTATGATCCCTATTTCAGCCATTTATGATTCTGACGTCAGTGACAGCTGGATCACGAAAAATAGCATACTTTGATTCCCAGGGGACTTCATTCATTAGAGTCCCCTGCTTTGTTTTTTTAAAAATTCACTCTATAATGACAAAAAGAACCTTGAAAGGAGAATATACATATATGGATCCGCTTGTGAAGGAATTTAGTGTAGTACCTACAACATGTATTTCAGATGCAATGGATGGATTAAATAACCTGTCGCCATCTATTAAACCATTAAAAGAAGAATACACTCTTGCGGGGAGAGCATTTACGGTCAAAATACCAGTAGGCGACAATCTCGCCGTCTTAAAAGCCATTCGTGTGGCGAATCCAGGTGATATTTTAGTAGTCGATGCAAAAGGTGATCAATACCGGGCCATCGCCGGCGATTTTGTCGTCGGAATGGCGCAAACACTCGGAATCGGCGGTTTAGTTGTCGATGGGGTCATTCGAGATATTGTCGGTATCAAGGCATTGAACTTCCCGGTCTTCTGCAAAGGAACGGCGGTTGCAGCAAGTGGCAAAGCCGGAGTTGGAGAAATCAATATCCCGATTTCTTGCGGTGGAATGGCAGTTCAACCAGGTGATATCATTGTCGGTGACGCTGACGGCGTTGTGGTCATTCCACAAGCAATGGAACAGGTAGTATTGGCTAAATCTTTGGAAAAATTGACAAAGGATAAAATTAGAGAAGATCGAATCTCAGGGAATCGTAAAGAAATCATCGAACATTTGGATGAACTTTTATCAAAATAATGAAACTAAACCCCATTTCTAAACGGAAACGGGGTTTTCCTTTGTTTTGAAACAATTCATTCATTTTTTGGTACCATTTGGGAACTATAAGGTTATTCAAAACACTGAAAGGCAGGAACAATCATCCGTGGGAATGCTTTTGAAAAAATGGCTCTATTTCCTAGTGAAACTCCGGAATCAAATCTTTTTTCCTTTTTTCATTTTATACATCATTCTAGCTGCTTTTACGATTTATTGGATTGAGCCTGGAACGTTTGAGTCCTTTATAACTTCTTTATACTGGGTACTTACCGCCCTCGCAACCGTGGGTTTTGGAGACTATGCTCCTGTGACCGATACCGGAAAAGTATTTACCATCATACTTTACATCACAGGTATTGCTCTTGTAAGTGTCTTTATCGGAAAAATCATTGATTCTGTCTATTTTATGGATAAATTGAAAATCGGAGGAAAAATGAAATACACAGGAAAAAATCATATCATTTTAATAGGCTGGAATGCCAAATCAAGATTAGCGATTGATGAAATTTTAAAATCTGATAAAAAAGTAGATGTTGTCCTCATTGATGTAATGGAAAAAGCTCCGTTAATCAACGAGCGGCTCCAATTTGTTCATGGAGATGCAACAAATGAAGATATCCTCTTAAATGCCAATTTGCCTAAAGCAAAAGGCGTGATTATTTTTGCCGATCAAATAACACAGGACAATTATGCCACAAAGGATCCACTCCTTGTCGACGGTAAAACCTTATTAATCGCTACCGCCATCACGACTTTAGAAGAAAAATATAATAAAGATATTCATGTTACAGCAGAGGTGATTAATCAATGCCATATTCCTTTATTCAAACACGTAAAGGTGGATGAATTTATTCCAACTCAGAAAATGATCTCCCATGCAGCTGTCAGGTCTCTGTTCTCACCAGGTGTCACCCATATGTATTCCGAGCTAATGAGCACACAGTATGGGGAAACCATGTTTGAAATTCCAAAACAACCGGAATGGCAAACCTACCGCGATGCCTTTGTGGATCTGTTGAACAAAGGAGCAACACTTGTTGCTGATCGCGCCGACCTTCACATCAACCAAAAACTAGACGACAACATCCCTGATAATGCACAGCTATTCGTTATTTGTGACCAAGACACCCTTTCCCAGTTAAAATCGTAATAAAAGGATGCTATAGAAAGTTAACGGGTTCCGTTTTGGGGTGCTTTTAACATAAATGACATAAGATATGACCTATAAATTGGCGTAGGTCATTTTCTTGTAATATCAAGTTTTTTTATAAATTTACTATTTAAGTAGCAGACCAATTGACACAATAACTGTTTTGGACAACAGTTATTATCCACACTAAAAAGTTCGCCAAAGTTAGTGTCGATTTCACTGCCAATTTAAAAGTCAAAAATCCCAAACCTTTTAATTTGGTAGTCTGAATTATGGTAAAATAAGGATAGTTAATGGAACTGATCGTTCCGTTAAAGGGCAGGATTCTGGAATAAGGTAGTAATTATATACTGTGGAAATTTATTATATAAAAGGGGAATAGATAAGGGGGCTTTTTATGTCGAAATTTTCAGTGAGCGTGCACCAAATAAGAGATAACTCTTTTAATATTGGGGTTAAGATGGGACAATTTATCAAAAATAAACCAATTTTAAAAATGTTAGAATCAATAACAAAACCAGAAATAGATTATAAGGATATGGAATCTATTTATTCAGATTTTGCTCCTCATTTACTTTGTGAGCTAGATGGTTTAGCCCAAGGATTAGAGATTTCACCTAACAAGGCAGCATCTTTGTTTAGTGGGTATGATGTACCAAAGACAGAAGCTATGGGGTGTTCGGCAGTAATTACAAAAGATTACTACGTTAGAAATTACGATTTTTCCCCTGTTTTATATGATAAGGTTTTTAGTTTAATTCAACCTGAAACATCTTTTGCGTCAGCAGGATATAATCTTCAAATATTGGGAAGGCACGATGGTGTCAATGAAGAAGGGTTAGTATTAGGATTGCACTTTGTAAGTAATAGTGATTATGCAATAGGTATATCTCCGTGGACTGCGATACGGATGGTTTTGGATAAGTGTTCATCTATTGATGATGCAATTTATATGCTAAAAAAAATACCACATTCCGCTTGTTATAATTTCTCGCTTGGGGATAAAACAGGAAATATTGCTGAAGTAGAAGCTAGCCCCGAAAAAGTCATTGTAAGGAATGGCCAATCGTTTATGTCTTGTGTAAATCACTTTCAGGACGATATGATCAAAAACAAAAACAGAATATCTATCGAAGGTTCAATCCTCCGTAATGACTATCTATTAAGTCTCAAAGATAAAAATTATACTCATAGACAAATGTTTGATAATTTTAAAAGCATACATTCTCCAGTTTTTTTTACGGACTATAACAATTTGTTTGGAACTCTTCATACATTTTCGTACTCCTACAATGATTCGAGGATTCTAACTACTATTGCTCAGAGTAGTCAAGTCTTAGATATAAATTTCCAAAATTGGGTAGATGGGGAAAATATAAACGACTATATTTTACAAGGTGTAATAGAAGAAAGTTTATAATTTTGATGCAATGTACAATCGAAGGCAAGCTGGAAAGGTTAACCTTAGACAAGAATATTATAGAAAATATTTTTAACGTAACAAAGCAACGCTTCTAAGCGTTGCTTGTTAAATTTTCTCACCCTATAGTTGAACAAACACATTAAATCCACTTAGCAAACCAAGCTACATAATATGCCGCAGGAATCAGTAGAAGTTGAGCCACGATTGTACCCAAAAATTTTGAACTAATCATTGTCAAAGAGTAGCTTTTTAAGTAAATATAATCAGTTTGTTTTTTCATAACTCTATCCGCTAATACGGAAGCTTTAGGGTCAATAAACAAGGTCAATAAAATAGTCGCTATACCATTTATAATTCCTGATGACATTAAGGCAGCCTGAGCGAAATCTTTAGGAACTATCATAGATGCATAAATGGAAGATAGTACCCCGATGGTAAATACAGCAGAAATGATAACATTAATCACAAAGAGTCGCTTAGGAATGGTTTTTAACGTAATCCCCTTTAGATAAGAAAATCTAGGAAGCCTAAAACACATTACTATTTTTCTGATGCCATTTCGATTGAATTGATTAACAAACAGTGCAATTATTGATCCACGTTGATTAGAAAGTTGAATAATGGCTCTTGAAAAGATATTTATGAACGTCGGAAAAAGCAGTATCCCCAACAACACTCCTATTGAGGTTACTCCGATTAAAATCCTATATTGTTCCTCGATGTAATGAAGTTTGTTTAAATCAGGGGCTTCTGCGATAAGTTTTGCTGTAAGCGGTTGTTGTATCATTGTAGAAAACCTTGAAACAATTACCAGTGTACTAAACAATGATAAGGCAGTGGCAATTAATTTTACCCTTGCTCCTGAGATCCTAGTTGAATAAGCTAATGTTTCAATCATTGTGACGATCAATAAAAATAGAGATATTATTATTACCTTACCTGTAATTAGCCCCATAAAATTCCCCTTAATAAAGTTTATAATAGCTGTATTATAAACCATAATAATTTGATTTAGAATTATTTAGAAGAAGCCATTCTTAATTATTTTTATCAGTTCTTATTCAACTAAAGCCCGTTTAAGTAGAACGATTCACAATCTCATCTACCCTTTCCAATCACTTACCGAATATAGAAATTAATAAACTAATTGCAAAGAAGAGATATGCTATCTGAATGGTTGTATACATTGTAAATTCAAAGGCTGAAAGTTTCCTTTGTTTTTTGGTTTTTACCAAATGCCGGAGATAGAAGGAAGAACTAAAAATAAGTATCACTATGGAAATTGTACGTAGGGCTTCTGCATAAATTATCAAGGCTTATCAACCCCTTATTTTATTATTTTTTCATTAAACTGTCCCGTTACTTCAATAGTTCAACAGAAAGAAGCGCTAATCCTTCTTGGATTAATGCTACCTGTTACTTCAATAAGAAACTTTTGAATGATACAAATAAAATAAATATAAATACAACTATACTTAGCCAGCCATAATCTTTTTGTCCCTTTTGAAACTCTCTTAATCCCATTACCAACATCGTTAAACCTAAAAACAACATCATATATGGTTGAAACTCAAAATCCTCATTAACCAATGTATTAAAAATTTCAGGAAACGCAAGGATTAGCAATAATCCTATAATTGCAGTCACAAAAAAACAAATCCAGCCAATTACTTTTACTTTTTTATCAATTCCAGCTTTTTTCTAATTTACTAATGTAATTAATTACTAACACGAAACAAACAAAAGGGATAACTCCTAGATATCTGACTCCTAAAATAGATTTATCTACCAAAAATAAAACTACAACTAATAGAATCATTGCAATTGATACTTACAACGACTCCTCAACTAATCTACTCCGTTACTTGAATATCCCCCAAAACCAGCACCTGTTAAAGTAAAGCCTCCGATGGTAGAGCATGGCAATCTACGTACCTTCACAAAATATCTATTCCATATACTTCTTATAATTTCGTTTTAACAAACTTTTAAAATCTAGTTCAGCAATTAGAACACTTATTAATAAGAGTATTGCGCCTAAATAACCTCTAGATGTAAGAGTTTCGCCCGTGAAAATGAAAGCAAACATAGAGGAGAAAACAGGTTCTAATGTAAAAATGAGACCTGCATGAGTTGGACTGGTATGTTGCTGGGCAATGATTTGAACAATGAAAGCAATTCCCGTACAAAATATACTTAATGCCAAGATTGCAAACCATGACTCATAATTGTCGGGAAGTTTTGGTTTTTCCATAAAAATAGAGAAAATAATACTAAACAGTCCAACAAAACCAAGTTGTAAAACTCCAAGAGAAATGGCATTTACTTGCTTAGCCACTGCTCCTGTAATCATGATATGAACTGCATAGAATAAAGCACATAGAATACAAAAAAGATCACCAAAACCTATCTTAAATTGGTCATGTAAGGTTAATAGACCTACTCCTACTATTGATAAAACAATTCCGAAAACAACTTTTTTTTCAGGTGTTTGTTTTAAGAATACAGAAGATAATAATGGTATAAATATGACCGTGAGACTAAATAAAAAACCAGCATTCGAGACGGATGTATACTTCGTACCGAAAGTCGCAAACACATAAACAATAAACAAAATAAACGATAATATAAAAGCATATTTTACTGTTTTAAAATCAGTCTTAATTAAGTGCTTGTAAAATACAATCCCTGATAAAAGAAATGCAAGAGTGAATCGTAATGTGATTAAATTATATTCTTGCAGATAGTCGAGACCAATTTTAGTAAGTAAAATCGATCCACCCCAAAAAAATGTAATCATTAGCAGCATTAAATCAGCTCTAAGTTGTATTTTCATCTATTTTCCCTCGTTTTTTCTTGAACTAAATGTCTAGTTTGATTCAAATTTATATCTCAAAATTTCATATGCAAATTGGTACTCATTTTAACCTACATTTTTAATGTTTGCGATCGAACCCATTAATAAATTTTTATATAGAAAAATAATAAAAATAATGGGACTCCTTAATGAAGCCGATTTTTTCATAAAGCCTTTGTGCAGTCGTATTATCCGCGGCAGTTTCTAGGAAAAGTCCCTTTGCCCCTGTTTCTTTGGCTAATTCGATCGCCATTTTCATTAAGGATTCTCCCACACCTTTTCCCCGTGCTGTTTCCTTCACAAATAAATCATTTAATACCCATGAACGCTGCATACTTACACTGGAAAATGAAGGATAAAGCTGTACAAAACCAAGCGGATTCAATCCATCAAGAGCGATAAAAGCAACAGACTCTTCGTTCAGAATTCTTTCTTGTAAAAACTTTCTTGCCCCTTCCATATCTGATTTTTGTTCATAAAACTGCCTGTACAAATCAAATAGTTCCGTTAAAGAATCAAGTTCATTTAGTGTGGCTTTTTGAATATGCATTTTATTTTCCCCCTGTTTTAATTAGGTATAATAATTCCCATGAATCGCTGACTGAGCAAGATGCTCTTGTCCTTTTTTTACATAGATATCATACTGCGTATTGTCTTTAAAGCGAACATCGATTCTTGAATTAAATGGGGATTTTGTTTGATATTTAACCCCAGCATGTTTTAACCTTGCAGCAACAGCAAAATATTGGTCATGCCCAAAAGCCGTATAGATCAATGTCCATCTTCTATTAAACATGATTTGAACGATTGAAATTAGGAAGGTTAGTAGCAATAGAATAAATAATGCTTGATACATATTCATTCCCCCTCATATTTGTTGCTCATATCGTTGAATCCACCATGGCACTTTTGCATCATTATTTACTATTCTGTACGTTTCATTTTATTCCTTTATGATTGGTGTTATTTTTTTTAGGAAAGCGAAAAAGCCTTGAAAGACCAAGGCTTTTTCTGTAAACAGCAGGGCATACCAAACTAGGTTATTGTTTTTATTAGTAATTTCGTTTACAAAGTTGAATTTTGTTTTCGACTAAAGGTTGGTGGGTATTCAACCCATGTGGCCATATCCACCATGAACCGGGAATCCTCCCATTCCTCCATAGCCTGGGTATCCTCCCCAGCCGCCATATCCACCATGCCCTGGGTAACCTCCACCCCAGCCGCCATGCCATCCATGACCCGGGTAACCTCCACCCCAGCCGCCATGCCATCCATGACCAGGGTATCCTCCTCCCCAGCCGCCATGCCATCCATATCCTGGGTATCCACCCATGCCGCCAAAACCTCCCATGCCTGGGTATCCGCCCATGCCTGGAAATCCACCTGTACCCATGCTGCCAAATCCACTCATTCCCGGAAAACCACCCATACCCATGCCTGTGTTAAATTGTCTCATATCGTTCATGTGAGCATCTCCTTTATATAGGTTACAGTCTAGACTATGTTGAAACCGTGAAAAGGCATAGGCGGATGTCCTGTTTTTTGTTAACTATTTGAGTTGGCTTAACCAAAAACTTAAACAAAACCGTTTGAAATTAAATCTTTCCTTCGATACACACTTAACACAATCCCTATTAAGAAGGAATTTAACAAAACCGGCATTACCCCATAGCTTATAAAAGGCAATGCAATCGAAGTTTGCGGAAAGACTCCTAGGGTCATTCCAACGTTACAAGCCAGTTGCACCCCATAAAGGGCAATCGCACCAATCAGAAGCAGTTTAGCATAAGAATCATGTAGCTTATTGGATATGACAATAAATCTTACCATAATGAGGGAAAGAATGATGACCAGAGCAATCGCAAAAAGCCATCCGTAAATATAGGTTAAACTTACAAAAACAAAATCAGTATGAGCTTCCGGGATAAATTCCTTGTTCCCTGGGTGTCCAAACCAGCCCGCTTTTGACATTAATTCTTTTACTCGTAATGGTAGATATCCTGCCCCGTTTGCATATTTTTTGGGGTTTAAAAAGGCAAGAATTCTTACTAATTGATAAGTCTGAAGAAGTTGCCAAGAAATAAAACCAATAATCAGGACTAAACTAAAGGTTATTCCCGAAATAGACATCATTGTTTTCCTGCTAAATTTACTCCACCAAAGCATCACGAATACCATAACAGAGTACATAAAAATGATCACACTATGTGGAAAGTTTAAGAATAATAGGATTGGGACGAAAAACAAAATAGCAAATTGCCAGATTTTAAGCTTCTCTATGGTAAAAAATGAAGCCCAGGCAAGGAAAAAGAATGGCAGAGACATTGAGCTTTCTAATGTAATAATGGACGGGATCCTAATCATCGGTACCCCATTAATCATCGAATTAGAAAAAAACATGATGGCGAGCAAAAAGAGAACCCCTATGGAATAAAACAACCATCCCTTTGATTTCCATTTGCGATAATCAAGAAACATGATTCCTATTGCGGCACCACCGCCGAATATTACCATAATGGTCTTACTGACGGAAAAATGTCTCTCGTCTATGTATCCAAGCGCAATCATCGGTAAAAACCCGAGTCCTAAAGTCGATGCCAATAGGAGGATCATGAACCAATCCACCTTTGGCTTGTGAAGCTTATTCATCTGTTTTCCTAACTTGCTGGGGCTACCCATTTGTTCAATTGCCTTTTCTTCGGCTTCTGCTTCGGTCAAACCCTTATCCATCCAGAGATTCTTTGCTTCCTGTAAATGATAACCTAATTCATCAGAAACATATTTCTTTGCTTCCTTTGATTTAATTTGTTCTGTGACCTCATGTAAAAAAATATACTTTTTATTTGCCACTTTGATCTCACCCCTCAAGTAATTCATGAAAAGCAAAGCGGTTTTTCGTCTGCTTCTTGGCCGCTTTTTGCAAGATTTTCCTTCCTTTATCTGTTAATCGGTAATATTTAGCTTCCGATTCGTTCCAAGCTGCTTGGATGCATTGATTCTGTTCCAGCCGATGAAGGAGAATATAGAGAAATCCTTCGTTATCCTCAAATTTTCGGACTCCTCGTCCACGCAAAAGTTTTGCCAATTCGAAGCCGGTTTTTTCTTGGACAAGAAGCTGCATGACAGCGAATAAGATATCCTCTTCATTTTCGTCCTGTTTGTTAATTTTTTCACGAATGTCTTTTCGATGCTTTTCGGTAAAATTCAACTGCGCAAAAGTAGTTCGATCCATCGATTTTTTTAAATTTTTTAAACGATCCTCCATGCCTTATGCCTCCAATCGTTCTTTCAAAAGTTCTTTCGCCCGTTTCAATCTCGTTTTCACTGTGTTATCACCCGAATCTGTAAGAACAGCGATTTCCCTTATCGGCAATTCCTCATAATAAAAGAGATAAATTACTTCCCGATACTTAATTGGAAGATTCATAATCGCCGCAATCAATTGATCATCCTCTTCTTTTTGAATCACGACCTGCTCAACCATTTCCTTTTTCGTTTGACTGTTTGCCGGTTCTTCATCCGTCGTGACGACGTTCCTGTTATACCAGCTCTTCAAGTAGTCCTTGCAATGGTTAATGGCAATCCGCCATAGCCACGTCCGTAGCTTCGATTTACCGCTATATGTATGAAGAGATTTATAACATTTGATAAAAATATCCTGGGTCAGATCCTCAGCAAGCCCTTTATTTTTCACATAAGAATAAACAAGCTGCAAGATCTCCTGCCCATAGCTGGTCATAATTTCATCGATAAGTGCTTCCTTATCTTCAGTTTCTAACAATTCTGCTGTTAATTCTTCCACTTCTGTCCCTCCTTGCTATTTCTTAGACGATTGATCCCTCATGGAAGTTTTTAAAAATGGTACAAAAACTTGTTTTATTACATTTTCAACAAATAGGAATTATTACGATTTACTTTTAATAGTATAGTTATGTACCCAAATTATATACAGTTTGACGGATTTAGTTGTCATGAATCTACTAGATCATCATACTATTATTTTAGGAATTAATAGAGCTGAGGAGGGAATAATTATAGTGTATTACGTAACCAAGTTCATAAAAGATAGTTTCATCTTGCTATTATTTTGTCACTTTGTCTTCCTATTTCTTTTTGCAGAGTTAGTGAATAAGCTATCTTTATTCGGTAAAATCCCTGGCTCTTTTTTCAATGTGAATACCATTTTCCTCAGCATTATATTAGAAGCGATTCCGTTTATCTTGTTGGGTGTCTTTGTTTCAGCGATTATTCAGGCTTTTGTATCTGAAAATACGATTCAGAAGATCGTGCCTCGTAATGCATATTTGGCAGTTATTCCAGCTGCCTTAATCGGCATCCTATTTCCTATTTGTGAATGTGCGATTATTCCAGTTGTTCGCAGATTAATGAAGAAAGGAATGCCTGCACATGTAGGGATTGTTTTCATGCTAAGCGCTCCCATTATTAACCCTGTGGTATATGCGTCCACTTATTTTGCGTTTAAAAGTACGCCTTATATGGCAAATGCAAGAATGTTTGTTAGTTTTATCTGTACGATTGTCATTGGATTGATTGTTTATCATTTTTTCCGGAAAGCTGACATCTTACGGGTAGAGAAACACATTCATCAACACGATCACCATCATCCACAGAAAAATAAGCTGTTGACAACATTTTATCATGCTAGTGATGAACTTTTTGATATGGGAAAATTTTTATTAATTGGTGCGTTCTTGGCAAGTTTGTTTCAAGTCTTTTTCGATCGGAATGTGTTGTTGTCACTAGGGACAAGCACAACCGGCGCACCGGCAGTGATGATGGGCTTGTCGTATGTTTTGTCTGTCTGTTCCGCGGCTGATGCCTTTATTGCTTCATCCTTTAGTTCTACTTTTACAAAAGGTTCGCTGCTTGCTTTTCTCGTATTTGGCCCAATGCTAGATATAAAAAACACGTTAATGCTATTTGCTTATTTTAAAAAGAGATTTGTCTTATTCCTTATGTTTGTCATCCCGATTGTCGTTTATATTTCAATCTCTATTTTTCAAGGAATCGTTTGGTAGGAGGCGGTAGTAATGAACAGAAAAAATATCAAAAAAAATTCTTATCACCATTTCATTAGAGGAGTTATTCTTGTTGGGTTTATGCTGCTGCTTTTGAAACTACTCCTGACAAATCATATTACCCTGTTTATCGCACCGAAGATGAACGGCTTTATTTACTTTACTTTGTTTGTTTTTCTAATATTAGGGGTTCTTTTAATCTTTCGTAGTACCTCTGAAGACAATACCTACTACGAGTGTGGGTGTGAGGGCGGACATTCCTATCCTAAGTCGATAGGTAAGAGCCTGTTCCTGTATTCGATTTTTATTATTCCTATTATAACAGGGCTACTTTTTGCCGATCATGTCCTTGGCAGTTCTGTGGCAAAAAATCGAACCCTGAAACTTGGCGCCGATTCACAGAATATTTCTATCACTCAAACTGAAAAAAATAATAAAGATGTAGAAAAGAACCAATCCATTTCTGAACCAAGTCAACCTAATCCTATTTCCGATCCTTCATCCTCGGAAATGCCTGAACCATTAACACAAACGGAATATTCCTCATTAACAAACAAACTTATCCAGTCAACTAGTGTTAATGTAACAGATGCATCCTACGTCCCGATGATCAATATTATTCAAGATAATTTAGATAAAATGATAGGAAAAACGATTACTGTTAAAGGATTTATCTATCGCGAAAAAAATTTCTTTCAGGATCAAATCGTTGTTGCTCGATATGGAATCACTTGCTGTGTGGCAGATGCCTCCGTATACGGAATAATGGCAAAGGGGAATGTGTCGGGCTTACCAAAAGATAAATGGATCCAAGTAACAGGTACGATTGATCAAACTAAATACGATGGATCTAAAATTCCCATTATAAAAATACAGGATTATAAAATCATTTCTGTTCCCAAACAGCCATACGTTTATGATGCCGGGGTGAGAATAGATTAATTTGAATTAAAAGAGCTTAGATTCTAAGCTCTTTTAGATTACTTAATTGTCAAAAGATCTTTTTTGCGAAACCTGAATAATTTTTCTGCTCCTCCGTTTTACTAACCTAGCGTAATGCTGAACCAGCTTCTGCACCAGTAACCCCACTAGTAAGATTATGATTAAGATCAGCGTAATGGTAGCACCTGGAGGCGTTCCTAATTCGTAGGAAGAAACAAGGCCAGCATATATACTTACAATCGATGTACCTTCAGCCGTGAGAATGACCAATGTAAATCCTTTAGCAATGCGTATCGCGAAAGCCGCCGGTAGGACAAGGAGGGCAGAGACCAGTAATACGCCAATGGTTGGAATAATCACCGAAATCGCCAGACCGGTGATTATACTAAATGAGAGAGAAAGCAAATTGGTATTAACCCCACTCGTATAGGCGGTGTCTTCATCAAATGTCATTAAATACAAAGGTCTTTTAAGCATAATAAAATAAAGAAGAATACAAATGGTAACCACTGTTAATACCTTTACCTGTAATGGACTAATCGTCACGATGGAGCCAAACAGGTATTGATCGATAGAAGTCGTATTCCCGCCATTACTGATACTCATCAGAAATAAGGCAAACGACAGTCCCGCAGCCATCAAGATAGCAATCGAGACTTCTGAATAAGTTCTGTATGCCCGGCGCATATATTCAATCCCGATTGCACCGATGACGACTATTAAAATACTAGAAAAAGTGATATCGATATGAATAAAAAAACCAATGGCAACTCCTGAGAGTGAGATATGGGAAAGGGTGTCGGCCATTAATGCCTGCCGCCTTAGAATCAGGAAAACTCCTAATAAGGGAGCAATGATCGCAATTACTCCTCCAGCCCATAAAGCCCGTTGCATGAATTCAAGACTAAGCATTTCCATCCCCCATGTTCCCCCCTTTCTAATTGAAGTGTTTTTGTAAGATATGAATCTACCTCATCCTGATTATGCGTAACTATAATCACGGTTCTTCCATGCTCTTTTACTTGATGGGACAAAAATTCGTAGAACGCCTTTCTGCTGCTTGCATCCATTCCTGTCGTTGGTTCATCTAACACAAGTAAATCTGGTTCTGATGCTAAGGTCCGGGCAATACAAATTTTTTGTTTTTGCCCTCCGGATAATGAGCCAATCTTATGGTGGCGAAACTCCCACATGTCTACCATTTTTAAGGCATTCTCTACTAATTGTGCATCCTGAGGGTTTAAACGCTTGAACCACTTTCCTTTTTTAAATCTTCCTGAACGAACGAGTTCCAATACTGTACTGGGGAAGCCTGAATTAAAGGAGGCGATTTGCTGGGGGACATACCCAATTGTAAGATTTTCTCCATTTATGTTGGTTCTGCTTACTGATACTGTCCCTTCCCAAGGTTTAAGCAATCCAAGCAACAACTTAATTAATGTAGTTTTGGATGCACCGTTTTGTCCGGTTATGCCAACAAACTCCCCATTTTCGATATCAAATGAAACTCCGTTTAAGCTTGGCAAATGAGTATAGCCAAACACAATATTTCGAGCAGATGCAAGAATCATTTTTAACAACTCTCTTTCCTTTATTTTATAAGTCCTACCTAATACGAAAACGAAAAAGTATATCGACTCGTTTTCGTTCGCACACTTTTTCGTTAAAATGAATTCCCTTTATTGCGAGAGTGTTTCCACAAGGGACTTTAAGTTGTTTTTCATGACTTCAATATAATTCAATCCCTTTGCCTGATCTTCTTTGCTGAGACCCTCAAGTGTATTAAGAACTTTTGTTTTTGCTCCGATTTCGCTTGCCAGTGTTTCTGCCACTTTTGGAGAAGCCAATTCTTCAAAATAAATCGTGTGGAGATTATGTTCTTGGGCAAATGTTTTAAGTTCTGCTAATCTCGCCGCACTTGGTTCCTCTTCTGGAGATAACCCGGCAATTGGGACCTGGTTAAGGCCGTATTCCTTTGTCAAATAACCAAATGCTGCGTGTTGGGTAATAATTTCCTTTCCAACATAATCTATCAGGCTGTCACGATAGCTTTGATCGAGTTCTTTAAGCTGCTGGATGTATTCTTGACCATTTTTCTCATAAACTTCTTTGTTTTTTGGATCCTTTTTCACAAGGGCTACTGTGATCGTCTCGACTTCTTTTTGTGCTAGCGCTGGGCTGAGCCATACATGAGGGTCCATGACGTGGTCATGACCATTCTCATCCTTATGGTCATGTTCTGTTGCGTTCCCATGATCTTCTTCTGTAGTCCCTTCCATTAAAGCAATTCCCTCACTGGCCTCAATAAATAAAGGCTTTTTATTTTTTCCTAGAGAATCCACCACCGATGGTACCCAAGTCTCAAAAAATGGACTATTATAAACAAGAATATCTGCATTCTGAATGTTCGCCATATCCTTGGGTGTAGGTTCCCATCCATGGGGCTCTGAATTTGCAGGAATGAGTAGATCCACAGTTGCTTGATCTCCCGCAATGCTTTTTGTAAATTCATACATTGGATAAAAAGTGGTTACGATATGAAGCTTTTTATCACCAGCCGTGCTTTCTTTTTTATTTGCTGTCTCTTTTGAGCTGCATGCTGAAATTAACGATAAACATGCTATGGTTACAACGCCGGTCTTTATTATTTTCGTTATTTTATTTTTTTTCAAGTTCCTCTCTCCCCATCGTTCAATTTAAAACGAAATCTTTACGATTTAAATTTTATAAAAAAATTTAACTTCTAAGTAATCCCGTTACTTTGTTTCTCTATGTAACGTGTGTCTCTTTAACCGAGGGCAATACTTTTTCAACTCAAGTCGCTCAGGGTTCGTTCGCTTATTTTTGGTTGTGATATAATTTCGATCTCCTGTTTCTGTGCAAGATAAGGTAATGTTTACTCTCATTTTTTCATCCTCCAGAAATTAATTTATGGCCGCTTCTGTAAATACTGGCAGTGGATCATTGAACAAAGACCAATCCTGTAATAAATCCTCATCTGTTAGCAAACAGTGATCAAGTGAACGCTCAATATCTCCGTGATTCATATCAATCCCGATCAACACGAGTTCGGTTATCCGGTCTCCATATGTATCATCCCAACGCGTCAGCAGTTTTGGTTCCTCTTTCAATATTTGCTTCTGTTCTACCTTTGGATAGGATGCAATCCATTCACCGGCTCCCTGAAAGGTAATCGATGGCCCTGCTTGCGAAATAAGGCAAGCGATATTGTTCCGTGATGCCAGCCATATAAAACCCTTAGCACGAACCACTTCTACCGGCTAATTTTCTAACCAATTCAATAAACGCTCCGGGTGAAATGGCCTTTTCATTCTGTAGACAAACGAAGAAATGTATCCAAAACCTCATGAATCTTCTTTCTTCTCAACTTTACCTCTCTCCTTATTTGTTTTTTGCAAATAGGAATTACATTTATTCATATGGCAGTTAAATCAAAATCATTACGATTTAAATTTCAAAAAAAATTTAACTGTCTACCTACCTACTGTAATTCACTATATATAATAAATCGTAACGATTACTATTTGCAAGTACTTTTTTAAATTATGTCAAAAAAAAGAATCACTTTTTCATAAAAAAAAGGATAGATCAAGCAGAATTACTGCTTTCACCTATCCTTTTTTATTTATTCTTTTTCTCCATCTTTATGAAACCAAAGTGGCTCTTGGTCATCCTCGTCACCATTATAATTGATAAGGATTTCTTCCCCCGCTTTTATATCCTTGTAAGCATAGAAGTCAAACGTGTGATTTGGGAAATTTATTTCATAAGTGGCATTGGGTTCATACGAATGGTTAAACAACATACCATATCCTAATACAAATGCGGTGTGGTTTACCCCATACTCAAATGCATAATCGGCAAGCAGGGTTTTTTCAATATGAACATGCTCCTCATTAGGATATGGAATTACGGGTGCCGCATGAATCAGCTTCCCTTTTGCAATATCTTCGGTAGCAAATACGCCTCTATTTAATTCCCCATCGCTTAGCTTTGAAGTTTTTATTTCAATCATAGTAATCACCTATAAAGTTCTTTCCAATGAAGTTTTTAATCATACTTAAGCTTGCCATTATATTGGGAAGAATGCAATTGTTTTTTATTTCTGTCCAAGTGGTTATATTTTCCGCTATTCATCATAAAATGGAATATACGTTCGTAGGGAGGCGAGGATATTGTTTAGTAACAATGATTCCTTTATTACAGGTGAGATGTTAGTCAGGTATTACGAACTGAATAAACAGAAAAAGGAATTGGAACTGGAAATGAATCAATTAAAGGATATGTTTCAAACTTATTTTAATAATCTAGTTGGATCCAATCATAAAGGGGAAATTACCATCAGCGGTTACAAGCTGCAAAGGCAGATTCGCAAAACGGAAAAATACAATGAGGATGAAACGATAAGGAGATTAGAAGAATTACAGTTGAATGAACTCATACAGGTAGTTAAAAAGCCGGATGATGGAAAAATAAAAGCAGCTCTAAATTTAGGATTGCTTCAGCCTAATCATCTGGAAGGTTGTGTAGTCACAAATTATACACCGGCCATTTCTGTTAAGCCAATCACACCGAGATAGGGGAAAAAACCCACGCCTCCTGAAGGAACGTGGGTTCAATTATTTGATCATTTTTCTCAGCATATAACAAGCTCCATCTTCAGCAAAATATAAGTATTCTCCATTATTCACATTAAATTCCACATTTGTTTTATCGTACACCAGTTTGGCAACCAAATCATATTGCTCTAATATTTCTCTCGCTGGATTAAAAATGAAATGATTATGGCCAATGGTTGTAACAAATCCTTTGGGATTCGATCTCCTTTCAGGTTTTAATTCTGTATCCCACTTTCCATTAATTAGTAATGTATCAGCAGAGACTTTCGACTTTCTATTTTGGATCGACCAAACCTTCCGGCAATTACAGCGATATATTTTGAATTTCATCACCTTTTACCTTCTTTCAATGATGTTAATGAATGAAAAATTCAAAATAACGTTTATGCCATTGTATTCTCATGGTGCTCAATTTATTAATATGGTTTTAATTGGAATGTGGAAAGGAAAATGGTACAATCACCAATGGTTACATATTAATGCGAAGGAGCAATGTACATGTCTCTTGATGTTTACATGAATTTTAATGGAAATTGCCGCGAAGCAGTTGAATTCTACGCACAAGTTTTTGGAACAGAAAAGCCGAAAATCATGACATTTGGTGAATCACCGCAAGATCCTAATTACCCGCTTCCTGAAGAAGCAAAGAATATGGTGATGCACGCACGTATAAACATTGATGGAAGCAATGTCATGTTCTCTGATGTCTTTCCAGGCATGCCTTTTGATCAAGGAAACAATATCACCCTTGCCATCGTTAATCGGGATAAGGATAAAATTATCGCTTATTATGATAGGTTAAAAGAAGGCGGTACAGTTGTAATGGAGCTACAAGAAACCTTCTGGAGCAAATGTTATGGTCAAGTAACCGATAAGTTTGGAATTCAATGGCAATTAAATTATGACAACGGCGAAATGGCGATGTAATATAAAAAGGATGTAGAATCTTTTATGATTCACATCCTTTTTTCGTTACACTTTAAGTTGTTGGCTAACTTTTAATAGGGCTTCCTCTTCCCATCCTTTGCACACATCAACCCACTCAACCGCAGAAGAATATTGAAATAATTCAACCTTTGATAACTCAATGGCAGAGTTCGTGCTGCCACAGGCCGGAAATAGGGTCTCGAATCGTTGGATGGACACATCAAGGAAAACCTCAAGATCATTTTTCAAACCAAATGGGCAAACACCTCCGATTGCATGTCCAGTTTGTTCAAGAACTTCATCGGGTGAGAGCATTCGCGGTTTGAAACCAAATTTTTGTCGAAACTTTTTGTTATCGACCTTGGCATCACCAGCAGCTACAATCAGAATAGCATTGTCTTCTGAACCCCTGAAAGATAAAGTCTTAGCAATACGCGCAGGCATGACACCAATTGTTTCCGCAGCTTCGTCAACAGTAGCACTAGATGTTTCAAATTCCATTACATCCATTTCACGATTCCATTGTTTGAAATGGGCTTTAACACTTTCTAAACTCACCTTTTTCATCCTTTCCATATGTATTATCTTGAATAATAGCATACGTTAAAGAATTAAAGCGAAAATACGTCTCCCAAATTAATAAAATTACTAAATGCTTATTGCTATACCACGCTATCTAAGATAAGTCATTAAGCTATTAATAAGTTATATAAGTGCTAGCAAATGGATATCGGTTTCTATCTCTAGAAATTTACTACTTGAAAAAGCCGACGAGTAAAAATTTGAAATTTTTATCAATCCTTCTTTCTGAAAAGTGATATAATTTTTGTTATATTTGTAGATTTAAAGTTTGTATGGCTTTGTACTTGGAGGTAAAAACATGAATTCACAAAGTGCAGTATTGCCCTATCCAAGGGCAAAGGGAATTATTTTAGTTCTAATAGCAGCAACTTTTTGGGGAGTTTCCGGGACAGTTGCCCAATATTTGTTTCATCAACAAGGTTTTAGCACGAACTGGCTTGTGGTGACCAGGCTTATTTTTTCAGGTATTGGTTTATTACTGTTTTCACATTCTGTTGGAAAACAAAATATTTGGAGCGTATGGAAAAATAAAAAGGATGTTGTCCGCCTGATCATCTTTGGAATCATTGGTATGTTCGGCGTACAATACACCTATTTTGCCGCAATAGAGCATGGGAATGCGGCAACGGCAACCGTCCTCCAGTACCTAGCACCAATCATCATTGCCTGCTATTTATGCCTGCGAGCAAAGTCATTACCGGCAAAACAAGAAGTGCTGGCGATTGTCCTCGCTCTTTTTGGAACCTTTCTTCTTGTAACCAAAGGAAGTGTTCATTCGCTATCCATTTCAGGTACGGCATTTTTCTGGGGAATTCTTTCCGCTTTTGCGCTCGCATTTTATACACTCTATCCTGGCAGTTTGCTATCAAGATGGGGATCACTGATGACAGTTGGTTGGGGAATGGCAATTGGCGGCATCGGCTTTGGTTTCATCCATCCACCCTGGAAGTTTCAAGGTGATTGGAGCCTGACGTCCTTCTTGGCCGTGGTGTTTGTTGTTATTTTTGGCACGTTGATTGCCTTCTTTTGTTATATGGAAAGTTTGAAATACATCAGTGCATCTGAAGCAAGTCTGCTTGCCTGTGTCGAGCCATTATCAGCAGCCTTTTTGGCCGTTGCCTGGCTGCATGTATCCTTTGGTGCCGCTGAGTGGATCGGATCCTTTTCCATCATCGCCACGATATTTATTTTATCAGCTGTAAAAAAATAGGCAGACCAAAATGGCCTGCTTATTTTTATTGTCTAGCTCCAGGTGCCATCGGCTGGTGTACTTCGCTCTTCTCCCTACGATAAGTCAAGCGCGGATGCGCTTACGCTCTCCGTGTTTCCTTTATCTCAGTCGAAGCGCTCTAGTCCATACGCCGATAAACGGGCACCTTACGCTTTTCTTATTCACCTAAATCCACGTTGTGGTAAACCTGTTGCACATCTTCTAAATCTTCTAATACATCGATCATTTTTTCAAATTTAGCTAAACCATCTTCAGGAAGCGTAATTTCATTTTGCGCTAGCATAGTTAATTCAGCAACGGTAAAGTCAGTAATCCCAGCTTGTTTAAATGCTTCTTGAACGGCATGGAATTGATCTGGCTCTGCATAAACAATCACCGAATCCTCTTCTTCGATAATGTCACGGACATCGACATCTGCTTCCATTAATAGTTCAAGTACATCATCAGCTGTTTTTCCTTCGACACCAATAACAGCTGTAGCATCAAACATATAGGTGACAGAACCGCTAACGCCCATATTCCCGCCATTTTTGCCAAAAGCTGCGCGCACATCAGATGCGGTACGGTTTACGTTATTTGTCAGTGCATCGACGATAACCATGGAACCATTTGGTCCGAAGCCCTCATACCGAAGCTCGGTATAGCTTTCCTCGGAACCGCCCTTTGCTTTTTCAATCGCACGGTCAATTATGTGTCTTGGTACATTGTATGTTTTTGCACGCTCTAGAACAAATTTTAACGCTTGATTTGATTCAGGATTTGGTTCACCCTGTCTCGCTGCAACATAAATTTCAACTCCAAATTTCGCATAAACACGACTTGTATTAGCGTCTTTTGAAGCTTTCTTTTCTTTAATATTGTTCCACTTACGTCCCATTATGAACACTCTCTTTCCGAATTGAATCAACACAAAATTATTATAAGAAAAAAAGCATACTTTTTCACCATAACAAATTTGACGTTTATGAATAATATGATTAACTGGCAAACAACACCTTATAAAAAGGATGCTTTCAATACACAGATAATATTATACATCAAATGTTTCATTTGTTAAGTATCCAAAAAACAAAAAAATATAAGAAATGGCTCGATTTTCAAAAAAAATGGATCAATCCATGATTAAATGGATGATCCTTTCACCTTACACAAGCATCTGAAACAACGTACTATCATTATTTACTTCCCGATAAATAAAACCCTTTGCATTAATCCGAGCAATTAATGGAAGATAGTCATCTTTATCTTTTAATTCGATCCCAACCAATGCCGGTCCTGTCTCACGATTATTTTTTTTCGTATATTCAAAATGGCTGATATCATCATTGGGTCCAAGAACGTCAAAAAGGAATTCACGTAATGCTCCGGGACGCTGCGGGAACTGAACAAGAAAATAATGCTGCAGGCCTTCATAAAGCTTTGATCGTTCTTTAATTTCTTGCATCCGACCGATGTCATTGTTGCCGCCGCTCACGATACAAACAACTGTTTTTCCTTTAATTTCTTCAGCATATGTATCTAAAGCTGCAATAGAAAGTGCACCCGTTGGCTCGACGACAATGGCATTTTCATTATACAAGGATAAAAGAGTGGTACAAACCTTGCCTTCCGGCACGACAATGATATCATCGACAATTTCCTTGCAAATCGTAAATGTGTTTGAGCCGACCGTTTTTACAGCCGCACCGTCAACAAATGGATCAATTTTCTTTAGCGAGGTTACTTCGCCTTTTAAAATGGATTCCTTCATACCAGGTGCTCCTAGCGGCTCGACCCCGATTAATTTTGTGTTTGGTGAGTAATGTTTCAAGTAAGTCCCGACTCCGGAAAGCAATCCGCCGCCGCCGATTGCGGCAAAAAGGTAATCGATTTTTTCAGAACAATCATTGAGCAATTCAACTGCCACAGTTCCTTGACCGGCAATGACATCGTAATCATCAAATGGATGAATAAAGGTTCGATTTTCAGCCTGGCAGCACTCCATGGCTTTTTCATAAGCATCATCAAAGGTATCTCCAGTTAACACAATTTCGACGCTGTCTTTGCCCCAAAACTTCACTTGTTTCACTTTTTGCTTTGGCGTTGTAGTTGGCATAAAAATCTTGCCGTTAATATTCAATAGATGACAAGAGTAAGCGACTCCCTGTGCATGGTTACCTGCACTGGCACAAATAATCCCATTCTGTAGTTCTTCCTCATTTAGCTTTTTGATCCGGTTATAGGCCCCACGGATTTTAAAGGAGCGGACTGCTTGCAAATCCTCCCGTTTTAAGTATACGTGACAGTCATATCGTTCTGACAGTAAGTGATTGTACTGCAGCGGGGTTGGGGAAATTTCATCCTTAATATTATGGCTGGCAAGGATGATATCCTCGACATTAAACATTCTCTTTTCGACTTGTTGACTCATTTCAAATTCCTCCTCTGTATTTCTACAATGCAGCTAAATAGTTTTTGTCTGGTAAATGAATTAGTTTTTTAAACAACAAAAAACCCGCCCCTAATGGAATAGGGACGAGTTAGCTCGCGATACCACCCTACTTCCGCAATTGTGAAATTGAAACTGCGGCTCTCGATCGACGCACCATTTTTGAGTACGTGTTCCATAATAACGGCGGACATTCCGGTACAGCTTACTTTTACGGTTCAGCTATACATCTCAGAGATGATTTTCAGATAAACCCGTCATCGACTTCCACCAACCGTCGACTCTCTGCGGGACAAGGCACATATCCTACTCTTCTCGTCATTGATTCATATCTAATTTTAGATAAGGGTACCACCGAAAATAAACCGTGTCAATGTATTTTGACTATTTTAACTATTTTGTTAATTATAAAGCGCTTTCATTTGGTGCCTGACACCGTTGCTACTATTATTCATATTGTAAAATTGTTAATTGTTTCTCTTTTCTTTCAACAATAATGACGGATGAATGCTATAATTATTTGAAAATACAATTATTCTGATAATTAAAAGGAGTGGATTGGTAATGAAGATTCCTTATAATGGGAAGTCCCCAACGATTGATGATTCTGTTTTTTTTGCACCTGGTGCTTACTTAATTGGTGATGTCCAAATTGGCAAGGATTCAACCGTGTGGTTTAATGCAGTCCTCCGTGCTGACGATGGCCCGATTATTATTGGTGAACGATGCAGTATCCAAGATAATTCGACCATTCATTTATATGAAGGTTTTCCAGTGGTGATTGAGGATGATGTGACCATCGGACATAATGTTATATTGCACGGCTGCAAGGTCGGAAGGAATTCCATCATTGGCATGGGCTCCACACTATTAGATAATGTAGAGGTCGGAGAGGAATGCATTATTGGTGCGAATACGCTGCTTGCTGGTGGGATTAAGATACCGCCCCGCTCCCTTGTACTAGGCTCACCAGGGAAAGTAGTCCGTGAGCTATCCGATAAAGATTTACAAATGCTGCAAATGTCCAGCGAGCATTACGTGCAAAAAGGGAAAGAATTTAAGGAGATTCTTAAATAATTCACATTAAAATTCCGAAATGTTCAAGAAATCCACCCAAGAAACGGGTGGATTTCTCCTATTAAGCAATAGATCATTTTATCTTTTTTTCGTATTCTATTAGAGTTAATCGATCATTTACTTTAAATTCCTTCGTCTTTTTATAGCCGAATTTTTCATAAAAATGGCGGGTACGAGCATTATCCTTAGGAGTGTCTAAACTCCATTCCTTAACTTGTGGGAATTTCTTCTCTATGTGTGTCAGGACTTTGCTGCCTAATCCTCGATTTTGAAGATTCGGGCTAAGAAAAATGCGAAACAAACGATAATGGGTATCCGTTATTTTCACTAAACAGATACCGCCTGAAATTTTCCCATTTAGAAAAATAGTGTAATGAAGAGAATGTTCGAGTTTATATTTAAAAAAATCTAATGGTTCAGCAGCAGGACTTGAATCATAATCCTTATACTTCTTCAAATCGGATTGAAAGGCCTCTTTTTGAATATTTAATAGGGTTTCAGCTTCGTTCATTTTTGTCCTAGTGATTTTTAAATCCATCATCTCACCTCGAATATACATTTCAATCATTATATGAATCGACAGCGGAAATGAAATATAAAAAAATCACCAAATTAAGGGAAAAGGTGTCAGGCACCTAAATTTCGTATTCTATATCCTAATCTAACTCATAATAACCACAAACCACATATGCTACTGCTTTTGCTGCTACGAGAAGTGAATCTTCATCGATATCAAATTTAGGATTATGATTAAAATATGGTTTTTCCACGCCCTTAGGTGTACAACCGATATAGAAGAAGCATGAAGGGAATTTTTCAGCATAATAAGCAAAGTCTTCGGATGGCGGCATAGCTGGCCACTCTTCTACTTTGGTAATATCTTGATCATTTGCACTCTTTAAGAATTGAGCAACTTTCTCTGTTAATTCTGGGTTGTTATAAAGTGGTGGATAATCATTTTCGTAAGTTAGATCACATGTTACACCAAATTCTTCTTCCAGTCCTTTTACTATACGTTTCATTTCTTTTTCAATGGTTGCCTTTGTTTCAACCGTCATATAACGAATATCGCCTTCAAGCTCTACGCTGTCCTTAATGACATTAAATGTACCTTTCCCATCAAATGAACCAATCGTAATGACACCAATATCAAAAGGGCTTAGGCGACGGCTGATAATTGTTTGAACGGCTGTAACAAAATGAGCACCAGCTACAATGGCATCATTCGCTAAATGTGGTGAAGAACCATGGCCGCCTCTCCCTTGAATTTTTAATTTCATATAAGCCCTGCCGTTAAAGGAAAATCCAGCATGATAACCAACCACTCCAGCTTTGTCCATTGGCAGCAGATGGATGCCAAATATATTGTCTAAGTCGTCAAGAATGCCAGATTCGACAATACTTTTTGCCCCGCCTGGCGGAACTTCTTCTGCATGTTGGTGAATAATTTTGATAGTACCAGGAATTTCATCCTTTAATTTAATGAGGCAATCCGCTAAGATTAACAAATAGGCTGTATGTCCATCATGCCCACACCCATGAAAAACGCCTTCATTTTTTGATTTAAATGGTAAATCGGTTTCTTCGACAATTGGGAGTGCATCAAAATCAGCGCGCAAACCAATATTTTTCCCAGGTTTGCCGCCTTTTATGGTTACGATAACTCCGTGTCCATTACCTACATTCGTTTGAACTTCTACGTCCTTACCTTTATAAAAATCAATAATATATTGAGCTGTTTTTTCTTCTTTAAAAGAAAGCTCAGGATTTTCGTGGAGATGTCTGCGAATTTTGATCATTTCATCCTTTCGAGATTCTAACATCTCCATTAATTTACTTTTCATGATCTAACCACCTTTTTATTATTTTCGAAAGCGCCACTAAATGTGGCGCGTTTTACATTTCCAATTGCTAATTATTCCGTAATAGGACGTTGGCTGGTAGCCTTTGATTTTGTAGGAGCAGTAGATGTTTTACCGGCATCTCCTGGTACCATAAAGATAATAGATAATATTGAAAGTATACCGAATATTACGTTTACGATAATACCTATTGAAGCAGCTGTTTCAAGATTTCCATTGGCTGCGATTGCACCGTAAACAGTTGCAGAAATCGCGACCCCGAATGCACTGCCAAGTGAGCTTGCCATTTTATAAACTCCAGCTGCCTCACCGACTTTATCAGCAGGAGCATTAGATACAGATGTATCTGTCGATGGAGTTGCATATAATCCAAGTCCAAGTCCAAATAGGGCAAATCCAATAAAGACGACGATCGTATAAGTAAGGTCCGGTAAGAAGGTTAAGCCCATTATTGCCACACCGACTGTCGTAATCAAGGCACCCCAAATCATTGGTAATTTGGCGCCTACCTTTTGTAATATTTTCTCACCGACACGAATCATCGCAAGCACTGCTACTAAATAACCAAGTGATAGCATACCTGATTGGAATGAATTAAATCCACGACCTACTTGTACATACGTATTCGCTACAACTAGTGTACCAGCAATCGCATTCAGCAAGAAATTGGAAATAGTTGCACCAGTATAAGGCTTATTTTTAAATACAGCAAAGTCAATCAGTACGATATCTTTCCTTTTTTCAACTTTGATGAAAACAATCAAACCTATGATTGTGACAATGAGTAGGCCAATTGTAAGCGGGCTTGCCCATCCTAAATCTGCTCCGTAATTAATAAATACGTTCAAAGCAAGCATTGTAATGATAAAAATAACTAAGCCAGTGTAATCGAATTTAAAAGCGCCTGTAGATTCTTGTTTACTTTCTGGCGTGGCTTTCAGTAGAAACATACCAATAAGAGCAAAGATGATAGAAAAAATGAAAATCCATCTCCAACCCATATAGGTTGCAATTGCACCACCGGCAAAAGAGGCAACCCCTGATCCGCCCCAAGAACCGATAGACCAGAAACTAAGAGCACGCTGGCGATCTTTCCCTTCGAAATAAGCTTTCATTAATGCAATGGTTGAGGGCATAATACATGCAGCTGAAAGACCTTGAATGATACGTCCAATAATTAGCAATGCGGACCCGTGAGCTAAAACGAGGCAAAGTGAACCCACTATACTCAAAATAAAACCAGTATAGGCAATCTTTTTACGCCCAATTTTATCGGCAAGTCCACCAGCAGCAACGATAAACATTCCTGAGAACAAAGCCGTTAAACTAATGGCAATGTTCACCGTTCCAAGTGAAATACCCAAATCTTTTTGAACAGCAGGAACCACATTGACCATTGCTTGTGCAAATAGCCAAAATGTAATCACACCAAACACAATTCCTGTTATCATTTTATTTGTACCTTTGTAACCTGTTTCCAAGGTTGAACCCCCCAATATGTTTTATTTGTTAACCGTTAACTAAAATAATTATTAATAAAACCTACATTAAGTATTTGAATAAAATACCTCTACAATTCATCTGAAATATATATATTCTTTTGAAGATAACGGTTAACTCATATCTTGTTCATACACTTATTATAGAAAAATCATCACATGAAACTGAGTCAATTCTTGTTTAGTTTTGTTGTATTTCTGGTCAATTTTTTAACAGCACGTCTTTTATCGCTAAAAAATGACGTTGATTTTTGACATTAACTCATATTTGGACAAAAAATAGCCATTGATACGGAAACATATCAATGACTAATCTGAAAACTCAATTGCTTTGCGGATATCGAAAAAATGGATAGCGTTTGTCGTCATATAGGAATAAAACACCCATTCATCATCAATGGACTCATCAAATAGTTCTAATGAAGGATGACTGGAACGGGTAATATAATCAATAATTTCAGCATCCATTCCATATTTACTACTCAATTTCCACCAATTTGTGTACAATGCCCCATTGTCTTTGTCAAAAATATACTTACGCACCTGATATTCTCCTCGTTGTATTCCAGAAATTTTTACGCGAATATCTTTATTTAGCTTTTGAAGAAAAGCTTCCTCAATTGAATAGTACGGATTTACATAATTACAATTCATGAGAACCAGCTGGTAGCCCCGATTCGTTTGCGTCATGAGATAGTCGTGGCCCTTTGCCACTACCTCTCCTTTCAGTTTGTTCGCAAATAACATCGCATAATAGGCGGGACGCTTTCCTTTAAAATAATGAAATAATTCCAACCCTTCAAGACGGATCCTTAGATTCTGTTTATCCTCTTCATGTAATTCAGTATTTATCCAAAAAGCTAGCGATTCGATTTTATTGGCTAAATCCAAGGCATTTTTTAACACTAACGCACCGCGGAAAAACGTGCCATTTGTATAGCGTGTATTTCCGGAAAGCGTATTCCACGATACGAGAAACAGCGGTTTATCAATCTGATGCTGCTTTAAAAATCCTTTTACCTTATTAGTTGTATCCGCTATGTATTCCTTAGCCAAAGAAAAGCGATCATCACCCATTTCGGTAAAATCAATCACTTCATTTTGGTTTGCATGATAGCCGATAAAGTCAATGTGATCCCCTTCTTTTACTTGCCAAATGTGCTCTTTCGGAATTTTTTCATCATAAAAAGAAAATGGCAGAAATACACCGACTTGAATTCCCGGTACATGCTGTTTAAGGAGGCGGTATAATTTCAAGTAGACCTGCTGTAAGCTATTGGACTCCACCGCGGTAAAATACGGTTCATAAAACATGAAATGCCATTTAGACAGATACCGTTCTCCATAAACCTGCAAACAATGGTGTAATAACTTGGCTAGCTTACTGAAATACTGTTTTTGGTCTTTGGAGATTTCTTGATAATCTACCCGCACAAACAATGATAGATTATGTTTTTCCATAAAATTTAATGCTCCATTAATGTTGAAGTAAGACGAGGTTGTGGCAACCCGTTCATCCGTTTCCACAGAGGGAAGAATGGTTGTCCCACTCACCAAATGGCGAATCCCAATAAAGCCTAATCCTAATTCATCTTTCACCATTAACACCTGCGAACGCACATCTTCTTTTAATAATTCCTTTAATTCACTAATCATCAGGATGTTTTCCGGAAGATCGATCAATCCCTGTTTTTCTCGGGTAAGTTCAATTGACAATTCTTCATAGCGTGTTTCCGTATTAACATACATTTTATCGTCAGCTGTAAGGATCATCCCTAACTTAGTTAAAACATCTAGAGACTTCATTAGTGTTTCCGAATCATTCAAATTATAGCGGTTGACGGAGTCCATTTGTTGTTCTGCGGAATGTGTTTCTCGATATTCGTGAGGTGTGACACCATAGACCTCTTTAAAAAGATTCGTAAATGATTTTATATTTGGAAATCCATTCTTCATCGCAATCTGAGAAATAGAATCCGCTGAATAAAGTAAGTCCTTTACACCGTGCTTCAGTCTAATATTCATTAAAAATCGGCTGAAACCCATCCCCATCTTTTGTTTAAAATAGCGGGATAAATAAGCGGTTGATAGAAACGTCTTCTGCGCCATTTCCTCTAACGTAATCAGCTGCTCATAATTTCTTTCCATATAATCAATGATTTGTGTTAACCGTTGATCATCTGTATCGATTTTTTCAAAAGCTGTTCCTTCAAAGCTGAAATTACGAATAAGAATGATTAGTATTTGACAGATATTCCCTTGAATTTCAAGCTTATAGCTTTCCTCTCTTCTTAAATAGGTAATCATCATTTCCGCCAGTAATTTCCTAATATTATCAACCTTTAATTCCCGACCCATTTCAACTTCCTGAGAAAAGCATTTGAACCTGCGAATGTGATACTCTGGATAAAAGCGGTCGATAAAGGAATCCGTAATGGTTAACAATAGTACGCAATTGTCTTTCGTACCGTGAAATTGATACAGTTGATTGCGATTAAGCAGCAGCAAATCATTCTCACCTAATGAATAAAAGCGGCGATTCGTTTCCACTGTTAATACATCATTAATAACAAAGACAATTTGGATCCCCCTATTTACCTTTGGCGCAACATATTCAATCCTATTAAGCTCAAGAAAAAAATCCAATCCTTGGTCTTTCAACCCATTCACCTCTATATCGAGCCCCATAACCCTACAGGTCTAAGAGATCGTTTTCGTTTCTGTTTTATTGATATGTTTCTCCCCTAAAGCGTTTTGCAAATCGACGATTTCCTTTTGGATTTTTGAGAATCCCTGTATTTCAGGTACCTTCTTCCGAACTACTGTTTGTTTATTCTCAACTGCACTTGCCATTGATTCAAAGACGAATAATATTTGGGCGAGGCTTTCATCCGGAAGAATTGGCCGGTTACGCATTTTCAAACATGCATCAAGATGAAATCGCAACTGTTCCATTGAAAAAATGGCTGGCCATAATTCCCCTAAAGCTGATTTATTGTTCGGGAATTCCCCTAAAGCTGTTTTATAGATAATTTTTAAATTATCAAAATTCGTGTGCATTTTGGTACGTGCAGGGATCTTTTCTAAAGAAAAGCCCTTGCTTTGTTCTGAAAATAACACCTGAAAATACTGCATCTGACTGCGAATGGTTTTAGCCATGGCATGTGGCAGCCTGCTTGAAGCGGACCTTCTTCCTGTTAAATAAGTACCAAGCAGCCCTATAAAGCAACCAATTAACACGTCTGTTATTCGTGCTGTTGCAAAAATGGACAACTTATGTAAGTGTGTCGAACTTTCAGCGATTAATAAGGCGTTTGGTGTGATGAACATGGCAGCAAGCGCATAATTCCTTACAATATAAAGCTCAGTCAAGGTTGTCAGTACAAAGATGATGAACACAATTAAAATTCCTTGGGGTTTTGCCGAAAGAATGATGCTCGCTGCCAGAATTCCTATGATTGTCCCTAAAGTTCTCTGGATTGCGCGATGAAGGGTAGACATAATGGTAGAACCCAGCATAACTGCAGCACAGGATAACGGGATCCAATAGGATCGGTAAAAATCAAATGAATACGCAACAATCGCCGCAATCGTAAGGATTGCTCCATAGCGAACGGCAGAAAGAAAGACTATCGAGTTTTTGTCAAAAGCACCACCGAATAGAGTAGTTAATGGACGCTTGAAAATGGTAATTTCTTGATTGATTTTCGAAACAGGCTCATTCATTATGGCGTCAGCATCAAAGATTTTGCGAAATAATTGGTAGATGTCATCATCCATTTCTTCAGGGAGGCGAAAATTTAATCGCGTGTTCATTTTATGATCGATTGAATGGACAATCCCCCTGACAGCTGCTGCTATTTCGGGGGGTAGCTTTCCGCTTTGTTCAGAAAAGCGCTCCATGACATGCATAAATATAGTATTGGCGTGATTATTTAACAAGATTAACCGCTTGAACAATTCCTTACTTCGCCATGAAATGTATCCAGCCAAAAGAATATCATCCGTATCCTTCATCTGCATCACGGTTCGATGCCTTGCTTGATTATAGTTTTTCGTACCGATGGATTCTAAAAAGCATGCTAGTTCTGAATATACTTTTTTTACAGCCCTCATTTCAGGTGCATGTGGATGATAAAGCCAACCAACCATTCCAATTAACCATGAAAGCAGCCCGCCCAATAAAACCAGACCCGCTCTCAACGGGGCAAGGGCAGGATTAATCGGCATCCCTGAAGTCATGGAAAAACATAAAACAAAAAACACTGCTGCTGGCCCCGGAATTTTCAACGCTCCAAAAATAAATGTCCCTACTGCTCCAATAACTCCGACCATTAATGCAAATACCAATGGGTACGGAGCAAGCATCGTTCCCATACCAACCGATAGGCTCAGCCCAACCATCACCCAAAATAATTTATTCGCCCTCTGTGCATATGGCTCATTAAAAACATAGAGATAGGTAAAACCCCCAATCCCTGCCTGCATTCCATACGCTAAATTTCCGTTAAGCAACCCAATGAGGGCCGGGATTGCCGCACAAAAGCCGGCGCAAATCGCTTTTGTCCATGGAAAAGGATTCTTTTTAATTTCTAGTGCCTGCTTTACAAACTTGAATATTGACGGTGACGTGTGCATCTTTTTACCCAAATCGCAAACCTCTTTCGACGAAAATCTTTGTTTAAAAATAGTATTCTCAATATGCCCCTCTCATATTGCATAAACCTTCCCAAAGAAAAAAGACCGAACACACGTCCAGTCTTTTCGTCAGTAAATATGAATGTCTATGATTGGCTTTTACGTAACTCATCTGTTTTTGCAGGGATGAGAAAACTCAATACAATTGTTATTAAACTCAAACAAAGGGCATAAAGGAAAACGTTTTTCATGCCAATGGAAATGTTTACTGCATGATTGATGAGCAGACCCATGATGGTCACTCCAATTGATGTCCCAATGTTTCTTAAAAAGATTTGCAGCGACGTCGACATCCCCTTGATATGAGATTCTGCAAATTCCTGAGAGGCAATTGTGCCCACCGCAAACAACAAACCGAAAGCAACCCCTTGTATCGTCAAAATCAAAAACAATCCTATATAGGAAATATCTTGAATAAATAAATAGAGTGCTACCCCTGAAATAGTCGTGATAAAACTGCCGATTATAAACAAGATTTTGTAACCAAAGCGGATGATCCAACCTCCTGCCGGGGTACTGCCAAACAACCATCCGAGAGCAATACTTAATAGAATGAGTCCGCTTTTATAAATACTCATGTCTTTACCTTCTTGTAAAAACAACGGAATAAAATTTGATGTCCCGAAAAATGATAGGCAGTAAAACAACATGAACAGGTTAGTCATGAGAATGCCTCTGTTTTTAAATAATGACACAGGGAGAAACGGCTCTGTTTCTTTCCTTTCGACTAATAGGAAGGCGATCATGCCAATAATTCCAATAAGGATGTACCAAAATCCATGACTCACATTGGTAGACAACAGTAAAAGTGTAATCGAAAACCCAAAAAGGAAGAATCCTTTATAATCGATATGGGTCTTTTTAAATTCAGCTTTTTCCTGATAAGGAATCAAACAAAACACTGTGGCAATACCGATTGGGATATTGATAAAGAAAATCCATCTCCAGGTCAATGCCTCAACGAAAAAGGAACCCAAAACGGGGCCCACAATGGAGGATATTGCCCAAATCGTACTAAATACCGCCTGAATCTTCCCACGCTTCTCAATCGTAAACAAATCCCCAACTATGATCATGGAAAGCGGAACCATCCCGCCGGCTCCAAGCCCTTGAATGCCTCTAAACACAATCAGCATCTCCATAGAATTCGCGATTCCACAAAGAATCGAGCCAAGTGTAAACAGGCCAACCGAAATCATTAACAGCTTTTTCCGGCCATACATATCTGATAATTTTCCGTATAGTGGAACAGTAACAGTACTCGCTAACATATAAACAACAAAAATCCAGGCAAACAATTCCATGCCGCCGAGTTGTTTCACAATCGTTGGACTTGCTGTCTGCATAATATTGGCATCTAGCGCCGAAATAAGGGTTGTAATAACAAGCCCCCAGAATACATACCTATTTTTCCCCATATAAACCTCCTGTGTCCGATCCTTGATGAATGAATTCCTTTTTTTTACAAATTAATTTTTACACTTCTATCATTATAGCAAAATTTATTTTCCTATATCCAACTTTTTTTAAAGAACGCATTAAAAATGGCTGATATTTTTCAGCCCGGGCTAAACAAGTATGACTTCTTTTTTCAATAACGGCTGTGTGATTGTAGGTAAAATAATTTCAATTGTTGTACCTTTGTTCACTGTACTATGAATCGTTAACACACCATTATGACCTTCAATTATTTTATAGCAAGTCATGAGACCAAGACCCGTTCCTTTTTCCTTTGTTGTATAAAATGGTTCGCCTAGTGTAGAAATTCGTTCTTCTGGAATACCGATTCCCTGATCAATGATTTTAATAGATATTGTTCCTTCTTCTTTTTTAAGAACAATAATATGAATATTTCCACCGTGAGGCATGGACTCCATAGCATTTTTTAATAGGTTCAAAAAAACCTGCTTTAATTGATTTTCTTCACAACTAATCATCGGCAAGTCATGGTCATAATCAACAAAAATTTCGACACTGTTTAATATGGACTGTGTGCTCATTAAGGTAATAACATCTTTTATTAATACTTTTACATCTTGTTCGACATAAACAGCGGCAGTCGGTTTGGCAAGTACAAGGAATTCACCAACAATGGCGTTAATCCGTTCAAGCTCCGCCAATACAATATCAAAGTATTCCTCTTTTTGTTGGCTCACTTTAAATAACTGAATGAATCCTTTTATGGAAGTAAGCGGGTTTCGAATTTCATGGGCAATACCCGCCGCCATTTGTCCTAACAATGCCAGTTTTTCAGACTTTTGCAGCAGACGAGCCGTTTCTTCCTTCCGATTCGTGATATCCTTACCAATTGATAGGATCGCTTCTGACCCGCCAAACATAATAAACAACGAAGTAACTTCAAAGAAAAACGTGGATCCATCTAAACGTTTTGCATTATATTCGATTGTACTTACCGGTTTTTTCTCTTTCTTTATTTGCTTAAATCGCTCCAGCATTCGTTCATTATATTCCGGCACAATAAAATCGAAAAGGTTCAGACCGATGATATCCTCTTTATTAGCAGCTCCTATCATACTTGAAGCGGCATTATTAGCATAAAGAAACTGATGATTTCGTGTAATATAAACTGGCTCCGGCAAAGAATCGATTAATTGCTTATAGCTTTCTTCGCTGGAGCGTGCCTTTTTTTCAAAATATCGTGCTTTATCATATTGCCAGCCAACAACCCAGGCAATGCTAGTAAAAATAAAAAAGTCTAACGTAAAAAAAGCATGCTGGTCCCATATCTTTTGGAAGGTGGTAAAGGCTATTGAAATAAATACTAGAATGATCTGGCCCGACCTGTTCATAAAAAACCCCACTTAATAGGAAATTAGTTTTATTTATAATTCGACAAAAACCCTGATAATCCTTTATTTCCTGATCAAATTGGAAATCCTGCCAAATAAAAAGGAGCGCAGCCGCATCATGCGAAGTGCTCCTTTTCAAGGTTACCTTATTTTCCTTGGATATCAATGGATTGAAGAAATTCCCCCATGATCGTTACATACTCTTCTGGCTCCTCAATATACGGCATATGCGCACTTTTTTCAAACACATGGAATTTCGAATGAGGAGTCAGACTGCTGTAAAGTTGTGTTGTTTCGGGTGTTGCTTCGTCAAACCGCCCGCACGTATATAAAGCTGGGCAAGCGAGATCCTTTAATTGTGTTGTACAATCAAACTCCTTCAAATTGCCAAGTACGGTAAATTCCGATGGCCCCCACATGATATTATAAATTTCAGCATTACGATATCCTGAAGGTTTTTGTTCCAGCCATTCCGGTTGCTTCTCCATTCTGTTAACAAAATGCTTACTAAATACCTCAATCGCTGCTTCGAATTCTTCTGAATCTGTCGTCCCATTATCCTCACAGCGTTTAATCGTTTCCTGTACATCAAGAGGAAGTTTTTTGAGATTTCGCTTTTGATCCTGCTCCCATAACGGGGCACTTAGACAGGGACTTGAAAAAATAATACTTTTCACACCGCTTGGCTTTGTTAAACAATATGCAGCTGCAAGCGTTGTCCCCCAGGAATGACCTAAAATATGTACTTCGTCAAGCTTTAGTGCTTGTCTTATTTGGGCTAATTCCTCCACAAAACGGCCGACATGCCAAAGAGAGGTATCCGTTGGTCTGTCAGATTTTCCACAACCTAATTGATCGTATAAAATCACAGGACGATCCTTCGCGAGGGCTTTTAAACCTTGAAGCGAAAAAGAGGATGAGCCCGGCCCACCATGCAGGATGATAACCGGCGTGCCCCCGCCATTTTCATCGAATAATTGATACCATACCTTGCCTCCAGTTACTTCTATATATCCTTCATTTTGCATTCTTATCTCCCCTTACAAGTACTATTTCTCTAGAGCTAATTTCAATCCTTTTTGATAATATTGTGTCTTCATTTCATCAGGAACCATGCTTCCACCAGTACCCCAAATAATATGTGTACCCTTACTCATCTTTTCCGTTAAATTATGCTTTTGTAAATAATCGATGCCCTCTTTACATAATTTACTTGGTCCTATCATGCCTGCAAGTGCAGAAGGTTCTAAATGAATCCCCTCTGTATCAACTAGTTCTTTTAGCAACTTATACAACTGGTTATCGCTGACCGTATAATTACCACTTAAAAAGGGTTCAATCGTTTTCCCTACAAACCCAGATGGCTTTCCTACAGCAAGTCCATCCGCATCTGTTACATTATCGATACCAACATCTTGTACAGAAACCTTATCATGAAGTCCGGTCATTAAACCGAGTAACATACATGGTGAGTGGGTAGGTTCTGCAAAGAAACAGTGAACATGGTCTTGATATAATAATTTCAAACCAAAAGCTACACCTCCAGGACCACCGCCTACTCCACATGGAAGGTAAACAAACAAAGGATGATTTTCATCTATTGTTATTTCTAGCTCTTCTAATTGTTTCTTCAATCGAGATGCTGCCACTGCATATCCTAAAAATAGGTCGTGAGAATTTTCATCATCTACAAAATAACATGTTGGGTCACGATCTGCTTGGATTCGACCTTCCTCTACTGCTTTACTATAATCAGCCTCATATTCAATAACTTTGACATTTTTGCTTCTAAGTAAGTCTTTTTTCCACTGCTTTGCATCGGCTGACATATGGACAGTCACCTTAAAACCTAACTTTGCACTGATAATGCCAATACTAAGTCCTAAATTTCCAGTTGAGCCTACTGCGATGGAATAGTGTGAAAAGAAGGATCGAAACCTATCACTATCTATAATCGAATAGTCATCTTGAATCGTTAACATTTGATGTTGAAAAGCTAATTCTTCTGCATGTTTGAGAATTTCATAAATCCCGCCTCTTGCTTTAATCGATCCTGAGATCGGAAGGTGACTATCACATTTGAGTAACAATTCCCCTAGTATTGGTTGATGATAATTCTGTTCTAACGATTGCTTCATGGAAGGAATCCTCACCAAAGGAGATTCTATGATTCCATTCATTCCTTTTGTTTCAGGGAAAACCTTGGCGATATATGGAGCAAAACGTTTCAATCTTTCTTCTGCATCCCTTGCATCCTCTTGAGTAAGGGGAGATTTGTTCATTCCCGTTTGAAATTTTTCAATAGTAGGATTAATCCAAAATACTTCCTCCATCGAAATGAGCCTGTTTAGTAAAGGATATTTGCCTCTCCATGTTTGTATATCTTTGCTTTCAATTTCCCTCATTTTTATAATCCTCCCAATAAACCTATGACAAGCAATTAAATAAAATTTTAAATACAATTTAACACAAAATAAGTCTCTAATATCCTCTTCTATTTACCACGGATACTCCCCTTCCTTATTTTTATCCGTTTTGGAAAAATAGGCAGGTTGATAGTTTCGGACAAATTTATGGGTATTGGCGTTAATGTATCCCGAGCCGTAGGTTGGATCTTCGGACTGCCACGCACCGTCTAGCATAATTTCATTCCAGGCATGGTTTTCACCGTAGGAAACCTTCGCTTCAATGCCAACTGCCCGGTGAAGCGCCGCACTTAAATGAGCGTAGCCAGTACAGAGGACATTACGAGATTGAAAGGTTTGGACGGCAGAATAAATGGGCGGCTTTGTTGCGTTTACAAGCGGTGCATTATAGGCAACATTTTTTGCGACCCACTCAAAAATAGCCCTCGATTTATCTTTATCTGATTGTTTCCCATTCGTAATGTTTTGGGCAAGAGCGAGAATCGCCGGATCATTACTTTGCACCATATAACTTGGGGTTAAATAAGGGTTGCTATCTGTTAAGGTATACTGGGCATAGCCCAAAACTTTATTCGGATCGTTTTCCTTCCCAGCGTAATATTCGTCCAAATTAAGAATGACATCCCCTGCAGTATAGGTCAGTGGATAGGCATAATTAATTTTTCCGTTGGTAAATGGAACTTTAATTGTTGTGTCCTTATGTGCCCGCACTTCTTGAATATATAAAATGACTCCATTTGCTTTATTGAACTTTCCATATTCAGTGGGTTTTCCTGTAATTACCAGCGTGCCATTTTCTACCGTGACCCGATAGGTCTGGATCTCCGTAGGCTGATAGTTTGCATTTGATGATACCGGGGTGGATTCCTCCGGTGGTTGCTCCGTCACTTTGGCTTCTTTCGTTTCATTTTCTTGATTTTCTTGATCAGATAATTGGAGACTATTTAAGTTTAAAAAGTTTTTTACTTGATCAATAGAAGGAATCAACTCTTTTTCCGATAGAAACATAAAGGCACAAACACATATGAATAGAAAAAATAGTTTTTTCAAAATCGAATACCACCTCATTCAATGCTTACAAGAAATAGACATCCATTTAAATTTACTAATCAAAAGACATGACTATCAATGATTTATTCTTAATTATAACAGTTAGTTGAAGGATCAGCATTTAAAGACGTTATTAAAATTCAGCCAGTTCAAATAAAAAATGGCGTGCCAAAACCAGGATCGGTTTACACGCCAATTTCGAACCCTCCGTTATAAGGAACTACCTCTTTTTTTAATAAGATTTTTTATATAATCATTTCATAAACCCCAATCATGATTAACAAGAATCCTGCAACACTATTAGAGTACTTGCCAATGTTCATACCACAAATCTTACTTCCAAGTTTTATTCCACTCCAAATGGATAGGAAGGAAAATAATCCAATTGACAATGTGGTTAAAGCAGGAGAAACTCCCGTAATTCCTGCCCCTAATCCCATTGCTAAACAATTGATCGCTAACGCAAATCCTAAAAAAATTGACTCTTTTACAGAAATAACTTTATCATCGTTTACATCTGCTGAATCCGGATGAGTAATAACATGCGAAAAATTAGAATCAACTTTAACTTCACTTGGAGATTCTTGAGCAGAGAATGAATCTATAATACATTTGATTCCAATACAAATAATGATCAAACCACCAGCTACATTAGCCGTTCTTATAGAAATAAATTGAGAGATAAATTCCCCTGCAATAATGGAAAGATACGCACATATCATGGAAACGGTCGCGATCATTAAATTGGAAACAAATGTGATTCTTATTGACCTGAATCCATATGACACGCTTATTCCTAAATTATCAAGATTAGCCGCAATTCCGATTAATAATACAGACAAATAATGCATATTTTCCTCCTGTAGGTGTGCAGTTCATCTAGTTGTTCCCTGAGAAAAATTCTTTTGTGTATTTATATATTCAAATCGTTTGAATTATGTTAATTAGAATTGAACGCTTCAATATTTGAAAAATTAAAAGGAACTCACTCAGAGTTCCCTTTACAAGGTTCTTTCATTTCCAGAATTTTTCCTGAAAAAGTGAACGATGAATGTGCCTAAGAAAACGGCGATTAAAATACTAAATAATACAATTTCATCCATATGGAAGCCGAAAGCAGCGATGATCATTTTTACACCAATCACGCCAATTAGTAAAAATGCAGTTGTTTCAAATTCGGGAATTTTTTCAATCAATGTCAAGAATAATTGGGCGACCCCGCGCATCATTAAGATACCCAGCACACCTCCGAGGAATAATACCCATACTTGATTAGAAACGCCAAATGCCGCAATTACGCTATCAAAGCTAAAGGCAATGTCCATGAGCTCCACGGTTAACACCGTCCGCCAGAATCCCATTTTCTTATTTTGAACATCATCTTCCTCCTCCTTTTTCTGAAAAAAGTTTTGAAAGACAATCCACAAAAGATAATGACCGCAGACAATTTTAATCCAAGGAATGTTAATGAGTGAAACCCCTAAACCAATGGCCACAATGCGGAAAAAATAGGCGCCAAAAATTCCATAGAATAGGGCTTTCTTCCGTTGCTCATTTGGCAAATGCTTTACCATAACTGCCAGGACAAGGGCATTATCAGCAGATAATAATCCTTCTAGAATAATAAGGGTTCCAATAATTCCCCAGCTAGCTGGATCCGAAACGACATTCTCTAATGTCTCAAGTGAAAAAAAAGCACTATAACTATTTATGATTTGTTGTAGGAGTTCCATCTGCTTTTTCCCCTTTCAATTCAAACCCTTACTTTTTGATTGGCACCTATACAATCATATAGCTTGTACGGTTATAGTCTAAATGTATGTAAGACTCTTAAATATATGAACCTAAAAAACTAATAGTTACTAAAGAGTGGTCTAATCTAATAAAAAAAAAACACACAATTTTTCGATTGAAAGATCGTGTGTCATAGCTAATGGTAATTTATACCTCTTACGTAAAGTATTCCAATTTGGCATTAGGGAAAAACTTTTCCATGTAGGAATAAAGATGACTCTTAATATCCTCTTCTTCCTCTTTCTGATAAATATACTTCCCTATTCCGTACTTACCCCATTTATATCTTCTTGCTGTTTCATCCAATTCCAATTTTGTCATTGGATAATTTTTTTCAATCACACGCTTCGCCGGCTTGGTAAATCGATGTTGAATAAATTCAAAGGTAATATCGTCCCGAGCGTCCAGTGGTAATTCTTCATTGAGTCGTTCAAATAAATGATAATAGCCTTCTTCCCAGCCTTCATGAAGGTAAATGGGGGCAACAATGAATCCCAATGGATAACCAGCTCTAGCTACTTTTCCTGCTGCTTCGATTCGTTTAGCTAATGGTGAGGTTCCCGGCTCGAAATTTTTTATCACATAATCTGCGTTGACACTAAAGCGAAATCTTGTCTTTCCATTATGCTTGGCATCAAGTAGGTGATCTACATAATGAAATTTGGTGACAAAACGCAGCTTCCCTAACTCTGATTTTCCGAAATGCTCAATGGCCCGTTTTAACGTATGGGTTAGGTGATCAAGGCCGACAATATCGGATGTACAGGATGCTTCAAATCGTGTAATTTCAGGTGCTCTTTCCTCCATATACTTATCGGCAGCCTCTAAAATATCCTCAACATTGACGTATGTACGAATATAGGGCTTCGATCCCATCGTCGTTTGTAAATAACAATAATGACAATGTCCCATACAGCCTGTCGCAAACGGAATGGCATATTCCGCTGAAGGCTTGGATGTATCAAACTTAAGGGTTTTTCTTATCCCCACTACTAGGGTAGACTTAGCAATTCGATATCTTTGGAAATCCGTTTCTCCAGGAAGGTTTCTAACTTGATTATGTGAGGTAGTATAACGAATTTCCACATCCATTTTTTCAAATTTCTCCTTCAGTTCCTTTCCAAGCGGATACTCTAATGCGGCTGGTTCAAAGTAAACAAGCTGTGGTGTAAATGGTTTATTCATGTGGTACTCCCCATTCTATTCAAAGCTAAAATACTGTTCATAGACCTCCATAGCTTCAGCCTCACTCTGGTAGACTGCCATATCATTCGTTAATGGGTAATAGGTTTCATATAGAAATATCGCCAATTCACCAGGATTTTCAGGGTTATTTACAACGGCTGCCGACTGCACATTTGCTACGTCCTGTGTATGGGGATTACGATAAAAAACGTAGACAATGTCTCCCGGATTGTAGGAGTGATCATTCTGATTTACTTCCACTACCAGCACCGTCCTCTCATTATTGTCTAACCGAAAAAAACGCCGCTAAAAGAGCGTAAAAGTGTTGATTATGAAGAAGGCTTGTCAGTCATATTCGTAAGCCCCTCTGCATTGGGATCAGGTTGACCATAGCCTGTCACTTTTCCTGCATGCTCCTCATGGTACTTCGATCCTGTACCAGATTGCCCTTTTTGTTTCTCACGGTTACTACGCTGCTGATTAGACAATTTAAGCACCTCCTTTGTTCATTAGCATTTGTAAGATTTCCGTTGTTATTCGACCATAATAAATATTTACATTTCCAATTTTTCATTGAAATCTAGGTATTTTATTCATTTCCTGGTTAAGAATAGGTAATGATCTTTAAGTACAGGAGTGAAGTAAAAATGATTCAATTACAAACAGAAATCGAAGGAAAAAGAGCATATTTTGGGGCAGTGCGTGATATCTTTCATTCTTTAGGATGTAGTTTTTGCAGTAATTTTGATTATGACCAGGGTAAATTCGACGCATTATTATGGCGTGACGGTGGAGAGTCTATTTATCTAAGAGTTCCTATTTATGTAGTAGACGGTGCTTTAGATCATTCTAATACCTTGGTTGAGTTTGGAGCACCTTTTGTCATTAAGCATGTCGTCAATATTGGACTAGATCATGATGAAAATTCATTTGTTACTGGTACAACTGGACTTGATCAATTTCAAACTCCATTGGATAAAGACGGGTATATTTATGATAAAAGCAGATGGGAAAAGGCGGGTAAAGAGGCAGTTCAAGAAGTTTTTAGTTCAATCAATGGCTTATTAGTTTCCTAAAGATACCAAATGATTTAAATCAATGGACAAAGCACCAAAGGAGGAAATTCTATGAGTGATCAAGTACTAAAAGATAAGATTATTAACATCATCTCTAATCACAAAATCGGTATTCTGTCATCAGTTGAAAATAATAAACCTCATTCTAGATATATGTCCTTTTATAATCAGGATTTAACGTTATTCACACCAACCAAAAAAGACACGGAAAAAATCAATGAAATTGAAAAAACCCCCTTCGTCTCTGTATTACTGGGTTACGAAGAGAAAGGGCTTAACGATGCCTATGTCGAAATTCTAGGCACTACTTTTTTGCAGGAAACACAGGCTTTAAAGGATCAATTCTGGGAGGAATCTTTTACTAAATGGTTTGAGGGCCCAAATGATCCCAACTATGTACTATTGGAAATTAAGCCGGAAACGATCCGTATCTTAAATCTTAACGGTGAACCACCACAAGAAATTTCATTTGAAAACTAAGCAACATAAATCTTGGCTCTTCGGTCTCATCTTAAGTAAAACGAAGAGCCATCAATGATTTCCACGTCATTTCTCTTTTTTATTTCTTCCATTAATTGAAACAGGGCTTCATCTTTTCTCTTGGCCTCAATCATACAATCAATTTGTGGAACGCTGCCCTTAATTCCTGTTAGGAACTGAAAGAACATCTCCACGTCCACAAAATCTGCATGATGGCGAAAAGCTTTTTGGCTTTTTGGACTGGAAATATGCATTTTTATTGGTAATGATGAATTCCTCCAAGTTTGGATGACGCGACCCCACTGATCTTCCCAATTGGCATTTCGATGATAGGCCAGGTGATGGTGATAATCGAACACAAGTGGAATATCCAGTTTCTCACACAAGTAAAGCGTATCCTCTAGGGTAAATGATGTATCGTCATTTTCAAGCATAATCATTTTTTGAATTGATCTTGGAACTACCATCCAATTATCGACAAACCGTTCTAGTGATGTTTCTGTCTCTTTATAATTTCCTCCTACATGCATCACACACCGGTGGGTTTGATCAATCCCCATCCCCTTAAATAATAAATAATGCATCTTCAACGTTTGAATTGAGTTTTTTAAAACATCTTTCTTCATCGAGTTGATAAGAACAAAGTGATCAGGATGGAAATCAATTCTTATTTCGTGTTCTTTGGCAAAATCACCAACTTCCCTCAGCTGGTTTTTCAAAGGCTTTAAATAATTCCAATCAAGTAGTTCTTCATGGTTGGCCAGTGGGATAAGTCGAGAAGTTAATCGATAAAAATGAATGTCCGATGCAGCATTATGCTTTAAAATTCTGAGTGTATGTTGTAAATTCGACAGCGAAATCCGTTCCAATTTCCGAATCGCTGCCACGCGATCATCAATTTTCTGGAATTGGGCAAAGGTCATGGTTTGGGAAGGTGAAGCGTTTTTTAACTCCTTACTCATGGCTACATATCCTAATCGTACGATGGTCATTTATTTACCTCATTCCCCGGTCTTTTTAATTACCATTCCACCTCACCGCCAGATAGCCGTTTGACTCCTCGAATAGAGGCGATTTCTTCGATAAGCTGCAACATCGACAGGTTTTTCTGCTTCGCTTCAATCATAATGTCAAAGTCTTGATTTAGATCCTTTGCTATTTTCAAAAATGGAAGAATGAAATCCAAAGAGACATAATCGGCATGTGAACGATAGGCTTGATCTGACTTTGGTGAAGAAATATGGACCTTTGGAATCGTATTCCATGTGTTAAAGATCCGTTGTAAAAAAAGGGAAAGGTTAACTTCCCCTTGATTCGCCATATAGTGATGATAATCAAGAATCATTGGAATCTTTTCTTTTTCACATGTAACCAAGGTTTCTTCAACATTATAGGTCTTATCATCATTTTCCAGTGTCATATGCGTTTTTATTTCACTTGGTAAGTTTTTTATATTCTGATGGAATCGTTTTAAAGACGTCTCTTTATCTCCATAAGCACCGCCAATATGAATATTGATGATTCCTCTTTCCAGTGCATTCATTGCTTCGAGCATCTTAAAATGGAATTCCATATCCTTGACTGCATTCAAAGTCACTTCCGCACGGGGGCTTGTGAAAAGTGTAAATTGATTAGGATGAAAGCTCGGCCGAATTCGAAATTGGCGGATCAATTGTCCAAGCTCTTCCCATTCATTTTTGAAAGGAGTTACGAAATCCCACTTCACTTCTGGATGGGTGGCCAAGGGGACAAGTGAGCTTGAAAACCGATATAATTTGATTTCGTGCGCAATATTATAATGCAAAATTCTTTTAGTATGGTGTAAATTTAGCGCTGTTACCGCTTTGAGCTTTTCCATTCGCTCGTCTTTAGGAAGGGCTGAATACCGGGCAAAGGTTAAAGCTTTTGAAGGGCTGGCATCCCATAAACCTAGGGCATTCGCCACATAACCAAAACGGATTCTCATCTTTGTTCCCCTTAAATGATATTTACTATAAAATGTTGATTTGTATAAAGATAATCAAACCCTGTCAAAAGCTTTTGGCGGTGATTCCATCCACCCTTTTTCAATTAAGATATTTGCCCCATCATCGACAAATAAGCCAATGTTTATGAGCGTTCTTCCATATAACATTGCTATGTCTCTTCTACCATTTACCGCTAATGAGTTTCCAAACGACCTAATCTTCATGGAGAACATGTCCACTTTATGAAATAACATGATTTTATCGGAAAACGGTGGGTATGTAGACGTTGTTACTAAATGGTCTATGTAGGACGGAGTGGGTAAGTTTTCTATTTGAAGTTTTTCCATATATTGCTTTACTGATTTCTCGGTCATATCCAAACCCCGTTTAAACAAATCCTTTATCTTTTCGTCCTTAACTGTCTGGTGAAATCCCAATAATAATGCCTTACTCGTTGCGTTGTTCTCAATGTTATCGTAAAGGTGTGTAATTTCTAATGCATGTAATGGCCTAATACCGCCTACAAAACCTTTTAAATAACTTTGATTTTTAATAAAATCATTTCCGTTTGGTGTAGGGATAATAGGGGGTTTTGCAATTAACTTTTTTTCAAATAAAACATTATTAATCTGCCCTAAAAGGATGGTAGCGCATTGATTGCAATAAACAAAAAATTCCCTAATATCCTCCCTCATTACTAATGGAACTGCTACTGCATAAAGGCTAAGACCTGCTTTTGCCGCATATTTTAAATAATGCACGTAGAAATCATCCTCAAATAAACGAGGGGCACCAAGATTTACATCCTCTTCAGTCAAACCTAAAGGTATTGGGAAATTACCTTTCTTAAAAAATCCTTCGATCCTCTGCATAAAGTCTTTAGATAAGGCTAAACCATTTTCTAATAGCGTCTGAATATATTGATCCTCACAATGTTGGAGAAAATAACTTAAAATCTGGCTGGACATACTGTTTCCAACATATGTAACCCATAGTTTCCCCATTTCTATGGATGTCAAAGGTTGAGTTTCATCTAATTCTTTGGTGCTTAAATTAATTGGTTTTATTATCTCCATTGGGTTGATAATATCCATCAGTAATCTCCTCAATTCGTATTTGAGTTTAGGATTTCCACTTAGATATTCTTGTATTCCTAACCTAGTTGACTTTCCTTTTTCCATACCTTAATTTGCATGATAAATGCAATTAATCCAATAATCGCGGCTACTAATAAACTGACAAATAGACCCATACGAATACTCTTTTCCATTAATGTACCACTTACTGCAGCTAGTATAAGAGCTAATCCTAAGAAAGCTAGCATTTTCCCTCCTAGCTTGATTTCCAAAATATGCAGAGCAGAAATGATAATAAAGGACCAGTTGAAGAGAATTAAAATGCCTGCTGCTGTGGTAATGTACTCATAAATCTTACCTGGCAGCAGCAATGCAGTGACAATTGATGCAATTAATCCAAGTGTGGCCAGTCCTAAGGATGGAAGTGGTAGTTCTTTAAACTTCTTTAGCTTTTTGGAAAACAAGGATGGTGCATCACCGCCTTCCGCTAGAGTCACAAGAAGTGTAGTTACCCCAAATAAAGAAGCAGTCATAGTTGAAAATCCGGCTAAAATAATAGCCGCATTAAATACATGCGGAAAAAAGGCAAAATGATATTTATCCAATGCCGTGACAAAGGGGCTTTCCTTTTCAGTAAATGCTCCATGTGCAGCCATATAGACTGCAAGCCCTATTGAAATCACATAAATGATGACTAAAATAATCAACATGATAATTCCGGCTTTAGGCGCATCCTCTTTCTTTTTTAGCCTCATCGCCATGAGACCAATAACTTCAATTCCTCCGTATGCATAAAATGCATAGATTAAAGAGGACCAAAACCCTTTGTACCCTTCCGGAAAAAGTTCTTTTGTTGAATGAGGAAAACCAGGGTGTTTCACACCCCCATGGATCCAGCCAAACACGGCAGCACCAGCTATAATAATAAACATGACGATAGCGGCTGTTTTAATGATGGCTAATACATTTTCTACTTTATCAAAACCTTTATTACCTGTTAGAACAACAATAATAGATAGAATCGCATACCCCGTCGCAAATAGCCAAAGAGGAACATTCGGAAACCAAAATCTTGATAGAATTGAAAGTGCAGTCAGTTGGCTCCCCATTATCAAGATATTGGAGCACCAATAATTCCAGCCGCAGCTAAATCCAGCCCATCGACCAAATGCTTTATTTGCATAGTAGCAAAACGAACCATCTTGAGGATCCTCAGCCGTCATCTTAGCTAATAAATTATAAACAACGTACGTCCCTAAGGCAGCTAAAATAAAGGAAAAGACAATAGAGGGGCCTGTTACTTTTATACCAATCGTTGACCCAAGAAAAAAACCAGTTCCAATCGTACAGCCAATCCCAATTAATGACAACTGCCACCAGCTTAAATTTCCTTTCTCACCACCCTTACTCTTCCCGCCAGCCTTTGGAATAAAAAAATCCATGTAATAAACTCCCCTTATGTAGTAATCCTGTAAAAAATACTCTTCAGCTTGCTCGTATACTTAAGTTATTATTTACACCCATAGTTAGTTAGATGCCATGAAAAAAAAACCAAAGTGTCTCCCAGTCCCACTGATCAACAAATATGGAGTGCTGATTGTCTAAATCTTCATCTCTTCTAATAGCATTCATATCTATATAAAGTCCTTCATTAACAGGAAATCCATACCGTGCAAGCGCCATCCGTTTCCACTTTGCCAAAGATTGAACTACTTCCATTTGGAATGTTGGACATCTCGTGCATGAAAAGATACAATCCGTTCCACCCCATTTAAGTTGTCGTTAATTCCACTGCCAGATTTTAAAAGGATAGGTGCTGATACTCTAATTAAATTTAGGGCATCGGCTAAACTCTTTTCAAAAAAATCCTTAATTTGCTTAATGGCCTTCTCTGTTTGGATAATATTTAAACCTGATTGATATACCTGTGGAATAATAAAGGACTTGGTCATGAAATAATATACCTCCAATTACTACGCACGTTTCTTTTTACCTGGATAACCTATGACTGGATATTTGAATTTGCCCTAAACAAATGCCTATATATAGGAGTGGGAAGGATTTCCCACAATTTGATAACTTAAATCCACTCCCAGAATTTTTTTTTGGACATGAGTCTAAACTTTCTTCATAAAATGTATAAGTTAGGTAATCAATTGGAGTGGAGTGATCTTTTTTGAGTATAAGCATTTTAATTAGCTACATTATTTTGGGTTTTACATTAGCAGCTCCGATTGGGCCCGTTAATTCTGCCCGCTTAGATAAAGGGATTAAAAATGGTTTTTGGCACGCCTGGATTGTTGGTGTTGGTTCTATGATTGCAGATGGATGCTTTATGTTGCTGGTTTATCTAGGAATGGTTCAATTTCTAGATATTCCTATTTTTCAAATCTTTCTCTGGCTATTTGGGGGATTTGTTCTCATTTATTCCGGAGTAGAGAGTATAAAAAACTCCAATACTATTACCTTAAATTACAGCAGAAAAAAGGAGTCCATATTTAAGTGCTTTCTAACAGGATTTATCCTCTCTATTTCAAGTCCATTGTCCATTTTATTCTGGTTAGGGATCTATGGCTCTGTTTTAGCCAAGACCATCCAAACGAATGGTACCGAAATGCTCTTGTTATATAGCAGTATGATTTTTCTTGGTCTGACTTTTTGGGATATATTTGTTGCCGCGCTTACCTCAGGGTTTCGAAAACTTCTAAACGTTAAAAGTCTAATCGCAATATCCATTGTTTCCGGGGTTTCATTAATCGTGTTTGGATTATATTTTGGATATCAGGGGATTTATGCTCTTTGGAGTTAAACCATTTAGGAGGAAAATATGTTTATTTTTATTGAACTTACCATTTTGGGAATGGCCTTATTAAGAGTACTATCAGGAAGTATTGAAATAGTTGCAGCAATTCTCATGATTAAATTTAATTCAGTTGAAAAGGCTCTGTAGCATTAGCGCGCGGTGAGGAGCGTAGATGCTTTGCCTCAGGCATGGCCGCCATTAGTGCTAGTTTAATCAATAGTGTGAAGAGTGGTGAACATGTACTTTGTGTAAGTAATTTTTATTATTCCACAATGGAACTATTAAAATATTTAGGGAAATTCAATATCAGTCATACAGTTACAGGATATAGTGGATTAATGAGTTTTGAATTGAAATAGGCACATTTCAAAAATGTAAAATTAATCATTAACAAAATGAATGTTTTTAAAGTAGGTGTATCCTGGGGTTCCTTTAAAAGCCTTATCATATCGCCGGACCTTGGAGATAATGAAGATAAATTAACGATTGAACACATAAGTCCAGGACTAATCCGCATCGCGGTTGGATTAGAAAATGCCAAGGACTCAACACTTTTCCAAAGGTATTGGAAGTTTCAATTAGACCTCCCATCCCTGCAATAATTAAACTCGGAATAATCACCTTTTTTCTCCCTATGTGATCAGAAAGGTATCCTGCAACAGGAATCAAAAAGATGGCAACGATAGAATAGACGGTGAGAATCATGCTTGTCTGAAATGAGGAAATCGATAATTTTTTCTCCATTGAGGGTAAAACAGGGATTAATATCGAATTCCCTAAAGTCATTACTAACGGTATAGATGAAAGGGAAACAATTGCCCACTTTTGTTTTGATATTTCACTCTTCTCTCCTTCTTTAGCAGAACCCTTCTTTACTTCCTGTGGCCCCGGGCATATCTGTTCAATATAATCCATAAAAATTCTATCCCGCCTTTAAGTCAGCTAATTATACTATTTGTTTTTTAAAAAATAATATTTAGATTTTCGAAATCCTTTAAATGGTATTACAAAAACAGGGGGAATTTGGCAGTTACGAAAAAGTATTTTTATTTGAGCCAGAAAGAAAATAATGTTATTGATTATTAAGGAGATGATTACATGACCTACAAAAGTAAAATACGAAGAATTTTAGGTGTTGATGTAAGAGCTCGTTATTCGGATAAAGAAGGTACAAATTATGACCCCTTCGAAAATCCTTTAATACATAAACGATTAAACGGAAGTGAAATTGTTCCACTAAATATATCTAGATTATGGGGGAGATAAATTGAATTGGAAAAATTATTATTTGTAATAGATACTTAAGTACTTAATGTAATACATTATTAGGCAGAGCTGACTGAAGTGCCAAATGAACATAGCCCCGGCCTATAAGATTTAAATTCTTAATGATTAAAGACCAGAAAGGATGAACACTAGTGTTCATCCTTTTTGTTGATTATTCTCCATCCGATTTCTAACAATCACCATTTTTGTTAAGATGCAACGGTGGAGGAATCAGCCAGCCTTTTTCCTTATTTAATCGAAGGACCTTTAATCCAAGAGCTGCTTTTTGAATATGAAATTGGCCATACATCATGGCTACATCTTCCCTGATTGATTTACCCATCACTGTACTAAAAGCTACTAATCCAGCTGCGATATCAGCCGAAAGTGTTGCAGCGATAGCTGGGTCAGGGATTCTAGCACCAACTGGGATATCCTCCAAACATGCTTGTGGCGGCTCCGGTGCTGCAGGCGGTAAACCTACCCCATTCTCCTTTAAAAGTTCTTCCACTTGTTTCTTTTCCTGCTGGCATAATTCAACTGCTTCTGCCAATAGCTTTTTTAAATCATCGTCTCCTGCATGGTTGATCATGGTTTGATAACCTGCAACCATCCCATTGCCCGCTAATAATGAGGCCCAAAGATCAAAAACCTCACCATAATGCAAAGGCTCTTCCTTTGGATTTCCGCTTAAAATTCCCATCGTTGCCCTCCTTAGTGTATAGGTGAATTTATTCATCAACAGTGCCACCTTTCCTGAAGCACAATTGTATTTTGTCCTATACACCGTTAATCATTACTGACTTTTTCTGCTATTATTTTGAACTTAAGGAATAAAGCATTTTTAGAGTTACACTGAATGGCAGGAAGGGAGAGAACTTTATTTTCAAAAATTTTAACAGCATCAAAAAAACACTCAGATGACTATGTCATCCAAGGTGTTTTTTTAATCCTTTTTTAATTTTGATAAATCGGTTTCCTCACCAAACTCGGTAGCATAATTTAAGTTTCCAGTGCCTTGGCGATTTACATTATGCTCTTCCTTTCGCATTGGCGCAAATAGCAGGCTTATACAAATCAGGCCACTTAATCCAACAAGAGAATAGATTACTCTTGACAAAAAGGCACTTTGACCGCCAAAAATAGCTGCAACTAAATCGAATCTAAATAAACCAATTAAACCCCAATTGATTGCTCCTATTATCACTAGTACTAAAGCAATTTTGTGTATTAATCTCATAGTTGTACACCTCCTTTTTTTTACTTTTTCCTATAAATCCTGTTTTAATGCTAAACACAGAAGACGAGTACAGACTGTACTCGTCTTGTTCTCTAACGGCGGTGTTCTACAAGGTCAATTACGCCCAATACCACGTGTGCTAGACCAAAACCGAAAACAGTATTAGCTACCATTTTATTCGACCTGCGTTTTTGCTTTAATACATAACCTGTCGCAGTTACTGCAGTGCCTAAAGCAGTTGGAATTAAGCCTTCACGAATATTCATCGTAATTCCCCCACATCGTCGTTAAATTGGTGTCTAAACACCATGTTTATTTTTTCCTGGATAAGATGAAATATCCTACCCAATATTTTGGCAGAAAAATTAATCATTACTGGTATGCCCAATACTAATTTTTGATTTGATGAATTGTAGTACAGGAACGTGTTTTTCGGATTTTTTCATATGTGTGATATATATCACAACATGCTTTAATGAAAATAATTATCAATTAAATAGGAAATAATTAATAATACTTTTTATTTTGGAGTGATAATAATAAACCAAGCGATGGCAACAATTGAAGGCTGGTACTGTTTGCACGATTTCCGGACGATGGATTGGGCTAAGTGGAAGTTAGCCACTGAGGCTGAACGAGAACATGCCCTTCATGAATATAAAGGGCTATTACATAAATGGGAAACAATTGAGAATGAACATAACGGCAGTCACACTGTTTATACCATTGCTGGGAATAAAGCCGACCTTATGTTCATGATTCTAAGACCAACGATGAAAGACCTCATTGAAGTGAAAACTGCATTTAACAAAACGGTACTGGCTGATTTTACGAAACCGACATTCTCCTACGTGTCCGTTATTGAAAAAAGCAGCTATTCGGGCATGTCAGCCAATCCATTCGGGGATCCAGCCATGAGAGCCAAGCTTTACCCAACTATACCAAAGACGGACTATATTTGTTTTTATCCAATGAGCAAGCTGCGCGGTGAAAAAACGAATTGGTTTATGCTTCCGATGGAAGATCGGAAAAGATTAATGTTTGAACATATTGATAACGGAAAGCCCTATTCTGAGCAGGTTAAACGAATTGTCACCGGTTCTGTCGGCTTTGATGACTTTGAATGGGGGGTTTCCCTATTTTGCGATGATGCCCTTCAATTCAAAAAATTGATCTATGAAACCAGATTTGATGAAGTGAGTGCTGTATATGGTATTTTTGGATCCTTCTTTATTGGAAATTTATTAGAGACTGAAGGTATCAATCAGTTCTTTTATATTTAATCTATAAAAAACAAGCAAGAGCATGGAGAAATGCTCTTGCTTGTTGACTAAATTAATTCAAAACCCGAACGACAATTTTACCAATATTCTTACTTGCCTCCATATGCCGATGTGCTTCTTGAATCTCCTCAAACGGGAATACGGTATCAACAATTGGTCGGATTTTTTGCTGGTCAAACAATGGCATTACTTTGCTCATAAACTCCTCGGTTAATTCTTTCTTATATTGATCACTTCTTGGTGTTAATAGAGTTCCTTTTATTTGGGCCCTTTTTTCCATAAGTTCCCTTATATTAATATTTTCAACCATTGCACCGCCCAAAACACCAATCAATACCCAGCGTCCATCCATCTTTAAACTCTTTAAGTTTTGCTTCCAATAAGAGGCACCGATGAAATCTAGAATCACATCAGCGCCCTGAGAATTTGTCGCTATTAAGACTTCTTCATCGAAAGACTGCTCTTTGTAGTTGATTCCAATATCCGCACCAAGCGTTTTACAAAAATCCAGCTTTTCCTGTGACCCTGCGGTTGTGATAATTTTTGCATCAGTCATTTGTTTGACTAATTGGATGGCTGCTGTCCCAACACCGCTTCCTCCAGCGTGAATGAGGACTGTTTCTTGTGGGGATAGGTTCCCTAACCAAAACAGGGTTTGATACGCAGTTAAGAAAACCTCCGGAATCGCAGCAGCCTCTTCGAATGATAAATGTGCAGGAACCTTCATCGCCCGGTCCGCCGGCATGACCGCATATTCAGCATAACCCCCGCCATTCACAAGACCCATGACCCGTGTTCCAATCTCAATCGTAGTTCCTTCCGCAGCTTCCACAACCTCACCGGCCACTTCAATCCCTAAAATAGGATTAGACATATATCCAGATTTTCCTTCTCGGGAAACAATATCTGTCCGATTGATGGCAAAAGCTTTTACTTTTATCAATAATTCACCGGGTTTTATACTTGGAATAGTTGCATCCTTAACGTGTAATTGTTCTGCTCCTCCAGGTTGATTCACAACAATTGCTTTCATTTTCAACTCCCCCTTAAAAAGTAAAAAGACACAAAAGCGACTAAAATTGCGTATTCTAGCCGTTCTTGTGTGTTTAATTGTTATTACTTTTTTTCCATAATAGCAAAATAATTGTTCTCGTTATCTGCAAAGTTAAAAACTTTACCTCCAGGCATATTGACCATTTCGCCGACTGTCATATTTTTATCTGTAAAATCTTTATATAATTGCTCAAGGTTATCAGAGTAAAACATGAGCGATGGGGTGCCAAGATGTAATTCAGGCTGCATTTTTGCGATTAATTCCTTATTATGAAGAACGATACTCGTTTCTGCATCCTTTGATGGCGCAATCTCTATCCATCTCATACCTTGACCATTATTTTGGTCAGAAATGACTGTAAATCCTACTTTCTCTGTCCAAAATTTCACTGTTTCATCTTGATTATTAACGTATACCATAATTTGTCCAACTTTATTAATCATTTACATCTCTCCATTCAAATAGTTCAACTACTATTATTATCCTAAATTATATAGGGTTAAACAATGAATTGTCCATTTTTGGTAATCCTATTAACGAAAGAAAAATGACGGAAAACTTTTCTTCCGCCATTTTTTTTATACAATTAATTATGCTCCTGGTGGGCGATTCTCGAAATCATAATCAACCGGTTTTGGGGCTACACGTGAATGCTGTAAGGCTGGCGTGTCCGGTCGAGCGATTTGATAAACGGATGCACCAACGATTTCAGCTGTTTCTTGTAACTTGTTTTTATCAATTTTATCAATCGTATCAGCCGGTGTATGATACCATGGCTCCAGTGGTGAGTGAATAAATAATGCAGCCGGAATCCCTAATTCATGGAATGGCTGATGATCACTTCGTCCTAACTGGCCGTACGGAACAACTTCTCCTAATGCAGTTCTTGCACCTGCAGCAGAAGCAAGATCAGTGACTAAATTTTTCTTTCCATCAATCGTATACATGATCAATCCGTTTGCAGCATGATCACCGCCTGCATCCTTACTACCGATCATATCCATTTGGAAGTGTGCGACCATTCTGTCAGCTTCCTCCGAACTTAACGTACTAGCATAATAGGTAGATCCTAACAGACCCTTTTCCTCGGAGCCAAATGTTGCGAACCGAAGCTCTGTATCAATCGGCATATTCGCCATGACTCGGGCAAGCTCTAGTACGGCAGATACTCCAGAGGCATCATCGTTTGCCCCTGGACCTCCTGGAACAGAATCGTGGTGCGCTCCAATCATGACGATCTGACCGGTATCTTTGTTTTTATGCGGTTTCATCTTAGCAATGACATTGTAGGAGGTTTTTTCCACATAACCCGACCCTGTAACTTTAATATGAGCGGTTACCGATCCTGCGTTTAGTTTTTCTATTATTGCTTCACCTTGAGATTTTGTAATGGTAACTGCAGGAATATTTTGTCCTGGATCCGCAACCCCAACACCTGTTGATTCAGCCGTGTTATATAAAATAACTCCGCCTGCACCCTTATCTATTACATTTTGCAACTTTTCAACGAATGTAATATCCCCGCGTTTAATTAGGGCAATCTTTCCTTTTACGGAATCTGGTACAGTGCCAGCTTTTGCAAGATCAACATATACTACTTCAGCCGTTACCTCTCCGCTATAGGATCCTGAAAATACATATGGCTTTAAATCCTGCCCACCAATTTCTAGAACCCCACTCACAGTGCCTCTAACGGCCTCATAGATTGGAAAAGACTGCAGCTCTGTCTCGTACCCATACTGTTCAAACTGGCTTTTTATGTAATTTGCTCCCTTGAGCTCCCCTGGAGTGCCAGCAGCTCGAGGCTGTTCGGATAAAAGTGCAATTGTGTTATACATATTATCGGCACTAATCTTCTTGATAATCTTGTTGTCGAACGCAGATGCTGCATTCGAGTTTGGTGCCCCGCTTGGCCCCTGTGCATATACTCCATTGACACTTAACACTAAACCTGCTGTTAATAAAACCGATGCTACATTTTTCTTCTTCATTTAAACCCTCCTATTTTTATAAAGGTGTAAGCGTTTCCACTAGATTATCTGTGAAATTGATAGGTTAGTAAACTTTAATAGTTTTACAAAATCCAACGAAAATCTTTGTTTGCCATAACTATTTAACTATAAAGATAGTGGGTATAGGAAGAGTTGTGTCGTGTTATAACGAACTACCAAGATATGATAGGTATAAATACCCTAAGCCTTGAACTGGGTCTTGGTAGGCAGAATGTAGTCTGCATATGAAAGTAGACCCTATGGTAGATCATATTGCATTCATTGATGTACTCATGTGACATTCCTGTTATGATGGATAGGTTTTATTCAAAAAGGTAATCGATTGCTTTATTAATGCTTTTAATACTTCAATATCAATATCTGCAACTTTATTAATGTACACGCATGCTTTTCCTGAAGTATGTTTTCCAAATTTCTGCAACAATTTTTCTCTCTCGGTGTCACCTGTGGCAAAATATAAACTGATTTTTGCTTTTCGTGGGGAAAACCCGACAAGCGGTGCATCGCCTTCATGACCTGAATCATATTTATAATGGTAGGAACCAAAACCAATGATACTCGGTCCCCACATCTTTGCCTTGTAACCAGTGGTTTCGGTAAAAATATCTAATAACTGATACGCGTCCTCACGTTTTTTGGGATGATCTACATTTTCAATAAACTCAATAACGCTATTATCCGTTTCTTTTGTTTTTAGTTTGTACATTTGAAAAACCCCTTTCTAATTCCATATTAAATTTCCCCCCACAATCTCTCAAACAACACGTTATTATTATCATTTTTCAATAAAAATACATCAGGATTACTAAGGTTTTGCCATTCATCAAATCCAAAATCTTTATGGTAATGGTTTATTAGTTGAGACATTAAATTCCCATGTGTGACGATGATCGTATTTTCTGTTTCTCCGGAAAAGACTTCCTCTACCACTTCAACAATACGTTGTATTGCCTCAAGACTCGACTCCCCCCCAACATATTTTAGGTCGAGATGGTCAAATGTTAATTTTAGTTTTTCGAGCCAATCATCTAGATCGATATTACTAAGTACACGTTCAGTTAAACGCGAATCAGTCTCAATCTCAATGTCTATTTTCTCAGCAAGGGGCTGAATAGATTGAATAGCACGTGTAAAGGGACTAGAAATAATCCTGTCAATATTAAAAGTAGAAAAAAACTCCGCTAACTCAACTGCCTGATTGTAACCTTTTGCGGTTAACTGTGCCTTAGATGGCTGTCCTTCAGCCTCACAGTGCCTGATTAAATAAATTTTCTTCAACAAAATCACTCCAAATAAAATCTATCGATTAATATTTTTTGACATGCCAGTGGTAAATTTCTTAAATCCAAGTGTTTCATAATATGACTCTAGGCCTTCAGCGCACATGAGTTGAGGAATAACTCTATGTTGCTCACAATGAGTAATGGTGCGATTCAACATTTCTTTGCCAATTCCTTTTGACTGATAGCTTGGTAATACGCACACACCACAAATTATCCCAGTAATTACGCCATCTGAAATAACACGTGTCATCCCCACTAACTCCTGTTCATCGAATGCGTAGATAGTGTACCAACTATTCCTGCACATTTGTTCCAATTCAGTAACGGTTAAATTTAACGAATTCCACCCTAATGATTCATATAAAGTTAATAATTGCTGGAAATTTTCCGGGGGTTCCAATGTATAATTGATTCCTGACTCCAAATTAACACCTCTAAATTCTATATATTATATACTTACTATAATAGAAATTAAGTGAAAATTACAACAGTAAGGGAGTTTGATCAATTTGTCTATTTCATTGAAAAATATTACAGAGAAAAACTGGCAGGAATGCATTCAATTACAAGTTACCTCCCATCAGAAATCTTATATTGCCACAATGTGTATTCACTGGCGGAATCAAAGTTTGAGCCATCCTTTGTACCAATGGGCATTTACTTTGATACTAGAATGATAGGATTTCTGATGTATGGAAAGGACCCAGAGGATGGGACGTATTGGATTATCCGTTTCATGATTGATCAAGCAGAACAAGGAAAAGGATATGGCAAATTCGCGCTGGCACAAACGATTAACTTCATAAAAGCTCTGCCCGATTGCAGTCCCACCATCATTCTTGGTGTGAAGGAATCTAATACGGCTGCTATGGGGCTATATCAATCTTTTGGATTCAAAGATACTGGCCGACGGGAGCATGGTGAACTTTTGTTGGAGTATGTAATTCAATAGTTACCGAAAAAAAACTGGAAAATAGAAAACGGTCCGTAGCATGGTTCTACGTGACCATTTAGATCCTTTACCATCGAAATCGGTATCATAGAATGGTGCATATACGGGTCAATTCAATTTTTTAATCATATTATACCAAACGATGCCGCCATGTACTGAATTTGAAACCCCTTGATTAATATATCCATGTCTTTCATAGAAGTGGATTAAGTTCTCTTTACATGTAAGGGTAATCGTCTCACGATTGTTCGCACTTGCTTCGTTTTCAAGATGGGCAAGTAACGCTGCTGCAACCCCGCGTTTTTGATAACGTGGGGACACAGCCAATCCTAGAATACTTTGATGACCGCCTGCGCCGGGATTTGCTTTTATATTGCTGAAAAGATCATCTGTAATATAGGCTGCTTCAATGACGGGACCATTGATTAAACCGACAACCTCGCCAGCCTCTTCAGCAACAAAAAAACTATCCGGAATGAATTGGATACGCTTCTCAAATGCTTCAATTGTTGCTGCCTCTTCTTTTGAAAAACAAGAGTGTTCAATAGCTACCAGCACAGGTAAATCTCCCATTTCTACGTTTCTTATTTTTAACATGATTCTTTCCCCCCACTTTGTAGATTACCTATTAGAACCCTTTTCTTCGGGTTCTTATTTCTTTTTATCCTGCATGCTCCTTCCCATTTACTATACCAAGAAAAAATCACTGAGTCTTCAATTTTAGTACTCTAGAAAGACCGTAATTGGTATAATAAAGGAAAATTGCGGATAATTAATTTTCTTTGAATAATACCATTAATGGAAGGACTGGTTTTCAGTGAATTTCGAATTCGGGAATACATCGATCCATTTATCACCAATCATAACGTTTGTCATTTTTGCAGTAATCCTTTATTTATTGTGGAGATGGAGTAAAGAGTTAGAGAATCGTAGTTTCACTATTTTTCTATACTTCATGATTAGTACGTACACGGCCCCCATTTTTTCACGATCCACCTCAAATGGCGATCACTTTGAATTATGGGTTCCGCTAGGATTTATAATCATCTTGGTTTATCTAGTTGCAAATAAGAAAAACCATCCCGCGAAAATGAAGGCAAGCTTACTAGGTTTGGCTGTAGGAATATATAAGCTAATTGAAATATATCGAGATTTGCTATTTTAAAATTGCCTTCCCCAATGAAAAAAAAGGCTCATCCTATTGGAACAAGCTACAATGAATTCCAATAAAATGGAAGTATCTGATACGGCCGATTTTTTATTTGATAGGGGTGAGGTACAATTGGGAACCATAGACGGAAAAAAGTTTATTGATCGGATCGATCAAATGAAGACAGAAATTTGGGTTGATGGTGAAAAAATCGCAGGTAAGCTATCGGAACACCCAGCCTTCAAAGGCATACTTCAGACAAAAGCTGCTCTTTATGATTTGCAAAATGATCCTAAAATCAAAGATCAGATGACGTTCCAAGCCACTGAAACAGGAGATCCCATCGGACTTTCCTACCTGCAGCCAAAAACAAAAGAGGACTTAATAAAAAGACGGAAGATGATGGAAATATGGGCACAACACACCCATGGCTTGATGGGAAGAAGCCCGGACTATATGAACACAGTAATCATGAGCTTTGCCTCTTCTTCCGCCGCCCTTTTAAAAGGAAAAGAAAATTGTTTTCCTGAAAATATTCTACGATTATATGAAAAAGCTCGTGAACAAGACCTTTCCTTTACCCATACGTTTATTACTCCACAAATAAATCGTTCACAGTACAATTTTAATTTTTCCAAAGAGCCGATTTCCGCTAAGGTGATAGATAAAAATGAGCAAGGAATTGTGGTTAAAGGCGCCCGCCTTCTTGCTACCCAAGGCGGCATAACCGATGAAGTATTGGTCTATACGGCACCAAGAAAGTTCATGGAAACAGAAGAAGCGTTTGCCTTTTCCATTCCTTCCAATACAAAAGGATTAAAGTTTATTTGCAGGGAATCCTTTGTTGGCGGGGAATCTCATTTTAATCATCCCTTAAGCTCTCGGTATGAGGAAATGGATTCAATCGTGGTCTTTGACAATGTGTTAGTTCCATGGAATCGTGTCTTTTTCTACGACAATGTTGAGGCGGCTGTTGACTTCATGTTTCTCAGCTCGTTTCACCACTTTGCTACCCATCAAGTCCTAACAAGGCAAATTGTAAAAACAGAATTTATTCTTGGGCTGGCTGAACTGTTAGTTGAGACGATAAATGTCCAAGAATATCAACATATTCAAGAAAAACTTTCCGAAATCATCATCGGGCTTGAAACCATGAAAGCACTAGTTGAGAAGGCTGAAAATGATGCAAAACCAGATGAATGGGGCTTTATGCGTCCAAGTTTACTCCCCCTTCAAGTCGCCACTAATATTTTTCCGAAAATTTATCCTCGTTTCTGCGAAATTATTCAATTGATTGGCGCCAGCGGTATGGTCACATTGCCAACTGAAGCAGCATTCGAATCTGAAATTAGGGAAGATCTTGATCAATATCTTCAAGGAGTAAACAAACCGGCTGATGAACGGGTGAAACTATTTCGATTAGCTTGGGATCTTACCATGAGTTCATTCGGAACAAGACAAACCCAGTATGAAAGATACTTTTTTGGCGATCCGATTCAGTTAGCGAGCAATCTTTATAAAAACTACTCTTTAGATGAATATGTAAAGAATATTAACGATTTTCTAAGCTCTTCATAAAAGGCCCAGTTACAAAGGAAACCCCGGTTCCAATGAGCCGGGGTTCCTTTGTTTGATTCACCGACCGTACGTCAGTTACATCATTAAGCTGCTTTTTTTATGGTAATTTTTTTACCTTCTTTACGCCATTTTTTAAATTCAGCTGTTGCTGTGAAAAGAACGTCTGTAGATGAATTAAGGGCAGTTTCAAAGGAGTCTTGTAATACACCAATGATAAAGCCTACTCCGACAACCTGCATGGCAACATCATTTGGAATTCCGAATAAGCTACAAGCTAGTGGAATCAGTAATAGGGAACCACCCGCCACCCCAGAAGCACCGCAAGCGCAGACGGCTGACAGAACGCTTAGGATGATGGCAGTAGGTATATCTACGTGAATGCCTAATGTATGAACCGCTGCAAGTGTTAAAACAGAAATCGTAACAGCCGCACCAGCCATATTGATGGTTGCGCCTAATGGAATGGAGACAGAATACGTATCTTTATTCAAGCCTAGGTTTTCACATAATTTCATATTTACAGGAATATTCGCAGCCGAGCTACGAGTAAAGAATGCGGTAATGCCGCTTTCCCTGATACACTTAAATACAAGTGGGTATGGGTTTTGACGAATGGCAACATACACCATGATTGGATTTACTACAAGTGCAACAAACAGCATACAACCAACTAATACAGCAAGTAATTTTCCATAGCTTAGTAATGACTCAATTCCATTTGTTGTAATAGAGTCAATAACTAGACCCATGATTCCAAGTGGTGCAAACTTGATGACCCATGTAACCATTTTGGATACGGCATCTGAAAAATTCGAAATCATTGTTTTAGTTGAGTCTGGCGCATTTCTTAAAGCCATACCAAGGACTACCGCCCATGCTAAAATACCGATATAATTGGCATTATAAATAGCTTTTACTGGATTATCAACAACGTTCAACAATAATGTTTTTAGAACGTCGACTACACCTCCAGGAGCCGCCAAATCCTCAGCACCCTTTGCAAGTGTTAAATTTACAGGTACAATGAAGCTTACGATTACTGCAATTAATCCTGCTAAAAAAGTCCCTAACAGATAAAGGCTAATAATCGATTTCATGTTTGTCTGATGACCACTCTTATGCTGCGCAATGGCCGACATGACCAAGAATAGAACAAGGACAGGTGCAATCGCTTTCAGTGCCCCAACAAATAACGAACCTAAAATGACAACAGGTTTTGCCGCTTCCGGGATCGCTACCGCCAGGACAATACCAACAATTAAACCTATAATTATTTGTTTAACTAAGCTTAATTGATTCCATTTTTTCATCAGATTTTTCATAGATGTTTCCCCCCTATAGTCTAAAAATAATAGCAAGATTTCAAAGAGACTAGCTTTCTCAGCTAAGTTATTTATCTAACTAATAGTATTATAATGAATATTTAGATATATTACAATATTATTTTTTAAGCCTCTCTCGCCCTACTGTCTTTTTCGAAAGCTAAGGACAGGGATTAATTAGTTGTAGCACTTTATCAACTGAATAGTATCTATTACTATATCAAGCAAACTCCTCATTTACTTTAATTTGCCTTCAGAAAATAAAAAGCGAAAAAGCCCCAAAAAAGGGCTTTTTTTACTTCCATGATATGAAGCTAATTGTTTTTGATTAATAAAAACATGTTGCACCAATGATGATTAACAAGATGAACAATACAACGATTAAGGCAAAACCGCCGCCGTATCCAAAACCGCCGCCGTAACCATATCCGCCGCCGCAGCCGCAGCCGCCGCCGAATCCTCCGTATCCGTACATAAATTTCCCCCCTTTCAATCAGCTTTTAAATGGTTAATAGTATCCTCCAAATCCTCCGCCCATAAAGGACGCACCAATAATTATGAGAAGGATAAACAATACAACCACTAATGCAAAACCGCCACCAGCTCCTACACCATCCATATAACAAACCCCCTTTTCACTGACTTACTACAAAGTATGATTAAAGTGAAAATGTGTAAGGGCTCTTCCAAGCAGAAAGGTTGGTTTTATGCGTGGTAGGTGGGTTTTTCCTAAAAAAAAAATTTTTAACAAAAAATAAAGCTGCCGAGGCAGCTCTATTTACGAAAATTTGAATTGACTTTATTTATACGAATACTTCACTGTTTTTCATTAATTTTTTTCTTGCCGCTAAATACTCCTGCTGGAGCTTGTCAACATATTCGGCCGTACTTGAGACCTTATTTATGACGCCAATTCCCTGACCGCTTCCCCAAATATCTTTCCAGGCCTTCGCCTTTCCATCTCCGCCAAAATTCATTTTAGTTGGATCACTTTCAGGGAGTGCATCGGGATCCAAACCGGCAGCACGGATAGAAGGCGCAAGATAGTTACCATGGATACCGGTGAATAGATTGCTATAGACAATATCATCAGAAGTAGAATCCACAATGGCCTGCTTATATTCTTCAGCTGCCCTTGCTTCTTCTGTTGCAATAAATGGTGAGCCGATATAAGCAAAATCAGCCCCCATTGCCTGTGCAGCAAGAATCGCGTTTCCGTTAGCAATGGATCCTGACAAAGCAAGCGGGCCATCAAACCATTGACGGATTTCCTGAATTAAGGCAAACGGGCTCTTGACCCCAGCATGTCCCCCAGCACCGGTAGCAACTGCAATCAATCCATCTGCTCCCTTATCAATCGCCTTATGTGCGAACTTGTTATTGATCACATCGTGAAAAACAACGCCTCCATAGCTGTGTGCGGCCACATTAATTTCTTCTCTTGCCCCTAAAGACGAAATGATGATGGGAACTTTATATTTCACACATAATTCCATGTCATGTTCAAGTCGATCATTGCTCTTGTGGACAATCTGATTAATCGCATATGGTGCGGCCGGACGCTCTGGGTTACGGGCATTGTAGTCTGCCAGCTCCTCTGTAATTTCTGCCAGCCATTCATCAAGCTGAGAAGCGGGTCTTGCATTCAGTGCGGGCATCGAACCAACAATCCCTGCCTTACATTGCTCAATCACTAGTTTTGGAGTGCTAATGATGAACATCGGTGATCCAATGACAGGAATCCTCAAGCCAGTAAGGATTGACGGAATATTTGACATATGTATACAACTCCTCCATTCAAACTAGAATAATAATTTCATAGTGTAGATCAAAACATATACACTTGAAACCGTTTACTTAAGTAAAAACTTACCATATGTTAGTATAACAGTCAATTTAAATTCAGAAGTTTCAAAAAATAGTGCCTGACCCCCACCATGGTAACGTTTACTGTACTGGAGACCAGGCATCCACTTTTAGTCCACAATATTTGCAAAGTCCTCCATGTTAGTGGAGTTTTTCACATAAATCCGTGGTAAATAATAGAGTTCATCTTTACTGCCTTTTTCGGAAAATAGTTCAGGCGTCGTGGTAATTCCAAATAAGTAGTATTTCTTCGTTTCCTGCACCACCTTTTTATTAAAGCTTCCATATGGATAGCTCAGTGCAATCACCGGTTTACCGGTAATACTCTCTATCTTTTCTTTGGAATCTTTCAATTCATGAGCATAATCGGTTATTTTGGTTAAATCGGGATGTGTTGCCGTATGAGACTGAATGGAAAAATACCCGGACGCTACAAACATTTTTAAATCATCACTAGACAACCGATTTGAGCGTCCAATAAAGTCAGAAATCACAAAAATGGTTGCCGTAGGTTTAAAACGGGACGATTCTAGTTTTCGGAAAACGGTTAAGACATTTTTATTGTTTTTGTAACCATCATCAAGAGTTATAAAAATCGGCTTGTTTACATTTTTCATATCTCTCCAACGTTCAAATGTTAATAGTGTAAACCCATGATCCTGTAGGTACTTAATTTGTTTTTCAAAATTTTCCGGAGTGACATATAACTCCTTCGATCCCGTCCCATTATATTCCGCTATCGAATGATACACTAAAATTGGCACATTCTGCTTTGCAAAAGCCTGTGTCGGTAATCCAATATAAACGGAAAATAACAGAAGTAAAAAGGACTTTTTCATCTATATCCCCACCTTTTAAGTCTCCTTGTTATTATTCCGTTAAAACCAATATCTAATTAAAAAAGTGCCTGACTCGTCTCAGGCACTTAAAATTTTTTTTTAACTTAGGCTAATTTGCTTCTCAATTAATCACGAGACCGCTGATTATAGTCCATTTCCATTCCTTTCTTCCAGATTCGATCAATCATTTTGCTACTTCGCAGGTTTAGGACAGTTATTTAGGGGTAACTCGATCTCCAGGGAGAAATTCTTTTCTTTGTAATATCCCCATCGGCCAATACGTGATGGAAAATACAATCAGTGCGGCAATTTCTAGATTTATATAATACCAAAAACCATTGCCGAAAAATGTGAGGATTGTTTTGGCTTCGGTGGGACCTGCTAAGTAGAAAAAGTTCGTGCCGAGCAGCTGATTCAAGATAAAAATTGGGACGGCAATTATATTGACGGTTACATACGTAAAAAGGATCGCCTTTCGAGGAACTCTGTACCCTTCATATAGGATAAAATACAATGCGGACAATGGAAGTACGGAATGGTGAAGGAAATATTCGATAAACCGAAAATGAGGAAATGTGTAGACCATTTCTGGTGTAACCATTGCTAAAAAGGGTGGAAGCGTAGCAAAAAAATACAATAAATAAAACAATTTTTCGTTCTTTTTCCAAAATAAATACATGGCTAAAACCGTACTGATCGAACACAATTGCAGTGGAAGATTACTCACATCCCATTGATTGGTTAAAATTAACCATAAATGCGAAGAAATTTCACATACTGGCAACAATATAAACAGTGTCCATTTAATCATTTGGTGGTACTTCTTCGGTTTTTTTCTTAAATACACTAAAGCACAACAGGCGGCAAAGAATATAAGCAACACGGCAATATGTTCCAGCGAAAACAGCTTAAAGCCATGCATCCCCGAGACAGAAAACATGATGTCATCACCACCTCTCAATTTACATTGATTAAGTAGCAGTTATTCTAAATTGTATTCAATAACCATTAAAGCTGACACGCTGAAGAAAATTCGGTGCCTGACCCCCACTGTGGTAAATCTTTAACTTACTGGGGGTCAGACACCGAAATGTTTAGTAAAAGGGTTCACTACTTTTGAAACTTCCTAAACTTCTAAACCGGCAATTCCGATGCCGCCGGGTCCAGCATGGGTAGAGATCATAGCTCCGGCTTGAATCCATTTAACATTTTTGAAACCAGCTTCTTTTGCCATTTCATCCATCCTCTGCTTGATCTCTTTATCAAGACCAATAGAGTAGAGTAGATAAAGTTGTCCTCTATCAATATCGTATTGATCTAAATAATCTCGCATAAGTTTTTCTGAAACTACATCCATTTTCCCGCGATATTTTTTTGTTGATACAAGATTTCCATCCATTAATTCAATGCGCGGCTTTATTTTTAACAATGCCCCTCCGAGATAAGCTAGATTACTAACTCGCCCACCTGCTCTTAAAAATTCTAAGCTTCCGGGAACGAAAGCCAGTCTGGATTTAGGTACCTTTGATTCAATCTTCTCTACTAAATGGGCAGGGTCAATTGATGGTTCATTTTCTAATAAGGTAACCGCATACATCACAATCGCCATTAATCCACCTGTTACGTTCAATGCATCAATTAGAAAAATATCATGCAAATCTTCCGTTGCAATGATCGCATTCTGGAAGGAAGATGAGGCCTTTGAGGTATAACCAATATGGATGATGATACAATCAGGAAAATCTTTTTTAATTTTTGTAAAAAATTCAAAGTATTCATGGGAATTTGTGGACGTTGTAGAGGGAATTTTCTTTGTCCGATCGTAATAATCATAAATATCCGTTACAGGTAACGAACCATCCAAATAATCCTGTCCATCCATAATCACGTGCATCGGAACCACATGTACATTATGTTTATCAGCTAATTCTGCTGGTAAATCTGCACCACTCTCAGTTGTCAGTATAATTCTTCTCATTCATATCCCCCACTTCTAAATAAAAAGCCATCTCAAGTCATTCTGTATTTTTAAGTTCTACTCTACTATACATGAAAAAGTGATGCAGGGGACTGTTCTCGTGTTTTTAGTGAGGTTAGTACAGACCAAAAAACCGTCCACGTAGATAAAAAATCCTCAAACCACAAATGGCTCGAGGATTTTTTCTTTCTGATCAATTTTATCCATTCAGAACTTTCTCTAAGTGTTTCACTGTTGGTGTCAAGTTCGCAAAGAAATAGGCTTCGCGCAGTCTTCGAGATGGCGCACTATCCTTTAGATATCCTGCACTGCCGTTGTGCAGCATACTTGCTTGTACGGCTTCTAACGTTAAATAGGCAGTTTCAAGTCGCACTCGAGCAATCTCTTTAAAATGTAGATTTTCACCTTTATAAATGGCTTGTAATTTTTGCTGAATCCGTTCCTCTGCTCCACGTAATTCTTCGGGTTGTTTATTCAAAAACTGGTTACAGCCATTTTGTTTTTGGCATACTTTTTCAATGGAAGAAATCGAAGCCTGGGTCACACCAAGTCCAAGCGGGATTTGGTAAGAAATAAACGCCGGCCGAATCTCTTCAACGTATTCCTTTGCATTTTCTGATAAAACCCACTCATCGGGAACAAATACATCATGAAAAGAACACGCATAGGTGGCACTTCCATTGATTCCAAGATAATCCACCTTTTCTTTCATTTTTAACCCTTCAGCACTACATGGAACTAAACACATGATTTGTTCGCCCTCATTCACACCCGCAATGAATCCAAACCAGTGCTCACTGCCAAGGTTGGAGACAGAAGGCAATACCCCTGAAATCAAATAGCCGCCTTCCACAGGTTTAGCACTAAGGTAAAGTTTTTCCAGTCCCGCAAAATATTTCATTGGGTTAGATAAACCAGTACCAGCTAAGATCTCCCCTTTTTCAAGAGATGGCAACATTTTACTTTTCAATTTATTATTCTTTGTATGACGAACATACGTTAACGCAGCGAGATGGCACCAGAGACAAAAAGCGGTGGTCATACAAACCTTAGCTGTTTCTTGGACTACGTACATCTCATCTAAAAGATAGTCCTTTTGAGACTTATTAGCGGAAGAAAAAATTCCGGCATCCCCAAGTTTTCTTAAAAATCGTTCTGCATAATAGGCCTCTGTATCAATTTGTTTCACGTATGGCTTCAATTCATCCTTAATTAACCTTTCAAGCGTCGATGATTGACTTAAAACCCCAATTTCCATGCTGTCACTTCCTGCCTTCGGAATTTTGTTAAATCGGTCAATTCCAATTAGTTTAGTTGGTTATAGGGTTATATTATTATACTTTGTTTAAAAAATCAACCATCTTTTTAAAATTTTCAGATTATGAGATCTCGACTCTAGTTTTTAATGAAAAAAGACTAAAAACCACTTATGGTTTTTAGCCTTTTATCTACTACTCTATTATTTTCCTGCAAGTTCCGTAATGGAATCGATTGGTGTTTGAACTGCCTCACGTGCACGCTTTACAGCTGCTTCGTCGGGAGCGTCGTAGAAGCAAAGGCATTTTGTCATATCTTCACAAACATACGTTCTTGAAAATGCCACTTCAGGAACTTCTTGATAATGGACTGAATTTTTCTTTTTGCGAGCTAAGTATTGATCCATGGTTATTTCAGCTGGAATATTCCATTCAACTAAATAATTGACCACATCGTTATTTTTCTTAACATCATCTAACTCTTTTCCAACAAGACGAACTTCTTTCACAAGTTCAACTGGAATTCCGTCAGCTTTAAGTGTTTCAGTCGCAGCCGTTTGAGTCTCACCCTCAACGATAAAGAAAGAGCGGGAAAAGTCTTTTGATACTTGTACTTCAACTAATGCTGCATTTTTTTCATTCAATTTTGCTTGAAGAGCAGAAACCTTTTGATTCAATTCTTCCGTTGTCGAAACAACCTCTTTTAAAGATGATTCAATTAAATAAAGTGCCATTCTATTTCCCTCGCTTTTTGAAAAATTTTAATTGTCGTTCAATAAGGTTATTTTATTATACTTAGTACAAAAAATCAACCTTATTGATTTTTAATATTTATGATAAAATGGATAAAAACACGGAAGGGATTTTTTCAAATGAAAACGAGATATGATATACCCTGTAATATCGCCCAATCACTCAATATCATCGGGGATCGCTGGTCTTTATTAATTGTCCATGAAATTCTAAATGGCCAAACATTGTTTAATGAAATGAAAAAGGCGTTACCTGGAATTTCATCCAATCTTTTATCAGACCGGCTGAAATATTTAGAAGAAGAAGGACTTATTTCGGCAGAGCTTTATTCTGTGCACCCCCCGCGCTATCGGTACCAATTAACGAAGAGCGGTGAGGAATTAGAACATGTCTTCAATGCATTGATTCTCTGGGGAACCAGTCATTTGCAAAAATGTTACAAAAAACTGATTGATTCCGAAACAGGTGATGAAGTTGAAATTGCTTATCAAAATAAAAAAAACGGTGACATTGTGAAACATGTTGAAGTTGTCGCCGTCCAAGAACAGTTGCAAAAGGCTGGAGACCAATGATCTCCAGCCCTTTTTTTATAATATAATTTATAAGTTTTAATTTCGAGAATTGTCCAGCTCCAGCGCCCTAGCGGCTAGTGTCCTTCGCGCTCCGCCCTACGATAAGTC
>NZ_AJLS01000044.1 GCF_000307875.1 Neobacillus bataviensis LMG 21833
GTGTTTCCTTTATCTCAGTTGGAGAGCTCCAGGCCATGCGCCGCTGACCAGGGCGCTTGCGCTTTTCTTAATTATATTTTAAATGAGCTTTTTAAACTGACGATGCGGTTGAATACAAGTTTGTCTACTGTTGTCTCTTTTGGATCGACGTTAAAGTAGCCATGTCTAAAGAATTGGAATTTCTCCTGTGGTCTGCTTTCCCTCATGTTTGGTTCAACAAAACCTTGCAATACCTCAAGTGAATGAGGATTTACGTTATCAAGGAATGTTTTCCCTTCGTTAGTAGCATCTTCTGTATCGTCCAAAATTAATGGTTCGTATAAACGGAATTCAGCTGGAACCGCATGTGTTGCTTCCACCCAGTGAATCGTTCCTTTCACTTTTCTGCCCGTAAAGCCGGTACCGCTCTTTGTTTCTTGGTCATATGTGCAGCGCAGCTCCACTACTTCACCGTTTGCATCCTTAATGACTTCTTCACATTTAATGAAATACGCATTCTTTAGGCGAACTTCATTACCAGGGAACAGGCGGAAATATTTCTTAGGCGGTTCTTCCATGAAATCGTCTTTTTCAATATAAATCTCACGGGAAAACGGAATTTTCCGCATGCCCATTTCTGGATTTTCTGGATTGATTTCAGCATCAAGTAATTCAATTTGGCCTTCTGGATAATTCGTAATAACTACTTTTAATGGATCAATCACGCCCATTGTTCGCGGGGCTTTCAATTTCAAATCTTCACGGACAAAGTGTTCAAGCATTTGTGAATCCACCGTGCTGTTGTTCTTCGTAACAGCCGTTTCGCTTATAAAGGTACGGATGGATTCAGGTGTAAACCCTTTTCTTCTCATTCCGGAAATAGTTGGCATCCGCGGATCATCCCAGCCATCCACAAATCCTTCATCCACTAATTGCTTTAGCTTCCGTTTACTCATGACCGTATTGGACACATTTAAACGGCCAAATTCGTACTGATGCGGTATGTTTTCCATCTCACATTGTTCGACAACCCAATTATAAAGTGGACGTTGGTCTTCAAATTCAATCGTACAAATTGAATGAGTAACCCCCTCAATCGCATCTTCAAGCGGGTGGGCAAAAGCATACATGGGATAAATACACCATTTATCGCCCGTGTTATGATGCGTGGTATGGGAAATACGATAAATAACCGGGTCACGCAAATTGATATTTGGGGAGCTCATATCTATTTTTGCTCTTAGTACTTTCTGACCGTTGTCAAATTCGCCAGCGCGCATTCGTTTAAATAAATCCAGGTTTTCCTCGATTGAACGCTCGCGGTATGGGCTATTCTTCCCAGGCTCTGTCAGTGTGCCGCGATATTCACGAATTTCGTCAGCTGACAGGTCATCCACATAGGCAAGTCCTTTTTCAATTAAGAGAACGGCTCTGTTGTACATTTCATCGAAATAATTGGAAGCAAATAATAAGTTATCCCATTCGAAGCCAAGCCATTTCACGTCTTCTTTAATGGAATTTACATATTCGATATCTTCCTTCGCCGGATTAGTATCGTCAAACCGTAAATTGGTTTTTCCGTTAAAGTCATCTGCTAAGCCGAAATTAAGGATAATGGATTTTGCATGTCCAATATGTAAATACCCGTTTGGCTCTGGAGGAAAACGAGTGACAATCTCTTGGTGCTTACCTGACTCTAAATCTTTTATCATAATTTCTTTAATAAAATTTCCTGTTTGATTTTCCACCCTTTTCAACCTCTTTCATCAAATCTCTATTATCTATAAATACCATAAAACATGATATTTTTCCATTGTTCCCAACAATTCACCGGAAAAACAGTTCAACCATGAAAAATTTTTAATTTAAATTGGTCAGTGGAGGAAAAAAACGCTAAAATGAGTACTTGAAAAGTATGATTTGGAAAGAGGTTGGAAAATGATTAACTTTGCTACAGTTGGAACAGGATGGATAACCGAATCTTTTATTCAGGCAGCAAGCCTTAGCAAGCAGTTTCATTTAGTTAGTGTTTTTTCACGAACAGTAGAAAAGGCAAAAAAGCTTGCTGATCAATATAATGCCTCTAGTTTTTATACGGATATAGAAGAAATGGCGAAGAGCAAGGAATTTGAGGCTGTCTATATTGCTTCACCTAATTCTGTTCATTTTGAACAAACCTTAACCTTTTTGAAAAATAAGAAACATGTGATCTGTGAAAAACCGATTTTTTCTAATACAGCAGAATTAAAAGAGGCTTACCGAACTGCAGAGGAGAATGGTGTTTACTTATTCGAAGCAATACGAAATATTCATACCCCTAATTTTAAGATTTTAAAGGAAAAGCTTCATTTAGCTGGGAAGCTGAGAAGCACGGTTCTGCCGTATATTCAATATTCCTCGCGTTATGATTTATTTTTACAGGGCGAGGAACCTAATATCTTCTCAGCCAAATACTCAGGCGGCGCGCTTGTCGACTTAGGCGTGTATCCACTGTATTTAGCGGTCGGCTTATTTGGGGAGCCTAATAAGGTTAGCTATCACCCGGTGATGTTAAGCAGTGGTGTGGATGGCAGCGGCACGCTGGTATTGGAATATGACGAATTCGTTTGTACCATTCTTTGTTCAAAAATAGCTCATTCCGTTCTTCCGTGTGAAATTCATGGGGAAAGAGGAACTTTTGTCCTTGAAGATGCGGCGCCGATTACCGAAATTAAATTCATTGACAGCCATACAAAAGAAAGCCAAATTCTGAGTGTGGAACAAGAGGACCAGAATATGATCTATGAATGTATCAATATCGCTGACATCATTGAAACGAAAAATGATGAGGAGTATAAGCGGTTAAAACATTATAGTGAAATTGTTCTGCAAATTACAAAAGAAGCAAGGAAGCAAAATAACATCATTTTTGAATCAGAGAAATAAAAAAGTGCCAGCGGATACTTTATCCACTGGCATATTCTATTATGATGCCTTCGTCAATTTAAATTCTTCACTACTAGATGAAGAACGGCTTACTTTTTCCAAAACAAATCCCACTAATCCACCGGCAATCGCAGGTACAACCCATCCAAGGCCAACAGAGGCAAGCGGAAGGTTACCCATCAATGACTCCAACAAGCTCCATTTAAGACCGAACATTTTTAAACCATCGTATAAGCTTACAATTCCTGTTAGCAGCATTGCTCCCGCATACACCTTTTGTGATCCCTTGAAAAAGCGGTGCAGGAATGCCAGTGTCACAAGAACAATCGTTAATGGATAAGCCATTACTAGAAATGGAACAGACACTTTAAGAATCTGATTTAAGCCAAGATTAGCAAGAGAAAAACTTACAAGAGTAACGAGTGTTACAACAACACGATAACTTAACTTTGGTGCAATTTTTGAAAAATATTGGCCGCAGGCAATCGTCAAGCCGACACAGGTTGTAAAGCAGGCTAATGTGAAAATAACACCAAGAAGGATTTTTCCACCGGTACCCATAAGAATGGTTGAAGCGGATGACAATACTGCAGTACCATTATCAAACGTCCCATAAGAAGCCATTTTTGCACCTAGTAAGCCGATGCCAATATAGACTAACGCGAGGGCCGCACCCGCTATGATACCTGTTTTAAGCGTATAAGCAGTCAATTGTTTTTTGTTCGTAATCCCTTTTTGCTTCAGTGCCGTTATGATGACAATTCCAAAAGCAAGTGCCGCTAATGCATCCATTGTCGAATAACCATCAATAAATCCTTTAAACAAGGAAGCTGTTTGATAGGTTTCCGTTGGTGCTTTTAGTGGCTCATCTAATTTTAAGAAACCTGTGATACAAAGGACAACGATTGAGATGAGAAGTGCCGGAGTGATCCAACGGCCCATATAATCAACAACCTTAGATGGATTTAAACTTAGAAGATAAACCAGTATAAAGAAAATCGCTGAAAAAACGAGTAAAAGCATAGTTTGGCTTACGGTAGCACTCCCTAAAAATGGTTTGAAACCCATTTCAAAGGCGACATTCGCATTACGGGGAATCGCCATTAAAGGCCCGATTGATAAATAAACAACAATCGTAAAAATCATACCAAACAATGGATGTACTCTGCTGCCAAGTGTGTTCGCACCATCCTTAACGAGGCCGACTGCAAGCAATACAATCAGCGGCAGACCTACGGCGGTAATAATAAAGCCTGTCATTGCCGGCCAAAAAGACGTACCTGCACCCATTCCTAAAAATGGCGGGAAAATTAAGTTACCAGCTCCAAAAAACATCGAAAATAGCATTAAACCTACAAAAAACGTATCCTTCTTTTTCATCCTTCTCGCTCCTTTTTCTTTGTCTAGCTTCAGCGCCAAGGGGCTCGGGGTCATAAGCCATTCCGTCAAGAAGGTTAAAGAACAACCTTCTCGCCGGCCCGTCTTATGCCTGTCGCCCCTGATCAAGGCGCTTCCGCTTTTCTTTTTTAGAAAATACAAAAAGCCCGCCCCTATAGAAGGGACGAGCATGCTCGCGTTACCACCCTAATTCCGCATACTAAAAAACAATGCGGCTCTCGATCAACGTACTATCATACGTGTCCCTTACTTAACGGTGGGCAGTCCGGCAAAGGCTTACTCAGATAAACGGTCGTTGCCGCTTTTCTTTTTTTCAGCCTTGCATCTCGGAGATGATTTTCACTTGTGTCCTGTTACCGGCTTTCACCAACCGCCGGCTCTCTAAAGTACAAGATTTACAAGCTACTCTTCTCGTCATCGATTTTGATTTTTCTAAAAAATATAATTAATGTGAATAAAACAATTATATTATATTTAAATAGTTTTGCAACCCCTGTTTTTCAGGAAAATAGTATAAAACCGTTTACAATGTTAGTTTAACAATAATAAAAAAAATATTTGGCAAATTTAAGATGCTAATGTGACATCTTTATGAAATGAATCGTCTCGTTGATTTATATCACATACCCTGTATTTTTCGTTATTTATAGTTAAGGTAGCGAAAGAATGGAGGAACCGGTTATGAAGTCGAAAATTTGGTATAAGAAACAGTTGAAACGGAAGCCCGTGCAAATCACAAGATATACCGTGCAGGCACTGTTTCTATTGTTTTTACTATATGTCGGTCTGCAGTTTTATCAGTTTTATCAGCATTTTGAAACGCTAGGAAAGACTCCTTTCGTCGAGAGGCCATCGGCAGTGGAAGGATTTTTGCCCATTAGTGCCCTTGTCGCGCTGAAGGTTTGGCTGACGAGCGGGGATTTTGACGTGATTCACCCGGCAGGCCTTGTGCTGCTCTCGTTTTTTGTAGGGGCTGGCATTCTGCTTCGTAAGTCCTTTTGCAGTTGGATTTGCCCTGTTGGAACCGCAAATGAACTGATTGCCTGGCTTGGTAGAAAAATGTTTAAAAAGAACTTTGATATGCCGCAATGGCTTGTTTGGTTTTTAACGCCAATCAAATATGTATTGCTATTATTCTTTATCGCAATGGTGATTCAAATGGATACCTTTAGCGCAAAAAGCTTTCTGGTAGATCCCTATAATAAAGTGTCAGATGTAAAAATGTTATTATTATTCCTAAACATTGGCGGTTTTACACTGAAATTTATCATTGTCATCTTTATCCTTTCCTTGTTTTTCAGAAACTTTTGGTGCCGGTTCCTTTGCCCTTACGGAGCATTGATTGGCCTTGGTTCCATTTTTAGAATGACAAAAATCGAACGAAATGAGGATACTTGTACAAATTGCGAAATGTGCACAAAGGTATGTCCGCAGCGTTTGCAGGTTCATAAGGTTGAGAAAGTAACGTCACTTAATTGTTCTGCCTGTATGTCATGTGTGGAAGCCTGCCCGGTTAAGGATACCTTGAACATGACCGTTGCTAATAAGAAAGTGAATAAATGGTTTATCCCTGTGACCTTCTTCGTCCTGTTTTTTGTGGTGATTGGTATCGCCAAAATGACCGGCCACTGGGATACGATCATCTCCTATCAAGAATGGAAAGAATTGATTCCAGATGCGCGGTATATTGGCCATTAGAGTAAGGAATAGGCTTTTTAAAAGGTGTCAAAAAAGTTCAAAAATTCTCCATTAGAAAATTCAAGCTTGTGTTAGTATCATAGATTTAGGTGCAATACTATGTTTTTTACAAGCGAGGGGGATATAGTGATGGCAAAAGCAATTAACGAATATTCGTTACCAGACCTAATGGAAAGAATTGAAGAGATCTTTAATGCAAATCCCGCACCAATGAAGGGATTTAATGGGGTTGTTCAATATGATGTTCATGGAGAGCAGACAGGCACGTACCAGCACTATTTTGAGGATTGTAAACTAACAATTAAAGAAGGGGTTGAAACTACTCCGGATGTAACGATGGCCTTATCCTATGATAACTTCAAGAAATTTTTATTGGGAAAACAAAGCGGTGCTGTTGCGCTGTTGACAGGGAAGGTAAAGGCAAAAGGGGATATCGCCAAGGGTATGAAAATAGAAACCATTCTTAAAAAATACAATATTAAAGAACCGTTTTAATCATTTTAGTAAAATGGTACATGATAAAGAGACAAGTAGGGGAAAAGCCTATTTGTCTCTTTTTTTCACATAGCCCATACTTTTTCATATATATATAGAAAAGTAAAATGGGTGAATGTAATGGTTGAACATGATGGTGATTGGATCTATTGGATCTTGGATGCTTTTGAAACAAGAGCGGTTTATCTTTTCCCTGCACCGGTGAAAGAAATTGGCGGCACGAAATGGGGATATATTGATGCGAAAGGGGAATTTGTTCTCGAGCCAATATATGAGGATGCCAAGGATTTTCAGGATAATGGCTTAGCTGTTGTTGGGATGATGGACAAATCGGGCCTCATCGATGACAACGGGTATTTTATTGTGAAACCGAAATACGATACGATTCAACCGTTTTCGGAAGGCCGTGCAGTCGTCAACGATTCGCAAGGGTTCAAGGTTATTGATGAGAGTGGTAAGGAAATTACCGAAAAAGCCTATTCTGTCGCTTTCCCGGAGTATAAAGAAAGGCGCTTGTTAGTTGAGGAAACTGACGTGAATGGACAGTATTTGTATGGATTCTTGAATAAGAGTGGAAAAGTGGTTATTCCGATTATCTATCAATCTGCCAGCGATTTTTCTGAGGGGAAGGCTGTTGTAAAAAGAAAGAACGGGTCTTTCGAACTTATCGATCTTACCGGGAATGTATTACAAACATACTCTCTTGCTTTCGTTGACTATTATGGCCAAGGTTTGCTTGTGTATAAAAAGAGTGAGGATGGAAAATTTGGGTATGTGGATGAACAAGGGAAAACAGTCATCGAGCCTCAGTTTTCTAGTGCAGAGTCATTTATAGACGACCGTGCCATTGTCGGCCTGACTGTAAAAAACAACAATCGTTTTGGTGTAATTGATAGAAAAGGAAATTTTGTGTTAAAACCAAATTATACTAGTATTATGAATCTAGGTGAAAATCGGTTTGCGATTGGGAAAGAATTGGCTCCGGAACAGCCATGTTTAAGATCAATTTATGCTTTAGCGGATTCAGAGGGGCGTATTCTAACAGGCTTTATTTTTAAAGACATCAATACATTTTACGATGGTCTGGCATCAGTTTCCGATGATCAATATACGTTTTATATTGATAAGAATGGGAAGAGGATGGAACATCTCCCCATGGTTAGCGGCAACGGCTGGCTTAGCTTTGAAAAGACACTAATCAAGGGTGATGTTGATAATCGCTTGGTGTATTTTAATAGAAACGGTGAAGAAGTTTGGAAGCAAGCCGCCATCATTCCGCTAAATAATCATTATTCTGTGGTCGAACATAAATACAGACCGAATATGGAATATCTGGTTTATTACCCACAGGTACATGGAATGGAAAATCCCGATATGGTAAATAAGACATTAAAAGAGCTTGCGGGAGTTAAGCCCGTGCCTGCCGGGAAGCAGCTGGAATCAAATTATACTGGTGACTTTGAGATAAATTTTTACAAGAAAAACTTGCTTGTAATTGAGATAAATGGATACGACTACATGTTTTGTGCTGCTCATGGGATGCCGGTAAAAAAGTATGTTCATATTAACCTTAGGAATGGTTCGATGTATCAGCTGAAAGACCTGTTTAAATCCGGAAGTCCTTATGTAAAGGTCTTAAGTGCTATTATTCTGGATCAAATAAAGAGTAATGAACAGTATTCATATCTCTTCCCTGATGAGTACCATGGAATCAAGGCTGATCAACCGTTTTTTATTAGTGAGGGTGCCTTAAATATCTACTTTAAACCTTATGAAATTGCGGCATTTGTTGCTGGTTTTCCTACCTTTACGTTACCTTTTGATGAACTGAAAGATATCATTAATCAAAGCGGTGAGTTTTGGAAATCATTTCATTGATATGGCAGGAGTTCTGACTCCTGCCTATTTAATATTGAGTTTATCGACTATTTAATAGATGGAAAAGGATTGCCGAAATATGAAATAATGATGAAAAGTGTAATAGTTTGAATGAGGAGTGATATTCGGATGAAAATTTACGATGTTTCAAGAAAACTTGTAAACGGTATGCCGGTTTGGCCGGGAGATACTGCGTTTCAATATGTAGTTTCGTGGCCAATGAAGGAAAGCGGCTCTGTCAATGTAGGCAGCCTTGAATTAAGCACACACACGGGAACACATGTAGATGCTCCTTTTCATTTTGACAACAACGGAAAGAGAATCATCGAACTGGATCTCGATCTTTACATTGGCCCTGCGAGAGTTATTGATATGAGGGGGAGGGAAAGCATTGGTGCAGTGGATTTGATGGGGATTGATATTGATGGCTGTAAGAGGTTGATATTTCGAACGCTTGCATGGGTAAATCCAAGCGAATTCCCTGAGAAAATTCCACATATTGAACCAGATCTAGCGCCATATTTGGCCAGTAAAGGGGTTAAGCTTATCGGTTTGGATGTACCGTCAGTGGATCCGATTGACAGCAAGGAGCTGCCGGCACATCACAGCTTGAATGAAAACGGGATCCACATTTTGGAATCACTCATGCTAGACGAAATCGAACCCGGAGACTACGAACTAATCGCCCTGCCTTTGCCACTCGTCGAAGGAGATGGCAGCCCCGTCCGCGCAATACTACGCCGATAGTAGAAATGGTAGAAACGGTGCCTGACACCCTTATTCCTACTACTGTAGGAATAAGGGTGTCAGGCACCGCTGTTTAGGTATGCTTACGTCTGTATATGAGCCAGTAGCTTCCGAAGCCGAGGACGAATAGGAGACCGACTGAAACTGGGACAATGTAGTCCTTAAATGAGGGTTCTACGGCCTTATTTACTTTAGTATTTGAGGCTGTAGCAACTGTGAGTGTTGTCATATCTTGAAACGATTCTGTGAGAACAGTCCCGTTTATAGGTGTAGATTCTTCTAGATGTGAATGGGCAAATACATTGGTTCCGAATAGAAAAAACAACAGCGAAGCGATAACAGCAATTTTGCTAAACATCATTTTCAACTCCGTTATATTGTTATCTTGTTGTTTTTCATTCTACCATCATTCACATAAGGTTATATCGAATTGCAGGAAATGTTCACAAACCTTTCGAAATTACAAATTAAACAACTTTTTGCCCAAATCCAGTATTTCCAATGCTTCGTGCCTTTTTTTTGGAATTTCCCCCCATGATTGAAGCTTGATTTATATCAATTCCCTGAGATAAAAAAGATGATAAACTTAGGCATAAATCATTTCGAGGGGAGCGTTATTTATGTTTGAAATAATCGATAAAAAGGCAGTCATGGATATCCGCGAACGCGTTGCAAAGGGGGAACATCCACGCCGAGAAATCTTAAACTTTATTAAAGCAGCACCGGTAGGAACCATTTTTGAAATTCATTTACCACATCGAGGCGAGCCTTTAATCGCCAATTTGCAATCATTTGGAATGAACGTGATTGTCAATGAAATAGAACCGATGCATTTTCGCTTAATGGCAGTAAAATTGGCTGAGCTTTAGTCCATTTCAGCCATTTGTTTAAGCCGGTCCAACTCTAGAATTTGTATTTGTCTGCGTCCGTCCATGGCGATTAGCTTTTGCGACATAAATGCTAACAGTTTCCTACTTATGGATTCTGGAGTTGTGCCGATATATCCCGCCAAATCCTTCTTCGTTATTGGTAACGTAAAGGTTCCGTTACACGCGTTTAATTTATCATGAAAAAGAATGAGCGCTCGTGCAAGCCGCTGTTCGACCTCCATCAAACTTAAAAAGCCAACGGATTCATCTGCCTCATAAAGACGGTCGTTAACCGCTAGTAAAAAGCGAAAGGATAAATCAGCATTCTTCTCCATTGTCCTGAGAAAATCCCCTTTTTCAATAGAACAAATGACTGTAGGACTGCCTATAACCTCAGCATTTGCATAATGTTTTTCATTGCTGAGTATTGAAAATAACCCGAAGAAATCCCCGGGAAACAACAAACGGACAATTTGTTCTTTTCCTTCAGCCGACATTTTCGTCAGTTTTATCAAACCTTCGTTGACTACGAATAGTGTTTCGGAACGATCTCCCTCTCGAAAAATAAATTCTCCTTTTAAAAAGTGACGGCTCCTTGTGACATTTTGTAATAACTGAAGATCCTCCTTGTTCATCCCTTTGAAAACGGGTACAGATATGATACATGAAGATCCATGCGAGCAACAATGATCACAGTTCATCCTTCACCACTCCCTCTAGACATCCTTTTAGCTTAATATTAGCTGCTTCCTAAAAATAATGAAGTGATTTGCATCAATTTATTGTATTTCTTGATACAGGTCAAGGTTAATGAGAATGATTTTCATTAAAATAAAAGAAAAACATGAGGTGATTACACCATGAATGCAACCTATTTAATTGTTTATGCAAGTATGACGGGGAATACAGAAGAAATAGCCAATCTTATTGGATCTGGCATTCAGGAGGCAGGCGGCACTGTCTTGATAAAGGATATTTTAGAAGTGGATGTAACAGACCTTCAAAATTATGATTGTATATTATTAGGAGCCTATACTTGGGGAGACGGCGATCTACCGGATGAGTTTCTCGATTTTTATGATGAAATGTATCAATTGAATTTATCTGGGAAAAGAGTGGCTGCCTTTGGTTCCTGCGACTCTTCATATGAACATCATGGCGGTGCGGTGGATATTCTGACGGAAAAGCTGGCAGAATTGGGTGCCGATCTTGTGCATGATGGTTTAAAAATAGACCTTTCCCCAAACACTGCAGAAAAAGAAGAATGTATGAAGTTTGGTCAAACCATTGTAGAAAAATTTTGAGAGGATGTTGGAACCGATGAGAATGATTGAAATCCCATTAAATGATGTAGCCTGCACCGGTTGTATCGGAAAGATAAAAAGACAGATGCAAAGAACCAGTGGAATAGAAAAAGTAAAAATTGTAACAGGAAGCGGTAAAATTCAAGTCAACTTTAATGAAAGCATCATTGAACCTAAAGAAATTAATCGTAACCTAAATAAGCTGATACTGCGAACATTTGATTAATAAGAACTGCTCATTAAAAGCAGTTTTTTTATAAAAGTGGTCCTTATTAAGAACAAATATATCTATTATAATGTATAATGAATTACATAGTTATAATTTTTCCTCCCAGTAAAATAATAACCAAAAAGGGAGGAATTTTTTTGGAAAATAAACAGGATAGTAAATATGAGGAATCCTTTCTGCCAATGACTTCGATTGGTAACGGAGTTGGAACGATCATCCAGCCGGATGTTTATTGTTATACCGACCAAATTGTTAATCTTGTTGTAGTCGGAAATCCGAATGAGACGAATGAGTTTGTCCTGATTGATACTGGTATGCCCAAGTCAGCCCGTGAAATAAAAGAAATGGTTCAGGAACGTTATGGAGAAGATGCCCGCCCGCAAGCCATCGTGTTAACACATGGGCATTTTGATCATGCCGGTTCTATTGCGGAATTATTGGAGGAGTGGCGTGTACCGGTATATGCCCATGAACTAGAACTTCCGTATTTAACCGGGAAGAAAGATTATCCGCCGGGGGATCCGAATGTGGACAGCGGTCTTGTTGCCAAGTTGTCTCCGATGTTCCCAAACCACGGGATTGATATTAGTGCACATGTGCAAAAGCTCCCAGAGGATGGGACTGTTCCAAGTATGCCGGACTGGAAATGGATTCATACCCCGGGACATACACCGGGCCACATTTCCTTATATCGTGAACAGGATGGAACGTTAATTGCTGGGGATGTCTTTGTTACGGTGAAACAGGAATCCCTATATAAAGTCATAACACAAACGCAAGAAATCAGCGGCCCGCCAAAGTATTTCACCACTGACTGGGATGCGGCTTATGAATCCGTAAAAAAGGTAGACGCACTTAAGCCGCAAGTGGCGGTCACCGGTCATGGACTGCCAATGAGCGGTGAAGAACTAACCAAGAACCTGCATTATTTAGTAGAGCATTTTGCTGAAATTGGCCGGCCCGATAGCGGCAGGTATGTAAATTAATGTAGTTTATTTAGGCTGCGGTCACATGCAGCCTTAAATGTTCTTTGTGTGTTCTTAATAAAGAATGTATGTGTCTGTAATAGCATAGAAATACTTATTAGAGATAAGAAAATTTTAGGAGGGAGCTATGAGACTCTGTTTATTCCTGTTATTTGCCGGTGTGTTGGATGCAATCTTAACCCATTTTGGAATCTCTTCCGGTTTCGTAGAAGAAGGGAACCCGATGATGAAGCTGGTCATTGATCAAAGCTGGTCATATTTTTATCTCATAAAAATTATCCTGCCCCTTGTGCTGCTTGGTTTGTTTTACCTTCGTCCTTTTAAAGGATGGATTAGAACGCTCATCGTCTCTACCTGTGTCCTCTACCTTTCTGTCCTTGTGTATCATATGGTCTGGATTGTCCTTTACATCAATACTTCAACATGACCCCAACTAGACACTCAAACGTTAATACGATAGTATCAATACGATATCGAAAAACAAATAATAAGAAAAAAGATATAAGGAGTACAACATGTTAAATACGTTAAAGCCATTTTTGCAGGAAGCGTGGGAAAAGTCAGGCTTCGAGCAGCCGACATCGATTCAAGAAGCCGCGATCCCAATGATTTTGGAAGGAAAAGATGTCATTGCCGAGTCACCGACAGGTACAGGGAAGACGCTTGCTTATTTACTTCCCTTATTAAATAAAATCGATGCAAATGTACCGTCCCTACAAGCAGTAGTGCTTGCCTCTTCGCAGGAACTAGTTATGCAGGTTTATCAAGAATTTCAAAAGTGGTCGGAAGGAAGCGGGATTAGGGGTACGTCGATTATTGGCGGTGCAAACTTAAAACGGCAGCTTGAAAAATTGAAAAAGCGCCCCCATGTTATTTTTGCCACACCTGGCCGCTTGCTGGAATTAATCAAACAGAAAAAGGTGAAAATGCACGAGATAAAAATGGTTGTTCTAGATGAAGGAGACCAACTATTAATTCCAGAGCATTTACACACTGTCCAAAACATTGTGAAATCGACAATGAGTGACCGCCAAGTTGTCTTATTTTCGGCCACGATGAAACAGGCAACGGAAAAGCTGGCAAAAGAAATGACCACTGAACCCGAAGTCCTTCGAATTGAAAAAGATGAAATGGCTTCTTCAGGGGAAGTAGAGCATATTTATTTTTCCTGTGAACCACGAGATAAAATTAAGTTGATTGAAAAGATTACCCGCTTAGATGATAGTAAATCACTTGCGTTTATTAATGACATCGGTGAGATTCAAGTATTTAAAGAGAAATTGCTTTTTAAAGAATTATCCATCGGAGTTCTGCATAGCGACATGAAAAAGCTTGAACGTCAAGCAGCCTTAAAAGCTTTCCGGGATGGGAAGATGAAAATGCTAATTGCCACAGATATTGCGGCCCGCGGCCTCGATATTCAAGGAGTAACCCATGTTGTTCAAATTGACTCTCCTAAAGACATTTCTCAATATGTACACAGGTCGGGAAGAACAGGAAGAATGGGGGCAAATGGTACAATCATTTCCCTTGTTACCGAGCGAGAAGAACGAGAACTGAAGCGATATTGCCGGGAGTTAAATATCCCTCTTCATAAAAGAGTTTTTTATCAAGGGAAAATTGTAGATGAAGAGCAACGAAGTCAAAAATTAAGAAAATAAAAGCGGCAGGATTTTCCTGCTGCTTTTTTATCTGGGAAAAGGAGTTTTCAGCTCTTTATTGAATTATATAGGAGAAATGGAGGGATTCCGATGGAAAATCAAAAATTAAAGAAATATCTTGAAGAATGGCTTGAGGAAATAACAATCAGTGAAATCCAAGAAAAGTTTGCGAGCGGTGATCTTACATCAAAAGAGCTGGTCTTACTATATTTACATAGAATTTCACATTTTGATTATGAATTGCATTCAATCCTTGAGATTAACCCAGATGCACTGCAGATAGCGGAAGCGCTTGATTTGGAACGAAGAGAAAGTGGATCACGCGGCCCATTGCACGGAATTCCGATTTTAATTAAAGATAATATTGACACCCATGACAAAATGCATACAAGTGCCGGATCGCTGGCATTAAAAGATTCGATTGCCCCTAAGGATTCATTTGTAGCAGAGCAATTACGTAAAGCCGGTGCCATCATTCTTGGAAAAACAAATATGACGGAATGGGCAAATTTCATGGCGATTGGTATGAAAAGCGGTTATAGTTCAAGAGGGGGACAGGTGGAGAATCCATACGGGCCAGGGAAATTTGATGTTGGAGGCTCTAGTGCAGGTTCTGGGGCGGCGATTGCCGCCAATTTTGCCGCTGCTGCTGTCGGAACAGAAACATCTGGCTCGATTTTAAATCCATCCTGCCAAAATTCATTAGTGGGGATTAAACCAACGGTTGGTCTAATTAGCCGCAGAGGGATTATCCCCATTGCCCACACGCAGGATACCGCGGGGCCAATGGCTAGAACAGTGGAAGATGCGGCGATTCTGTTAAATGCTTTGTGTGGAAAAGATGATCACGACCCTATCACGAAAACAAACCCTTTTAATGGATTTGACTTTACTGAGTTTCTATTAAAAGATGGACTAAAAGGAAAAAGAATCGGCATCGCTTCTGAAGGCTTTTTGGAACTTTTAAATAAGGAAAAACAAAAGGTGGTTGCCGCAGCATTGGAAATGTTGAAAACGTCAGGAGCAGAGGTTATTGATCATATTGAAATCCCATCTGCTAAAGCCGAGTGGAAATACGATGTTTTAACTTATGAATTTAAAACAGATTTAAATGCTTATCTGAACGGCCTTCACCCATCCATTCAAGTGAGAACTTTAGCAGATCTGATTGAGTTTAATAAAAATGATGAAGAAAAGATGCTCAAATATGGCCAGGCGGTGCTGCTGGAATCGGAAAAAACAAGCGGTTCTTTAACGGAGGCTGTTTATTTCGACGCGTTGGAATTCGACCTTCATCATTCAACAATGCAAGGGATTGATTTTGCTTTAGAAAAAAACGGCCTAGATGTAATTGTTTTTCCTAACGATGAAGGCTCGCATATCAGTGCCAAAGCAGGCTATCCAACCATTGCTGTACCCGCTGGCTACACATCTCTTGGTGAGCCCGTTGGAATTACCTTTGCCGGAACGGCTTACAGTGAACCGCTTTTAATCCAAGTGGCGTATGCTTTTGAGCAAATGACACGCTTCCGCAAGGTACCCGGCCTAGAATAAATTTGCTTCTTTTCATCCATACTATCATTGAATTTCTCAAAAAGGAGTGGTATATGTGGGAAGAACCAAACTGGGAAATGCCAATGCACAGCGTAACAACAATGCGAAAAAGCCGATGAAGGAAAGCTCCGAATTGGTTGAATTTACGCCAGGGGAAGATATAAAACGAAACCGCCCGAATAGTAAATAATTTAGAAAAGCGGAAGGCGCCCGCCAATCGGCGACAAGCACAAGCCGAGCCGGCCGAAAGGTTGTTCTTTAACCTTTTGGACGGATTGGCTTGTGACCTCGAGCCGATGGCGCCTGGAGCTGGACAGTTCTCAAGAAACGCCTCCTTATCAAGTTAGGAGGCGTTTCTTGTTTCTAGCACTACTCTTCCTTCAACAAATCAAGCGCTTTTTTTGTCGGGCCTTCAATGACATCGCCGGAATAGGAGTATCGTGAGCCATGGCACGGGCAATCCCATGACTTTTCAGCGCGATTCCATTCACATTCACAGCCAAGATGGGTACAGGTGGTGTCGACTACATAAAGTTTACCGTTCTCATCTTTATAGGCACCCGCTCGTTTTCCGTTATACATGACAACGGAGCCTTCGCCCATCTGTAAATCATCTGTGGACTTGTCTGTATACTCAAGCTTCCCTTTGATCAGATGTTTAGCAACATCTGCATTGGTTGTGACGACACTTTTTAAATTGGGATCAGCTTGGAATGCTCGTGATGGTGAATAGAGCTCCATGTATGGATTTTCCCGATCCATCACATAATCGGTTAACAAGTGACCTGCGAGAATGCCTGTCGTCATCCCCCATTTTTTATAACCAGTAGCAATTAAAACATTCTCACGGCCTTCAGTATATTTGCCGATAAATGGCACTTTATCTAATGTAACCATATCTTGGGCAGACCAGCGATAATGGTATTCCTTTAACCCAAAAGCCTCTTCGGCGAAAGCTTGGAGCGCTTCATAATGCTTCAACGTGTCAATGCCCTGTCCTGTTTTATGGTTTTCACCGCCGAGTATAAGCAGCTTTTCTCCATTATACGGTGTAGTGCGAATCGAGCGGGCCGGGCTGTCTGCACTGATATAGATGCCGCCTGGGTAGTCCATGTCCGTTTTTATACCGATTGCGTAGGATCTATCCGTATGCATTCTCGCAAAATACAGTCCAGGTTTATCATAAAAAGGGAAATGTGATGCAATAATCACATGCTTGCATGTCACTCTATGACCTGACTTGGTCACCACTTTTGGTTCTGAATCATCGTCCTCAATATCTGTAGCGACCGTATTTTCATAAACAGAACAGCCTGCCTTTACGGCATCCCCTAATAGCGATTTTAAAAATTTTAGCGGATGATACTGTGCCTGATTACGCATCAAAAGGGCGGCTTTAGCCGGGATGTTAAATGGAATTGTATCTTTTAAAATTCCGTCAATATCTAGACTTTTGTACGCTTCCCATTCCGTTTTTAATTTATCAACATACTCTTCAGTCGTGGCATAAATATATGCATCCTCTTTGCTGAAGTCGCAGTCAATCCCATTTTCCTTTACCTTACTTTCCACAAATTGAATGGAATTCATATGGGATTCAAAATAAAGCCTTGCCTTTTCTTTCCCGAAATGATTGATCAATTCATCATAAATCATTCCGTGCTGGGCGGTTAATTTAGCCGTGGTGTGTCCGGTTGTCCCGTTTAGAATACCACCGGCTTCTAAGATGGCCACCTTCAGCCCTTCCTTAGATAATAAATAGGCGGCTGTAATCCCGGTTATTCCGGCTCCGACAACCGTTACATCTACTGATAAATCCTCGTTTAATGGTTCATAAGTAGGTAATTCTATCTCTCGCCAATAGGTTTTGGGAAATTGATGCTCAGATCCACTCATATGTACGCCTCCAGCTTGTAAAATATTTCTCCTGTTTAATTTTTCCCAAAATGAAAAATAAATGTCATGGAGGCAAAATATATATTTCCGGAGCCTAAAAAAACCCTGTTTTTCAGGGTTTTGGCTAGACTATTCCTTATCAGTTTTTATTTTATCAATTCGTACAGCATCCTCCGAATCAAGCGCCTCTCTTAAGAAATGGGAAATAACCCAGCCCACACAACCAAGACAAATCAAAAAGCCAAGAGTAATGGTGGTCCACAAAAGTGTCATCCTTCGTCCCCCTTTAGAGAGCTTACCGGTAAAAATAAGCTTTCTAAAGGTATATGCATTAAGGGAACTAATTTTTCCTATTATCCAAATTTAGTCTTTTTTCTTCAGTTCAGAATAGTAATCGACTTTCTTTATATTGACGCCGACGAAGGTTTCAATAATCGATTGGCCACCTGCGATTGAGAAAATTAATATAAACACGAACGTAACATTAGGGAACAGCAGATAGGCTCCGCCCAAAATACAAGCACTCCAAACACCTGCACACCAATAACATTTCAACAGATAACCAAACATGGAGGCGGGAACTTCCTTCGTCTCAGTGCCGGTATCCGTTTTTACTTGAACCTTCTTCATAAAGGGTCTACGGATAAATTCAGTAATTTTATCAAAAACGATCAAATGGGTTAAACGATAGCTTGCTAAAATTAACATAATATAGGTCATCCATGAAATGTCTTTCACTTTTTGCTCCTCCCCAAAATCTGCTAATGGACAGCTAAATTTTATTTTTTGATTCCCTGTATATTTTGAGCTTGAAATCAAAATTATATATTCGGAGGAGGCGAAAAAATGAAAAAATCTTTTTGGTTTAGTTTTTTGTTTCTACTATCTCTTTTCTGTATTCCAAGCGTCTCGTTTGCCCAACAAATTTATACCGTTCAGCCTGGGGACACTCTTTGGAAAATTGCCGTCAGGTATCAGGTCGGAATTACCGAGATCATTCAGGCCAACCAGCAATTTAAAAATCCTAACTTGATCTACCCGGGTCAAAAGGTAAACATTCCTGATTTAGGCGGGGTCAAATCGATTGAAAATCAGGTTATTTCGTTAACGAATCAGGAGCGGGCGAAAAATGGTTTAAAACCATTCGTGGCAGACTGGGAGCTTTCACGGGTTGCCCGCTATAAGGCAACGGACATGAGGGATAAAAATTACTTCTCCCACACAAGTCCTACCTATGGAAGTCCATTTGATATGATGAAGAGCTTTGGCATTTCCTATCGTTCAGCAGCTGAGAATATTGCCGCAGGCCAAACGACACCACAGGCAGTGGTTCAGTCGTGGATGAATAGTTCCGGTCACCGTGCGAATATCTTAAGTTCAAATACCCGAATTGGAGTTGGTTACGCAACGGGTGGATCCTATCGTTATTATTGGGTACAGATGTTTATCTCTAAATAAAGTCAAGGGTCAGTTTTGTAAGCATAATGCTTATAGGGCTGACCCTTTCTACGTCTTAAGTCCGATATAAAAATCAAGCTCTAGCGCAATTATGAAAAGCGGTGGAAAAAGGTAAGATGAAATCAAGAAAAGAAAGGAGTGAAAAACAAAATGAAAAAATTTGGTTTACTTGTAGCTGGAGGTATTGCAGCTGTCATCTTACTTTCAACAATTGGCCCAATGGTGGGGTTACTTGTCAGCCTAGTGCTCCTGTATTTCATCTTCAAACAATTTTTAAAAGCTGAATCTACAGGCGGGAAAATTGGTCTTGGGATCATCGGTTTCATAGTTCTCATGGCCTCTATCCATAACGCACCAGCGATTATTGGTGTTGCAGCAGCTTATGTGCTTTACCTGGTTTATAAAAAATGGAACGAGAACAAACACACGAAAATCAAGGAAGAATCTGACCCATTTATCAATTTTGAAAAACAATGGAATGAATTAAAAAATTAGTAAAATAAAAGGAGAGAATAACCATGACAAACTTATTTACACGACTAAAAAACACGATTACAGCGGATCTGCACGAGGCAATGGATCAAAAAGAAAAGAAAAATCCAATTGCCTTACTTAATCAATACCTTCGCCAATGTGAGCAGGAAACAGAGAAGGTAAGGAAGCTATTAGAACGTCAATATACATTGAAGGATGAATTTACGAGAGAATATCATCAAGCAATGGAATTAGCTGAAAAAAGAAAGTATCAAGCAGAAGTTGCTTCTAAAGCGGGGGAAACAGAGCTTTATCAATTCGCTTCAGCGGAACATCAGCAATATGCAGACCGCGCCAGCCGTTTAAGTGCATCGCTTGAACAGGTAATAGAGCAGCTTGGGGATTTAGAAAGAAAATATGAAGAAATGAAGCACAAACTAAAAGATATGCATCTTCGCCGGATGGATTTGATGGGCCGTGAAAATGTCACGCGTGCCAACATTCGGATCAACCAAGTGCTTGATTCCAATACGTATTCAGACAAATCCTACTCAAAATTTAAGGATATTGAAAACTACCTGGATCGCTTAGAGCATCAAGTGAACAGCTCTTTTTACCGCAATACCATTGATTCCAGGATTGCCCAAATAGAAAAAGAAATGAAATTAGAAGAAAGCAAGTCCATTTAATAACAAATATGGTATGCTAAAAAGGCGTGGTTTGTACGCCTTTTTGGCAATAAAAAAATTAAAGGGAGGGTGGGCCGATGTTTAAAAATACAAAAAATGATTACGTTGGATGGCTGGTTATAATCGGTATTGTCATTCTGCTCCTAGAGATTTTATTTTTTAACAGAGGGCTTATATTCTCTCTTTTTATTTCAGGCGGAATGATTTATCTTGGCCGTAAAAAGACAGGGAAAAAATTAGGGAAACTCCTTTTTATCGGCGGGATTATTTTCTTTGTTCTCAGCATCGTTAATATGATGACGTTCAAATTTTTATTGTTAGCCATATTACTGCACTTTTTCATTCAGTTTTTAACTTCTAAAAAGCAGCCCCAAAAGATTTCACCTGATGTAGTCGTGCCAGAACCAGCTCAGCAAGAAGAAACCTTGATTAAATCGGAACCGTTGTTTGGCAATATTTTCATAGGGCAACAAAAAACGCCTGTTAGTGTTTATGATTGGAAGGATATCAACATTCAAACGGGGATTGGTGATACCATCATTGATCTCAGTTTTACGATGCTGCCAAAAGGGGAAACAGTGATTTTTATTCGAAATATCATTGGCAATATCCAGATTCTTGTCCCATATGAGATTGATGTTAGTATCCATCATTCTGGTGTGGTAGGATCGACAACGGTGTTTGGAAATCATGAATCAAAGATATTTAATCAGGTGTTCCAGTTGAAAACACCAGGCTATGACCAATCAGAACAAAAAGTGAAGATTTTCACTTCACTCGTTGTGGGAAATTTAGAGGTGAGCCGGATATGAGTACGACGGGGCGTCAAATTGTCTGGAGCGTCGGCTTCGCCTTCCTCATCGCGATTGTTATTGGAGTAGTCTTTATTTTTGTGTTCCCATTAAACAACTGGTCAGAATTATGGAATGAGCATTTCATGGATATTCCAATTATTATTTTTGTTCCCGCTTTTAGCATTGCAATAGGAATTCTATTGGGTGGGGCACAAGGCTTTTTTTGGCGAAAACAATTTCTCTCAATTGAACACTCTTTGCATCAATTAGAAGAAGGACGGCAGTTGGAAGTGAAAGAGAAGCCTCCCGTCACGGAAATGCAAGTGATTGCCGAGCGGATTGATAAAATTGGCAAACAAATGTCAGAACAGGCGAAGCTCTCACAACGTTTAGCAACGGAAAAGGTAGAGGATCAAGAAGCAAGAATTCAAGAAATTATCGAGCAGGAACGGAACCGTCTCGCTCGTGAGCTGCATGATTCTGTGAGCCAGCAATTATTTGCCGCATCGATGATGATGTCAGCAATTAATGAAACTAGAGGGCAGTCAGAGAATGATTGTGAAGCCAAACAATTAAAGCTAGTAGAAGAGATGATTCACCAATCCCAGCTTGAAATGCGGGCATTGCTTTTACACTTACGTCCGGTTGCCTTAAAGAATAAAACGCTGCAAGAAGGAATTGAAGAGCTGTTAATCGAATTATCTCAAAAGGTAACTATGGATATAAAATGGAAGGTCGAAGCTTTTCCGTTAGATAAAGGGGTAGAAGATCATCTTTTCCGTATTTTGCAAGAGTCCGTCTCAAATACCTTAAGGCATTCGAAGGCAAATAAGCTCGAGGTGCTTATGGTTAAACGGGATGATCTTGTCATCTTAAGGATTGTCGATGATGGGATTGGCTTTGAGGTAAATGAAATGAAAGCGGGTTCCTACGGGATGCAAAATATGCACGAGCGCGCTGTTGAAGTAGGCGGTACATTAAAGGTAATTAGTGTTAAAAATAAAGGAACAAGGCTGGAAGTGAAAGTTCCGGTGATGATTAATGGAGAGGGTGCCAATGATTAGAGTCGTATTTGTTGATGACCATGAGATGGTGAGGATTGGTGTGTCCTCCTATTTATCGGCGCAGCCGGATATAGAGGTTGTAGGGGAAGCGGCTGATGGAAGAAAAGGGGTAGAACTTGTACTTGAACTTCGTCCTGATATCATTCTCATGGACTTAGTGATGAAGGAAATGGATGGGATTGAAGCAACAAGGCAGATTATTGAACAATGGCCTGAAGCAAAGGTCATAATCGTAACAAGCTTTTTGGATGATGAAAAGGTCTATCCTGCGCTTGAAGCCGGAGCAACCAGCTATATGCTGAAAACGTCTAAAGCAGGTGAAATCGCCAACGCTGTCCGCGCTACATACCATGGGCAATCCGTCCTTGAACCGGAAGTGACTGGAAAAATGATGGTGAAAATGCGCCAAAAGAATACACATCTGCCACATGAAGATCTAACAAGCAGAGAACTGGAAATATTACTCCTAATGGCCCAGGGCAAAACCAACCAGGACATTGCCGACGAATTATTCATCGCTCTGAAAACCGTCAAAACCCATGTAAGCAATATTTTAAGCAAGCTAAGCGTCCAAGACCGCACACAAGCGGTGATCTATGCGTTTAAACATTCGTTAATAAAATAAACCCTTTGAACCTTCCATACGAAAATTAGGAAGGTTTTTATTTTTTTTAAAAGTAATTGAAAATCCTTCTCAATTACTGTTATTATAGATAATGAAAATCATTATCAATAATAACCTAATTGGGGGAACTAAATACATATGAAACTATTTAAAGTATCTGGAATTTTATTATTATCTAGCAGTCTTTTATTTGGATGTTCCAATACAGATAAAGCGGCATCAACAGAAAAGGCGAAAGAGGCAAAGAATTCGGTATCAGAAGCACTTAAAGGGATAACAGATGAATACCGTACGTATGCCATTGGTGAAATTGAGGAGTTTGTAAAAGCAACAGAAGCATTTACAACTGCAGTGAAGAATGGGGATATCGAGCAAGCCAAGGCGCTTTATGGACCGGCACGGATGTACTATGAGCGGGCAGAACCAATCGCAGAAGTTTTCGGCGATCTTGATCCGAAAATTGATGCCCGCGAAGGTGATGTCCCTGAAGCAGAATGGGGCGGCTACCACCGGATCGAAAAGGGATTATGGATTGAAAACACAACAAAGGGATATGAACAATATGCTGACCAGCTGATGAAAGATGTAAATCTTTTAAGAGCGAAGGTAGATACGGTTGAAGTTACACCGGATTTGTTAATCACAGGGGCAGTGGATCTCTTAAATGAGGTATCAACTTCTAAAGTGACGGGTGAAGAGGATCGTTATTCCCATACGGATTTATATGATTTCGCAGCAAACGTAGAGGGCGCAGAAAAAATTTATCAGTTGTTAAATCCAGAATTAAAGAAAAAAGATAAAGAGCTTTCTAAGGAAATTCAGACCCGTTTTGATGAGATTTATAGTTTGCTAAACAAGCATAAAGATGGTGCCGGCTACAAGGTTTATACAGAATTAACAAAGGAACAAGTGAAGGAGCTTAGCCAAGCAATTGATGCACTAGCAGAACCTCTATCACAAATTGGAATGGTAACGGAGGCGTCTTAATTGACAAAGAAAATGAACACCCCAGAAGATTCAACACTGAATGGCACAAAAATTTCAAGGAGAAATATCCTAAAAACTGCCGGTGTCGGCGGTGTAGGTGTGATCCTTGGTGCATCGGGACTCGGGGGATTACTTTCACTTAAAGAAGGGAAAGCGGCCTCCTCGGAAACGAAGGAAATCATACCATTTTATGACAAACACCAAGGTGGAATCACTACAAAAACTCAGAATCATATTTATTTTGTTTCCTTAGATGTGACAACCTCCAAAAAAGAGGAACTAGTGAAGCTATTCAAGGATTGGACGAAGGCGGCAGCATTGTTAACAGAAGGAAAGGCTGTTGGTCCGCTTTCAAGCAATGAATTTCTCCCGCCAAAGGATACAGGTGAAGCGGCGGGTTTATCACCATCTAATTTAACAATTACCTTTGGTGTTGGCCCCAGTCTTTTTGTGAAAGACAATCAGGATCGCTTTGGACTAAAACAAAAGCAGTCAAAGGAATTAGTCGATCTTCCTAAATTTCCACTTGATGCATTAGAAGAGGCATGGACTGGTGGCGATATTTGTATCCAAGCATGTGCAGATGATTTGCAAGTGGCATTCCACGCGGTAAGAAACTTGATTCGAATTGCCAGAGGTAAAGCGGCATTGCACTGGGCACAAACAGGATTTCAGCGAACCAAACAGTCAGATCCGAAAAATGAAACGCCGAGGAATCTCTTTGGATTCAAGGACGGGACTGCTAATCCGGATGTAAACAGCGAAAAACAAATGAACGAGACTGTCTGGGTGCAGCCGGGAGATGGCCCTAATTGGCTCGTTAATGGCAGCTATCTCGTTGTCCGCCGGATTCAAATGTTTATCGAGGTTTGGGACAGGACGAATTTAAGGGAACAAGAAAACACATTTGGAAGATACCGTGACAGCGGTGCGCCATTAGGACAAAAAGATGAATTTGAGCGATTAGATTTAGAGAAGAAAAATGAACAAGGTGAATACAGCATTCCTGTTGATTCACATACGAGGCAGTCACATGGAGATGGTTCTCAAAAAATTCTGCGCCGGGCCTATTCCTATTCTGACGGTATGGATATGAAAACAGGAAGCTTTGATGCAGGCTTGCTATTCCTATGCTTCCAGCGGACACCGAGTAAACAATTTATTCCCATCCAAAATAGGTTAGCTAAAATGGATAAACTAAATGAATATACATCACACAGAGGAAGTGCTATTTTTGCTTGTTTACCGGGAGCAAAACAAGGCGGATTTATAGGAGAGACACTTTTTAACTAACGGTTTCCCTTTTTACAGAGGAGAGAGATAGATGCCACGATTAACGAAGATATGTCAGCAAATATTATTTCTAACTTCATTTTTGCTATTGTTCCAAGCCATACCTTCGGCGTCAGCCGCAGAAAATCATGATGAATTATTCGTTTTGATTGGCGATAGCCTAATGAAAGCGAAAGCTGGAGATAAGGCTGTTGTTGCTGAAAATATGGAGCAATTTGCTAATGAATGGTTGGCAATAAAGAAAGCTGACAGCAAACAATCAAAAAAGGTTGACCAGCAACTTAAAGAGGTTCAAAAGGTACTAGCCGAGGGTAATGCGGAAAAAGAGCAACTTTCAAAAAGCCTTTCGTCCCTTTCAAGTGCAGTCGTGCAATATGAACAGGAACAAAATCCGGCTGATAAGGCCAAAGGAAAAGAACAGGTAAAAAAGTTACTTCCGCTCATCAACAATTTGAAAGCATCGATTGAAAAAGGAGATACTACTAGTTTAAAAGGTCAATACCAAACATTATTGAACGAGTGGACTGCCTCTGAAAAAATCGTCCATGATGAGAGCATTGCCGCTTACGGAAATATTGAAAAACACACGGCGCTTATTCGAATTGCGATTACCCAGGAGCCAGCCGATCTTGAAAAGGCCGAGCAAAATGCGGAACAATTAACAACAGAAGTAGAAAACTACTTAGCGGGAAAAACTTCGAAACAGCTTGAAGGAAACTATTCTCTTACCGATGTATCGAACCTGTTAAGCCAAGCCGAAAAGCAAATCTCAGAAAAGGATTATCAAGGCGCCAGCAGCCAATTAAATGAACTGCTTACCATCTGGCCAATGGTGGAAGGCGATGTTTCTACCAAAGATAGCAAGCTATATAGTGATATTGAAACGAAAATTCCTACTGCTATCAGTATCCTAAATTCTAAAAACATAAAAGCAGAAAAAGCTTCAAATCTGGTAACTGAACTGAATACACGTCTTGCGCCGTTAATGAGTAAAACCAATTATTCCTTATGGGATGCCGCCCTTATTTTATTACGTGAAGGATTAGAGGGGCTATTAATTATCGTAACATTAATTGCCTTTTTGAAAAAAATGGGCCAATCATCGAAACAAAAGTGGATTTGGTCAGGGGTAATTGCCGGTTTATTAGCAAGTGCAGTTCTGGCTGTCATCATCAACATTGTTTTCTCACAAATAACTGCCGCTTCAAGCAGGGAATATATTGAAGGATTAACCGGTGTTGCCGCTGTTGTCATGATGCTGACAGTGGGGGCTTGGCTCCATAATAAATCGAGTATTGGCAACTGGAATAAATACATTAATCAGCAAATGCAGCAGGCAATTGCCAAAGGAAGCCTTCTTTCCTTCGGCTTCATAAGTTTTCTGTCTGTTTTTCGTGAAGGTGCTGAGACGATTATTTTTTATACAGGTATTACCCCCTATATCAGTTTAATGCAGCTTACGGCGGGAATCCTTTTAGCCATTGGTATTTTAGTAATCGTGGGCTTCCTCATTATTAAATACAGTGTGAAAATTCCAATCCGCCTATTTTTTAAAGTGGCTACCCTGTTAATTTACTTCTTGGCCTTTAAGATTTTAGGAATCAGCATCCATGCTTTGCAGATTTCGAATGTGCTTCCAACTTCGACGGTTGAAAACTTACCGTTCATTGATTGGCTTGGGCTGTATCCGACATGGGAAACCACGATTAGCCAATTGGGGTTACTGGCCGTAATTATGTTCATGACGTACCTGGTTAAAAGAAATTCGGGTAAACAATTCATCACAAAAAATGTTTAAAAAGGGCTATTTGAAAAGCCCTTTTTTCGTGAAAAAAAATCTCCTACTATTCAAAGAACTTGTCTCATAAGTTAATTATAGAGATGAAAAAAAGGAGATTATAAAATTGGCTATTTACTATAAAGGAATTTTCTTTTTAGCTGCTGCTGCTTTTTTAGGGGAAGGAATTGAAGTATTGGTGAATATGATTCTTGCTAGGGAGCTGGGATCACATGGATTAGGGCTATATATGTCCATTTTGCCAACCATCTTTTTAATTGTGCTATTGTCCAGTTTTGAGCTGCCTGTATCGATTTCTAAATTCATTGCGGAAAAAGAGGAACGCTACCACCGAAATATCCTTTATCATGCGCTAACAATAACGATTATTTTTACCAGTATTCTATTTTTGGTAGCCGTAGCGGTTATCCCGTTTATTCCGGTATTTAATACGTATCATCCGTATGTGAGATGGCTTGTAATGATTCTCATTCCGGTGATTGCCTTCACTTCTGTTGCCAGGGGCTATTTTATGGGGCTGCAGCAGATGGGGAAAATTGCCGTCTCCAATTTTTTACGAAAAGTCATTCAGCTTGGCGGGTTATTCTTCCTGTTCCGCTTGTTTGCATTTAATGCGGAATCATCGTTGTTAATTGCGATTGGCACACTGATTGGCAGTGAAATTGTGGTGTTTCTATATTTAGTTTATATGTTTATCATCCAATTTCAGCAGTTGAAACGTCAGCCTTTCTCCAATATCAATAAAAAAGTCGTTCGTAAAAACTTAATGGCGGTTTCCATTCCGACGACAGGCTTACGATTATTTTCTGCTTTCACCGGTGCGATTCAGCCGTTTGTCATTAAGGCGGCTCTCGTTCATTCCGGTATGACCGCTACTCTCGCTACAGAGCAATTTGGAATGTTAATGGGTGTAGCGGTATCAATCGGGTTCTTCCCAGCCTTTATTGCTCACTCGTTAATGATTGTCCTCATACCGGGTGTATCGAAAACCCATTCGCAAAAGGATTATCCAACCTTACAAAAGATGCTTCAGCAGGTGATGAAGCTGACTCTTCTTTATGGTATTGTGGCTGTGACTATGTTCTACCTATTTGCACCGCAATTAACGTCTCTGTTTTTCAAATCAGAGCTATCAGCTATTTTTCTACAGCTGCTGTGGCCGTTCTTCTTATTTCATTTTTTCATCATGCCATTGCAGGCATTTTTAATTGGTCTCGATTTGATCAAAGAATGCTTTATCCATATCATCTGGTCAACGTTTATCAGTTTTGGACTCATTCTCTGGTTGGGCTCCTCAGAGGGGTGGCAAATGAATGGGGTCATTATTGGAATGAATACGGGGTCAGTTTTATTAGCGATGATGCACTATTTAACGGTCTGTAAGAAGATTGGCGTTTCGATTTTCCTGAAAGGTGCAATCCCAAAAGCAAGTGAGCGATAAAAAACTTTCAGAAGGGAGTGTAGGGGTTGAAGCTGTCCTTTCCGTCTATTGGTATGAAGGCTATTTTTACAGAAGGAGAGGACTTAGGAAAATGAACACATTTGAAGATTTAGTCCATGAATATGGAATAGCTATATATAAATATATTTTTTCGTTGGTCAGTCATAAAGAGTTGGCAGAGGATCTTTATCAAGAGGTATTACTCTCCGCTTATTTAGCATATCCTTCCATTAAGGAGCAGTCTAAATACAAAAGCTGGCTGTTTACGATTGCAGTTAATAAATGCCGTGATTACTGGCGGAAAGAAAATAAGTCGAAGCAATTTTGGAAGGAAGAGGTTTATTCCTACTCAGCCGCATGCGAACCAACATCCATTCCTGAAGAGGAAATCTTACATAAATTTCATGCGGAACAACTGGCTGAAAAGGTGATGACCTTACCAGAGATTTATCGTTATCCTATTTATCTCTATTACTATAAAGATTTAACTCTTCTTGAAATTGCTACGAAAAGCAATTTGCCCATGTCAACTATCAAAACGAGAATGAGACGGGCGAAGGAACGATTACGGCCAAAAATGCTGTCACTTGCTTAAAGTACTTTTTTCAAAAAATATTCTTTGAAAAGGGGAAGGTCTAAGATGACTGGAAATATTCCTGTGCACTTACAGCCATATATTTCAAAGCAATATTATCAACAATATTCACCTATTGATCATGCGGTATGGCGATTTGTCATGAAACAGAATCATTACTTTTTAAAGGATATTGCCCATCCTGCCTATGTAAATGGATTAAAGGATTCGGGAATCAAGACCGAATCCATTCCGAAGGTAGAGGACATGGATACAAGCCTGGAAAAAGTAGGTTGGGGGGCTGTTACTATCGATGGACTCATTCCCGGTTCAGCATTTTATGGCTTTTTAGCTAGTAGAATTCTTCCAATTGCAACGGAAATACGGAACATCCACAATATTGCCTATACACCTGCGCCGGATATGATTCATGAGGCAGCAGGTCATGCGCCGATTTTATTGGATGAATCGTATCGCGAGTTTGTAAAAAAAATTGGTGAAATGGGTGCCAAAGCACTTTCCAGTAAAGAGAAACTGGAGGTATTTATGGCAGTCCGCCATTTAACAATTGTCGCGGAGGATCCTAACTCGACCCCAGAGGAGGTAAAGGAAGCTGAAAAGCAGGTTGCTGAAGCGAGAACGAAGGTAAAAGGATTAACGGAAGCCGATCAAGTTTCAAGGCTGTTTTGGTGGACGGTTGAATATGGATTAATCGGCGAGCTCGACAATCCTAAAATATATGGAGCGGGTTTGCTTTCGTCAGTTGGAGAGAGCCAAAGTTGTTTGAAAGACGATGTCCGAAAAATTCCCTTTTCGGTTGAAGAATGTACCAAGACCCCATATGATGTGACAAAGCCGCAGCCACAATTATTTGTTTGTCAAACCTTTGAAGATTTAGTAGCCGCCGTTGATCAATTTGCTGCGAAGATGGCCTTTCGAAAAGGCGGAACGGAAAGCCTTGATAAGGCACTGCTAACCGATAGTGTGGCAACGATGGTGTTTTCATCGGGGCTGCAAGTAACCGGCACGCTGGGTACGATTTTGAAGGATAAATATGGTGAAGCCATTTATTTCCGAACGAAGGGGCCAACTGCATTATCGCACGACAATAGGCAGTTGGATGGACACGGGAAAGAAATACATCGTAAAGGCTTTGGGACGCCAATTGGCTGTTTAAAAGGGAATATTGCGCTGGAGGATTGCTCTGTTGAGCAGTTGCAAGATTTAGGAATCAAAGAGCAAAAGGTTGCTAAATTAAAATTTCAAAGTGGTGTAAAAGTAAAGGGGAATGTGAAAAGTATTTTGTTAGCAGATGGTAAGCCCATCTTAATTTCCTTTAAAGATTGTAAAGTGACGTATAAGGGCAAGCTGCTGTTTGAACCCTCCTGGGGGACATTTGATATGGCCGTTGGGGCTAATGTTACTTCAGTCTTTGCGGGTGCAGCTGATCCTAACAATTACTACGCTATTCCATCAGGTGACGAAGCAGTGGAAAAAGTTGAGCAACAGGGGTGGAACGAACTAGAAACCTTATATGGAGAAATTCGGAGCTTGCGTGAGGGGTCAGAATGGGATGAACAAAGAGTAACGCAAGTCTTAGTTAGTTTAGAAGAAAAATATCCTAAGGAATGGTTACTTCGACTCGAAATCTTAGAACTTTATAAATTGAACCATGTAGATCATCCTCAAATTGTCCTCATTGAGGAAAGGCTGCAGACTACTGTCTGGGATTCCTCCGTTAAACAAATGATTCAACGCGGTTTGACGTTAATCAATAATAGCCAATAGAAAAGAAGCTTGGATATCCAAGCTTCTTTTCTGATTAATTAGTCTCTGCTATTAAGAATCCCAAAAATACGAAGGATGCTGACGAAAAGGTTAATAAAATCTAAGTATAAACTTAATGCCATTAATGGCACGTCTTCTGCTCTAACACCATGGTGTTTCATACGGCTGATATCAAAGAGAACATAACCGCTGAATACTAATACTCCGATAAAGGAATAAGCAAGCATCGCTGTAGAACTTAGCGGAGAGAACATATTAAAAAGTCCAATCGCCACCATTGCAAGCAGGGCAGCAAGCAAGAAACCGCCTAAGAAAGAAAAGTTCCGTTTTGATTTTGCCGCATAAATGGAAATGCCGCCGAAAACAACCGTTGTGGTGGCAAAAGCCATAATGACGACATTTGCACCTGCTGTTGCTGCATAATAGGCAACAATTGGATACAGCGTAATTCCCGAGATGAACGTAAAAATATATAAAAATGAATATGAGATTGCTTTTTTACGTCTAAAGAAGACAGCGGCGAGAATCATCACAAATTCCAAAATGGCTAAAGGTAAAAATAAGCTTGGCGGTACATATACTCCTGCCATTGTGCCAAGGAAGGCAATCGCAAGTGAAAGAGCAAATGTGCGTAAAACGGATGGCATATATTCTGTTGATGTTTGTGTATACAATTTTCTTCACCTCTAAAATGTTTTCTTACTTAAGATATACGAAGAAGTGGTCAAGATGTTTCGTTTTTTCTTAAAATTTCTTTCTCTTCTTTTAATAAATCGCGAATCTCAGCTAAAAGCTCTACACTGCGGTCGACTTTTACAGGTGCAGGTGCTGCCTCTTCCTTCTTTTTAAAGCGGGTAAGGAACTTTACAAAAAGGAAAATAGAAAAGGCAATGATAAAGAAATCCACAACTGTTTGAATGAATGATCCATAGTTTATTTCTTTATAGTGCAAATCCTTGAAGTCGACGACTCCGATAAATAAGGCAATGATTGGCATGATAATATCTGCGACAAGGGAAGAGACAATTTTCCCAAAGGCTGCGCCAATAATGACCCCGACTGCTAAGTCCATGACGTTACCTTTCATCGCAAACTTTTTAAATTCGTTCCACATAAAAACAGTCCTCCAAAACTTTTCTTAATTTAAAGGTACATTATATCCTTTTGTAGGTAATTCTACTAGTACCATAGGAAAAAGGGTGTCAGGCACCATGTGAATTTTTCACATGGTGCCTGACACCCAATGTTGTTAAAAAGCCCAATTACCTGCTCTGAAGATCGGTTCTGATGCTCCATCTGCGGTGACCCCGTCGATGTCCATTTCTGGAGAGCCAATCATGAAATCAACGTGTGTTATACTTTCATTTAGCCCATTTTTTGCTAGTTCTTCGGAGGACATTTTTTTGCCGCCCTCGATGCAGAAAGCGTAGGCACTTCCAATTGCCAAGTGGTTTGATGCATTTTCATCAAACAATGTGTTAAAGAAAAGAACATTTGATTGCGAAATCGGTGAATTAAAAGGAACAAGCGCCACTTCACCAAGATAATGGGAACCCTCATCCGTTTCAACGAGACGCTTCAAGATTTCCTCGCCTTCCTCAGCTTTCACGCCAACAATTTTCCCGTTTTCAAACGTAACGGAAAAACGGTCAATGATATTACCGCCGTAGCTTAACGGTTTTGTACTAGCAACCGTACCATTCACACCCGTTTTTAGTGGAACCGTGAACACTTCCTCTGTCGGCATATTGGCCATAAATTCAAAGCCCTTTTCATTGACACTGCCGGCTCCAACCCAAAGATGTTTCTCAGGAAGTTCGATCGTTAGGTCTGTTCCAGGCGCTGTATAATGAAGCTTCCGGTAACGCTTTTCATTTAAATAGTGCACCTTCTCATGAAGGGTTTCGTCATGTTTCTTCCAGGCTTCAACAGGATCTTCAACATCCACACGAACAGCTTTAAAAATGGCATCCCACAGCATATTTACCTGTGTATCAGCAGGCGCATCCGGGAATACCTTTGCCGCCCATGCCTCCGAAGGGACAGCAATGACAGTCCAGCTCACCTTATCGGATTGTGCCGCCTTGCGGTAGTTTCCCAGCGCTTTGCCTGCGGCTTTATTGAAATTGGCAATCCTTTCAGGATTCACACCTTTTAGCAAATCAGGACTGGATGAAATAATCGACATAAAGGCAGCGCCTGAGTCTGCAAGACCTTCCATTTCTTTTGCACGCCAAATAGGATATTCGCTGAAGGCTTCATCTGGAGCTAGCTCATACTTTGTTCTCGTAACAATATCGTCATTCCAGTTAACAACGACATTGTGGGCACCCGTTTCGTATGCCTTTTTGACCACTAGGCGAACAAATTCTGCAGCATCTAACGTTGCCTGGACGACTAATGTTTGTCCCCGTTGAACATTCACGCCGACCTTTACGGCAAGATTAGCATATTTTTCAAGTTTTGTTAAAAATTCACTCATATGTATATCTCCTTTTTCAGAATCTTTCTATATTGTAGCGGTTTTAATTGGAAAAAGAAATCACAAACCCCTGCTTAATCTCCACAAAAAAACAGTAAAGATTTGCATCTTTACTGTAGCTTGCTGCCGTATACTTTTATATTAAAATAAACACCTGCGGAAAATAATACAAGGAATGTAATAATGCCTGACAATGAAGTTGGAGCCATGAACTGTGATAATTCCATTAATTCCACCGTCCTTATAATTGGAACCTTTAATAGGTTAATCATAATATGAAAAGAGGCAAATGTGAACAATTTAGTACAATTTATTGACGAATATTTGAACTTTTTTAAATTGTAGCGTTAGTTTTTTGCTTTTCAAATACAGTAAACATAACCCAATATAGTCCTGCACTGACGAGCGCTAATAGAAAGAGAACAAAGAATGTCCATCCATAGCCAATCCAAACCGTCATGGGAATCGACAGTGGGGCAATGGTGCGTCCAATGGTATAACGCAAGCTTGCGGCGGCAAAATATTGCCCCCGCATATGTTCCGGTGCAATCCTCGAAACAAAACTTTGCTGCAGCCCGGCACCCATTAATTCTCCAAAGGTAAACACTGCCATCGCCGCGATTAATCCCCAAATCCAGTGTGTCTGACTAAAGATCACGATTGATATGGCGTAGACTACGGAAGAGAGGACAAACACGTTTCGTTCATAATATTTTCCCATCCATTTCGTCACAAAAACAGTCAGCAGGGCGACAAGGAAGCCATTCTCCGCAAGTACAATGCCAAATGCCTGCTCGCCTTTGACGGTAAATGACCAATCACCAAAGGTGAACAGGGTTTGATTTTTTACAAAATCCTTAATATAAACGGGAATTAATAAGTCCAATTGCATAAATGTCTGCGCGGCCAATACACCGGCAATAATAAAGAGGAGGAACGTTCTATCCTTTACAATCAGCGCGTAATCCCTTAGCTGGTTTTGTAAAAAGTAATACCATTTTCCGCCGCTCGATAGGGGATCTCGCTTTTGCAGCGGAACGGTTTCCCGCGTCCACCTCGCTAGAATCAAACCTAGTAAAATACAAACGGCTCCTGCAAAAAGCAACAACTGAAAGCGGTAGTGAACATAAAAGATAGCTCCGAGTATTGGCCCGACAACAACTGCTATATTAATAGATGTATAAAAAATTGCAAACACATCACTTCGATGCTTTTCTTCCACAACATCTGCAACCATGGCTTGGCTTGCTGGCCAATAAAATGAACCGAACACACCCGCGACGGCAAACGAAATAAACCCTATCCACGGCGATTGAAACCATGGAGAACTCGCCAATGCAAAGCTTAAAAACGAAAGACCTTGTCCAATGGCGGAAAGCACCATCATACGTTTTCTGCCAAATCGATCCGCACAATATCCACCCATTAGGTTGGCTAAGACGGAAAAAACTTGTGAAAAAACTAATAATAAACCAGCTTTATTTTTACCAAATTCCTCGGCAAAATAAATCGTCAAAAACGGAAAGAACATCCAAAAAGTAATATTCATCATCGTTTCCGCAAATAGGCGAACTTTTAAATTTGTATCCCAATCCCTAATCCTCATTCTATATCCTCGTTTCGATAGTTATTGCTATAACATCATACTATCCAAATGGAATTTTATACAAGAAAAAAATGACAAACGAGGTTTCATCGCCTGGAATTTTCGGAATTACTGAATCCATTTGAGACGTATGCTATATTTAACTAATGGAAACTCGAAAGGATGTTTTAATTATGGTAAAAAGTGTTGTAATTGCTGAAAAGCCTTCTGTCGCACGTGATATTGCACATGTGCTTAATTGTAATAAAAAAGGAAATGGGTATCTTGAAGGAAATAAGTATATTGTTACATGGGCACTGGGGCACCTAGTCACACTTGCTGACCCGGAAAGTTACGATGTGAAATATAAAACATGGAATTTAGAAGATCTGCCAATGCTGCCGGAGAAATTGAAATTGACCGTCATTAAGCAGACTGGAAAACAGTTTCAAGCTGTTAAAAGTCAATTGATTAGAAATGATGTGGGCGAAATAATCGTGGCTACAGACGCAGGGAGAGAGGGAGAATTAGTCGCCCGTTGGATTATTGATAAAGCCAAGGTCAATAAACCGATTAAACGCCTGTGGATCTCCTCTGTTACGGATAAAGCGATCAAAGACGGCTTTGCAAACTTGAAACCGGGTAAAGCCTATGAAAATTTATATGCCTCAGCTGTCGCGCGTTCGGAGGCTGACTGGTATATTGGCCTTAATGCAACAAGAGCATTAACAACGAGGTTCAATGCCCAGCTAAACTGCGGGCGTGTGCAAACACCTACTGTTGCGATGATTGCAGCCCGTGAGGACGAAATTAGAAACTTCAAAGCACAAACCTATTACGGCATCGAAGCCCAAACTTCAGACCAATTAAAGTTGACTTGGCAAGATGCAAAAGGAAATGGTCGCAGCTTCGATAAAGAAAAGCTCGATGCAATTGTAAAAAAATTGGGCAAGCAAAATGCGATTGTAACGGAAATTGAAAAAAAGCCGAAGAAGTCTTTTTCACCAGGTCTTTATGATTTAACAGAACTTCAGCGGGATGCCAATAAAATATTCGGTTACTCCGCTAAAGAGACACTAAATATTATGCAAAAGCTGTACGAACAGCATAAAGTTCTAACCTATCCGCGAACAGACTCACGGTTTATCTCATCGGATATTGTCCCAACCATACCAGAGCGTCTGAAGGCATGTGGAATTGGTGAATATCGTGTACTAACAAATAAAATCTTAAAAAAGCCAATCAAGGCTTCTAAATCTTTTGTTGATGATAGCAAGGTATCCGATCACCACGCCATTATTCCAACAGAAGGATATGTGAATTTTTCAGCCTTTACGGATAAGGAACGGAAAATTTATGACTTGGTTGTGAAACGCTTCTTAGCTGTTTTATTCCCGGCATTTGAGTACGAGCAATTAACGCTTCGTGCAAAAATCGGTGAGGAAAACTTTGTTGCTAGAGGAAAAACCATTTTATCGCTTGGCTGGAAAGAGGTTTATAATAACCGACTTGAAGAGGACGATGAAAGTGATGATCTGAAAGAACAGATTTTACCGCGGATTGAAAAAGGTGATACCTTAAACGTGAAACTAATCGCCCAAACTTCAGGTCAAACAAAGCCGCCTGCACGGTTTAATGAGGCGACATTATTATCGGCAATGGAAAATCCAACAAAGTATATGGATACGAAAAATAAACAACTGGCAGAAACCTTAAAATCAACGGGTGGACTTGGTACAGTTGCTACACGCGCGGATATCATTGATAAGCTATTTAATTCATTCCTAATCGAAAAGCGTGGCAAAGACATTCATATTACTTCGAAAGGCCGTCAATTGTTGGATTTAGTGCCTGAAGAGCTTAAATCACCGACATTGACAGGTGAGTGGGAACAAAAGCTTGATCAAATTGCCCATGGTAAGTTGAAAAAAGAAGTGTTTATTCGCGAAATGAAAAACTACACAAAAGAAATTGTTGCTGAAATTAAAGCGAGTAATAAAAAGTATAAGCACGATAACATCTCAACAAAGAATTGTCCAGACTGCGGCAAACCAATGCTTGAAGTGAATGGAAAAAAAGGCAAAATGCTTGTTTGTCAAGACCGTGAATGCGGCCATCGGAAAAATGTGGCCCGCGTCACAAACGCACGCTGTCCAAAGTGCCATAAAAAACTTGAGCTGCGTGGTGAAGGTGAAGGTCAAGTCTTTGCATGTAAGTGCGGTCATCGTGAAAAACTATCTGTTTTCGAAGCACGCCGCAAAAAGGAATCTGGCGGTAAAGTCGATAAACGAACTGTACAAAAGTATTTGAAAAACCAGGAAAAGGAAGAAGAACCTTTGAATAATGCGTTGGCAGAAGCATTAAAAGGGTTGAAGTTTGATTAACAGCATACGTAAGGGGGCTATTTAAGAAGAATGAAAATCTTCTTAAGTAGCCTTTTTAATAAAAACAATTTCCTACAATTTACATAAATTCAAATCGTATACATCAAATGTCGTAAGTTATGAAAAAGATGTAGTAAGTACTCAAAAAGATGTAGTAAGTTCCCGAAGAGATTTAGAAAGTGTACCAATAATTGTTTTGTAAGAAATTCAAAGGCTTAATTTCCTTTTATATATTATCCTGCTAAAGTGATATCGTGCTAAAATTCAGAAAATTTAGTTGACATCTAAGCTTTTCATCACATACAATAATTATCAAACCAATAGTTTATAGAATGGACTGATCCCAATGAGGCATCACCAAAAACACATTCAATATTCATTTATTTTTATAAAAGAGGCTGGACTCCCAATCAAGTAAGATTCGGAATCCAGCCTCTTTCTTTATTATACTAAAGTGGTAGAGGAGCGAGAAATATGATCACATTGACAGGTAATAGTTTAACATTGGAGCAAATGAAGGATGTTTTATATCGCAAGAAAAAGGTCAACGCATCGGAAAAGAGTATGGAGGCAGCACAAAAAAGCCGGGAAGCTGTAGAGAGAATCGTATCAGAATCGCGGGTAGTTTATGGGATTACGACGGGATTTGGAAAATTTAGTGATGTGCTGATTGACAAGGATCATGTACAAGACCTGCAGCTTAATTTAATCCGCTCACATGCATGCGGTGTAGGCGAACCCTTCCCGGAGGTTGTGGCTAAAGCAATGGTACTCCTCAGGGCAAACGCACTCTTAAAAGGATATTCCGGAATTAGACCACTCGTCATTGAAAAGCTTTTAGAATTAGTTAACAAGGATATCATTCCGGTCATTCCGCAGCAAGGATCCCTTGGTGCAAGCGGTGATTTAGCACCGTTATCGCATCTTGCTTTAGTGTTAATCGGTGAAGGCGAAGTTTTTTATAAAGGAAAAAGAATGGAATCTCTTGAGGCGCTCCAACAAGAAGGCATCCTCCCGGTTACATTAGAAGCTAAGGAAGGTCTCGCCCTTATTAACGGCACCCAGGCGATGACCGCAATGGGAGTGGTCGGCTATCTGGAAGCAGAGCAGCTGGCACATGAAAGTGAACTGATTGCCTCGATGACCATCGAAGGGTTAAACGGTATTATTGACGCTTTTACCGAAGAAGTACACGTGGCAAGGGGTTATAAACAACAGATTGATACAGCTGCAAGAATCCGCCGCTACTTAAGCGACAGTTTATTAACCACTCAGCAAGGGGAAATAAGAGTTCAAGATGCCTATTCGCTGCGTTGTATCCCGCAGGTACATGGTGCTTCTTGGCAAGCACTTGATTATGTAAAAGAAAAACTAGAAATTGAAATGAATGCTGCAACCGATAATCCGTTAATTTTTGATAATGGTGAAAAGGTTATTTCCGGAGGTAACTTTCACGGACAGCCCATTGCTTTTGCCATGGATTTTATGAAAATTGCTGTTGCAGAACTAGCCAATATATCGGAGAGACGAATTGAAAGGTTAGTCAATCCACAGCTAAATGATTTGCCTCCATTCTTGAGTCCTGAACCGGGATTGCAATCTGGAGCAATGATCATGCAATATGCGGCAGCGGCATTGGTTTCTGAGAATAAGACACTTGCCCACCCTGCAAGCGTTGATTCGATTCCTTCATCAGCTAATCAAGAGGATCATGTCAGTATGGGGACAATTGGATCGAGACATGCTTACCAAATTATCCAGAATGTCAGAAGAGTGCTGGCTATTGAGCTAATTTGTGCGATGCAGGCAGTTGAAATTCGCGGAGTGGATAAAATGGCATGTCATACAAAAATGTTCTATGAAAAGGGACGGGAACAGGTTCCTTCGATTACGAAAGACCGAATTTTTTCAAAGGATATCGAAAAAGCGGCAGAATGGTTAAAGACAATTGAGTTTTCTAAACTTGTGGCTTCACTGCCGATTGAATACTGATAGGCAAAAGTAAAAGGCGTGAATAAATCACGCCTTTTATTCCATCTGTTCGGGCAGCAAGCGGGCAGTGTCTCCCCGACCTTCGTCTTCCTCGACTCTATTTTTAAACGCTTCCCTGGTCACTAGGAATTCTTCATCCCCAATGGCTTCTTTAGTATGCTTTTCTGTTACACTATTCTTCGGAAAATCACCAGGATGGTTCTTGTTTTTATGTCCAAAATGTTCACCACGTGCCAAACGTACCACTCCTTTCGTCATCACCTGTAGCATTCCCGATCATTCAAAAAAAATTACGAATGAATAAAAAAAGCTGGTGATGGAGTGGACACATTCACTCTTCACCAGCTTTTGTTTCAGTTTTATCAGGTTTGCACATTCTGTCAAGAAAATAACCGGCAAACACAATGAACGCAATCGGAATTGAGAAGTTTAAAACATGAACAACAGTCATAGCAGCGCTTCACCACCATTATTAGAATATTGGTAATATTATGTGCATTTATAAGTTGTTAATATTATATGCTAAATGTCACAATTTAGACAAATTTAAATATCATAGAGATTCTACTTTTTAGTTTTTTTATAAGCACTATCAACTTGTCCACATAGAAATTGAAATTTTGTTAGATTATGGGATATTTTGTTAGAAAAAGTAGTTAGAAAATTAACAAAACTGACAAAATATAACACCATGTTATAAAAGGACTAGATATAATGAACATATCATTTATTTGAATAAGTAAATTGGCCTAGTGAAGAATCCGCGAAAAAGGTAATCGGTCATGCTTTAGTTGTACTGGTGACAGAAAAAGGCAAACCTGTTGAAAAGTAGGGACGCAAAGCCGAGGATCTAAGGCAAGTTTCTAGCTTGCTATGGTGGCCGGGCTGCCTGGAATACGATATGTATTTTAGGAGTGAGAAAAATGGTTATTACAGAAAGAGAAGTGGATGTAATCGATCAGGAATGGATGGCACTAATACTGGAAGCAAAAGACCTTGGGCTATCAATTGAGGATGTTCGTGATTTTCTTAATCGAGACAATTTTAAAGAAAGCTGATGTACATATGAAATTAAAAAGCATTCCACAAAAAATGACATTTTTTGTGGAATGCTTTTCTTTTCGAGATATGTCCAGCTCCAGCGCCCTAGCGGCTAGTGTCCTTCGCTCTCCGCCCTACGATAAGTCAACATTGATTCGCCTCCGGCTCTTCG
>NZ_AJLS01000045.1 GCF_000307875.1 Neobacillus bataviensis LMG 21833
CTAAAGCTAAAGCGTAAATATTGGTTTTTAACTAGATTCGCTTTGTAATAAGAGGAGCTTTTTATTGGTAAAAAGTTTGCGAAGCTTGGTAATTCCCGTGGCCGTAATCACCTTGTACCTGCTTATGAACAAAAAAAATCGGCTGAATGCCGATTCAAAAATAATATTAATAATTGTGTCCTGCTAGTTCTTTTGTAGTTTAATCTTTAAAAGAATAGAAAAACGGAACGACACATATAAGAATAGCTTATTCTATATTGAGTTGGCGAGTACCGTCACTGCTACACTAAGTATGACTGTGCCAATCATTATTGTAATATAAAGTAGGTTCTTCTTCATTTTCTTCTTTCTCATTACCTCTTCGGGTGTGGTCCAAATACTTTTTGACATCAAAAAATTCCCCTTTTTCATTTGATGGTAGCTGGCTGGCAAGTCTTATGACAGAAGCCCCTATAGCTTTGCGTCGTCACCTTTCAGTGAGTTTGCCTTTAAATTAATATTATATATTATATACGTACATAAAGTTAGTAAAAAGCCACTGTAGTTTCGACAAATTTCGAATTTGGGGTCAAACCCCACTTAAATCTCGGTTCCTGTGGTCAAGCCCCCAATTAATGGACACAAAAATAATTCGACATTAACCAAATTTCATTGCTGAATTTCGGTGTTTGAAAGTTACTACCGCGCTTCGCTAGGTGAAGGAAAAAGTAGCTAAAATAATGTTTGCACTGTGATTAAGCATTATTTTTGTAATTTAAATAGTAATCTTTAGGAGAGACGAATCCGAGTCTATATTGGGTTCGTTTCTCATTGTAATAACGAAAATAGCTTTTTAAGTCTTGCTGAAAAGAT
>NZ_AJLS01000046.1 GCF_000307875.1 Neobacillus bataviensis LMG 21833
ACAATCAAAGAAGTTGTTGATCTTGTTAATAAAAGGCAGTGACCGGATATATAACTGCAGACTTCTTTAAATAAAATGTAATAAAAAAATTACAGATTAATGAAAGCTGGCATATTCTAAGATAAAACTAAAAATTAAGAAGGTGAAGAAACTATGTTCTCCAATAATAATACGATTTTAAAAACAGGTGATTGGATTAAGGCAGAATCACCGAAGGGCGAACTAATTATTGGTTATATTGAATCACTGTCACTGGAAACTTTAGAAGGAGTAGTGAAGGTAACCGTTGTTACAAGTGACAATAATCAAACGGTTGGCAAAACCATACCTATTTTAAGTAAACGGGTTAAAAAACTACCTGTTTCTAATGTAACCAACAAGGCACAAATTGAATTTCTTCTAGACCTGGCTTTATCAACAGGAGGTAAGGAATGGTTTTTGGCGCTTTCTTCGGAGTTAAACGCGATGAAGCAGCTTGTAGATGGAGTACATTAAAACTACCAATAGAATTCCGTTTAGATTGAACTTTTGATAAAAGGAATATTCATTGTTTATTGGAAAGTGTTAGTTCAAATAGCAGTAAAAAAAGGTGCATTAATCTAGAATCGGATTAATGCACCTTTTTTACATAAGAATTTGCATAAAGGTACTACATATTTTCATGTAAGGAGAAAAGTGTTTAGCAGCCCATTCATATAATTAAGTTAGAACATGCCGTTCTCATTAGGGGAATCCTCTGGTATGGGATGTCCTATATCCCACAACTCAACAATTTGGTTACCTTGGAAACGAAAGATATGTACAACAGCTCCTCCAAGATCCTCTGGATTCTGTTTCACATGAGAGTGAACGGCAACCGTATCTCTCTCCTGTATAGCAAGTTTGACCTCAAGTAATTTATGGGGGTTCATATTTGCATTCTCTTCCATCGCAAGCATGAGTGATTCTGCATCGCCACGGAAATAGGGGTTATGGTGACAAAAGTCAGGACTTATGTAAGCTCGGTATGCTTCACGAACTTTCCCTGATGCTACAAGCTGGAGAAAAGACACAGCTTTCTCTTTTAGTGAGAGGTTCGAAGTAACCTGCTGTTCCTTGCTCATTTCATTCATCCTTTCCTTCAAGAATTATAATATTTTAGAAATAATAGAAGTTTAAGGTACTAAAACCTTCTTGTCCGTTATTTCCTCTTTTTCATCGATGCTGATCGACAAGAATTTGATTCCCGTCTGGATCTTCAATGACAAAATGTGCTGGTCCCTCATTTGTTTCATCTGCTTCAGTTAGCATATTTATTCCTACAGACTTCAGTTGTTTTTGAATGTCTCGAATGTCCGTAAACGATTCGAGATTTTCGGCATTTTCATTCCATCCTGGATTAAAGGTCAGAATGTTCTTTTCAAACAGTCCTTGGAATAGCCCAATGATGCAATTTTCATTCTTCATAATAAGCCAATTTTGACTAATGTCACCACCAAAAGCTTGAAATCCTAGTTTTTCGTAAAATGTCTTGGAAAGATGAATGTCTTTTACATGTAAACTTACAGAAAATGCACCTAATTTCATAATTCTCTCCTTTTTTTAAAATGCGAGTTTAAATTAACTATAAATGAATACTTCGAAGTTAACAACATTTACCATATCCTAAAGATAGAGTTCTTCAATAATGAAAGAAGAAAAAATTATAGTTTCATAAAATATTCACATTCTAATGAAAATAAATATGACCATTTTCTTCCTTTTTTTATATATCAAGTATGAAGGAATCTTATTAGGAGAAAGGGCTGTGGTTGAAGATGGCAAAGTATAGAATGGTGCGTACTGATTTTTGGAAGAATCCGGTTGTTTCTGAGGAGATGACACCGGAGGACAAGTATTTCTATCTGTACCTACTTACTAACCCACATACCACTCAAATTGGAATCTATAAGATTGCGAAAAAACAAATGGCTTTTAATTTGGGATATTCAAGAATCAGATTGCCAGGCACCATCCATACTAACCCAAATTGTTATCGAAATTTCTCAAACAAAATAAAATAAATTCCTTAAAAATACTCCTTCTATAAAATCCCTCATCCGCTTCGGATGAGGGGTTTTATGCGTTTGCATCGTTTATATAAGCTTGCCCATAAAGATAATAGAAGCAATCCAATCGTATCAATTAAAACTGGACTGAATAATCCGTTGAGTTGTATAAATAATTTCAGAGGATTAATAAATTAAACTTGTTGTTTTTAAGCTTTGTTGAAAATAATTGGGAAAATAAGCACGAAACTGAACAAATCCTTAGTTTATTTGTTTCCTCTATTATGAATTTTGTAAAGATTCTAAAAATTCGTGTTGTTTGCATAACCTAAATATGTTATTATCCCCTTAGTGGTATAAAAAAGTTGGTAAGTTGATTATGTTTACTTACAAATGGCAAGATTCTCAACTTGCTTTTTATTTCACCACGGTTTAGGGAGTATTACTATTCATTGCTAATCCATAGGGAGGTATTATATAGAACAATCAGTTTATGATAATTCTAATATCCGTTCGAGGAGGAAATTATGGCGCATTTTATTGAAGGACTGGTAACGGAAATAATTGTATCGTTTAATGACGATGGTTCTGTTGATTACGGAACAACTGGAGATTTAATTGATTTCCAAATAAAAAATGGTGTGAAAAATTTCTTTGTTAATGGTTTAGGTGGCGAAAGTCATGAACTTACTTTTGAGGAACAAGTAGAAATTGTTAAAACTGTAGCTGACAGATGCAAAGGACTTGCAAAAATAATGGCGTGTGTTTTTGTTTCAACGGTGGGGGATGGAAAAAAGTTAATTGATATGTATAAAGGAACAGATATTGATTGTTTGTGTTTAACAGCACCACCACTATTCCCTTATACTGATGATGCATTATATAGTTTCACTTCAGAGTTAATAAATTATACAGATATTCCTTGTTATATATATAATTGCGTGCAAATGGGAACATTGTATTCACCAGAAACGTTGGAAAAACTTGTAAAAAACCATAAAAATCTATATGGATATAAAGATGCTACTCGTGACATTGTTCATTTAATGCAGTGTATGATGAGAATAGATTGTGAAAAATTTGACTTTCTTGGCGGATGCGATGCTACCATTGCTGCCAATATGATACTTGGCTGTTGTGGAACAGTATCATTCATGGGGGTTCCATTCCCAAAAGAGACCAAGGAAATTTGCGATTATGCTTTAGCTGGGGAAAGCGGAAAAGCAATGGAAGCACAATTTAAAATATTGAAAGTCCGAAATGTTTTAAAAATGGCTCCTTTTAATGCAGCCTATATGTATGCACAAAAATTTACAGGGGGACCTTTAGCTAAAAATTCAAGAATGCCTGTAGAAATGTTAGATGTTAAAGAGGAGGTGAAAAAAAAGATTGAAAAGGTAATGGAAGAAGTAGGGATTAAATAACTTCAATTTTATGAAAGTCTTCGCTTAGGTATTTTTTGGTTTAGGAGATGATCCCTCATCATGGATAACGTAATGGGAACATCAAATAGGGGGTAACAGTGAATGGATTATAAAATTTCAAGAGAGGATTTGTATAAATGGTGTAGCATGACTATTCATGAAATTAAAGACCATCCAGATTTAAAGGCAAATCTTGTTATAAAAGATTCCCGTACCGAGATTATGGAAATGGTCGGAAACATGATGGCCGATGAAATGATTAGGAATAACGGCGATGGTAGACCAACAAAATGGATTTTGCCAGCAGGACCAATGGATGAATATGATACCTTTATTACTAGGGTAAATAGTGAAAGGATTAGTCTGAAAAATCTATATATATTTCATATGGATGACTTTCTAGATTGGGAAGGACGACCATATCCAGTAACAGATTCCTATGAAAGTCTAGAAGGCACTATGTTAGCTGGTTTTTATAATAGAATTGACTCAGATCTAAATGTGCCAGATAATCAGAGATTTTGGCCGCGCATCAATGACCTTGATGCTTTGGATCATAAGGTAGAGGAACTCGGAGGAATTGATACCATTTGGGCTGGAGTTGGCTGTAAGGGACTAGTTGCATTCTGCGAAGCTCCTCGATCTTATTGCAATAGAATCAGTATAGATGAGTATGCAAACTCTAAAACAAGAATTGTAGATCTCAATGAGGACACTATTGTTGCTTTAAGTGAGCGTACCTTTGGCGGATGCTATGATCGTATACCCCCTCGTGCTATAACGATTGGTTTTAAATCTATGTTAACCGCAAAACGAGCGGTGTGTATGGTAACAACCGGCTCTTGGAAGCAGACAGTCGTTCGAGTTGCCCTATTTAGCGAGCCAACACTAGAATATCCAGTAACACTTTTTCCTGCGTATATTCCGGAAATGATTCTGATGTGTGATAAAAACACTGCTAATCACCCAATGTCTCATAATGTTAAAGGATGGTAAATGATATTGAAAAATTTTGAAGTTATTGTATTAAACAGTCACGGCGTCGGGCAATTTTGCAACATCAAGCGCCTCCCTGCTCTGGGTGAGACTCTTAGAGCTTGGAACTGGCGAATTGAAGAGGATGGAGGTAAGGGTACAAATGTTTCTGTTGCATTGGGTCGATTAAATATTAAAACTGCTTATATTGGTAAAGTAGGCAATGACTTATGGGGAGATCTTGGTGAAAAATGGATGCAGGACGCTGGAGTGGACACTACTTATATGTATCGGAGTGATGAAGTTGCAACTGGTACAGGACTTGTTATGGTAGACGAGGATGGTAGAAATACTATAGTTGATGGTGACAGTAGTAGCGAGGCACTTACAGTTGAGGAGATTCGTACTGCAATTGATCATATGAAACATTCCAAGATTTTCATCACTGGCTTTGCAATTCCGGAAGCTCTTGCCATTGAAGGAGCTAAAATGGCTAAATCCCATGGTATTACCACAATGCTAAATCCAAGTCCATTGCCAGAAGAGCCGATGGGAGATTTAAGCTTTATTGATTACTTGGTTTTAAATGATGTAGAAGGTAAATTCCTCCTTGATATTCCTCAAAATACTGAGCTTACAGCACATGAAATCATTGATAGAGTACGGGAAAAATACCATTGCGGTTCAGTTATTATGACGATGGGGTCGAAAGGAAGCGTGGGACTGGATGCTGAAGGATTCTGGCAGGTGGAACCAACCTCAGTGAAAGCTGTTGACACAACAGGTGCGGGAGATGGCTACCTTGCAGCTATAGCAGCTAATCTAATACAAGGAAATGATATTCGCACAGCTTCTGAATGGGCGAGTAAATATGCCTCGCTTACGGTTACTAAGGTAGGGACACTTAGGGCTTACTCTCCATTAAAGGAAGTAGATGAATTCATTCTAGGATTACAATAGGAAAAATTTAATTATATAAGGAGGCATTTTTATCATGAGGGTAGCAGTTTTAGGTGCTGGATTGATGGGCAAAGAAGTAGCGAGGGATTTAATCAATAGTCCAATGGTCAAAGAGGTCGTTTTAGCAGATGTTGACATTAATAAAATTGAAAACGTTTGCATTCAATTAAACAGTGTCAAATTAAGCTCGGCTTATATTGATGCTTCGAATGAAGATCAATTAGGAGCTTTCATGAAAGATTTTGATATTGTTATAAATGCTTTATACATTGCATTTAATGAACTTGTTGCGAAAACAGCTATAAAGGTTGGGGTGAATTTAGTTGATTTAGGAGGATTCAAGGTTGATAACCTTCTAGCACTTGATGCAGAAGCAAGGGCAGCGGGTATTACTTATATTCCAGATCTTGGGGTCGCACCTGGTATGGTAAATATTTTATCCGGTTATGGAGCAAGTAAATTAGATCAAGTTGAATCGATCGAGCTTTTTGTTGGAGGCCTTCCCGTAATACCTGAACCTCCTTTCGAGTATAATGAGGTTTTTTCAATGCAAGGGGTTTTTGATGAATATACTAAACCAACATCGATTATACGCAACGGTCAAAGACAATCTGTTCCATCTCTATCGGGAGTTGAACCTATCCATTTTAAAGGGTTTGGGCGCCTTGAAGCTTTTTATACACCCGGCACCTCCAGTCTTATTTACACTTTTCCAAAAGTTAAGTACCTTGGTTATAAAACAATTCGTTATCCAGGACATGCAGAAAAATTTAAGTTATTAGTTGATTTGAATTTAACTCGCGACGATTATGAAGTAGAAGTTAAGGGAAATAAAGTTAAGCCTCGTGATGTCTTTTTAAAGGTATTAGAACCTATCGTTGATCTTCGTGATAAAGAAGATGTAGTGTTACTAAGAGCAAGGGTCGAGGGCAATATAAATCAGCAAGAAACCGCTTACGAATTTGAAATGATCACTTATTATGATCGTGAAAATAAGGTTACTGCAATGGCACGTTCCACGGCATACAGCATTTCAGTGGTTGCACAAATGATTGGAAATGGATTGATTAATAAAAAAGGCGTTTTTGCGCCAGAGCAAATAGTCCCTGGAAACCTTTTTATTGAAGAAATGAAAAAAAGAGAAGTTATTATTGAAGAAAAACAGTTAAATATAGAAAAGGTAAATGTTTAAAAAACAGCATAACCAAATGATTTTAGTAGAATAGTTGAGTGTCCTTAATTCACGATGGGAATAGTCAAATCTGATCATTATCATTTCTCCGGCTTACAAGGGTGTATGTTATTAGTGATTTTCTACCATGAAAAATGAAAAAATGGCATCATACTAGAATCCCTTGTAAAGCCTTCCCAAAATTACGCTCGAAATAAATATTTAAAATGGGGAGTGTATAATTTGGAAAAACCAATACAGCCACTTGAACTAAGTGTGACGGATTCATCAAAACATCATTTAAAAAGGGACCTGAAATTTCGTCATCTAATTATGATTGCTTTAGGAGGAACAATTGGTACGGGGTTATTTCTCACAACTGGAGCGACGATACATACAGCGGGGCCCGGTGGTGCACTTTTGGCTTACCTTATTATCGGGGTAATGATTTATTTCATCATGACTTCTCTTGGTGAAATGGCATCTTTTATGCCAATAAGTGGTATGGTAGGTACTTACGGAACACGTTTTGTTGATCCTGCTTTCGGTTTTGCGTTGGGGTGGATTTATTGGTATGGTGCATCTATTACTCTTCCAGCAGAACTCTCTGCTGCTACACTTATCATGAAGTTTTGGTTTCCTAATAGTCCATCATTATTATGGAGTGGAATTTTCCTAGTTCTTATATTCGCAATAAATTACTTATCTGTAAAGGGGTATGGAGAAGGAGAATATTGGTTTTCATTTATCAAAGTTGCAACTGTTATCATTTTTATTATCCTCGGATTTTTAATGATTTTTGGAATTATGGGCGGGGAAGCAGTTGGATTTAAAAACTTTACAGTTGGGGATGCTCCTTTTCATGGCGGTTTTCTTACCATTTTTGGCGTCTTTCTTGTGGCTGCTTATTCATTTCAAGGAACGGAAATGGTTGGTATTGCTTCAGGAGAAAGCGAAAATCCGCAAAAAAATGTTCCGAGAGCAATTAAAACCATCTTTTGGCGTATTTTGTTATTTTATGTACTTGCAATATTAGTCATTGGTTTACTCATTCCATATACTGACGACAAATTACTAAGTGATAATATTATGGTTAGTCCATTTACGCTGGTATTCCAAAGAGCAGGATTGGCCTTTGCGGCTTCGGTAATGAATGCAGTTATTTTGACATCTGTGCTATCCGCCGGAAACTCTTTTCTTTATGGAGCTACTCGAATGCTGTATTCAATGGCTTTATCAAAACAAGCACCACGTTTTTTAGCTAAAATTAATAAACGAGGTGTACCGATATATGCACTACTTGCGACAACCATATTCGGATCATTAGCATTTTTATCTGAGCTTGTTGGTGATGGTGTTATTTTTTATTGGCTGTTAAATGCCTCTGCGGTTATAGGATTTATTATCTGGATTGGCATTTCAATTAGCCATTATCGTTTTCGTAAGGCCTATATTGCCCAAGGTCTTTCACTAAACGACCTACCATATCGAGCAAAATGGTTTCCATTTGGGCCTATTTTATCCTTTATCGTTTGTTTTGTCGTAATGTTAGGACAGGGTTATCAGGAATTTATAGGTGAAACTATAGATTGGAAAAGTGTGATTGCTATCTATTTAAGCTTTCCATTATTTATTTTTATATGGTTAGGTTACAAATTCAAAAAGAAAACAAAGATTATTCCTCTTCAAGAATGTGATTTAAATCCTGAGCAGAATTAATGTTTCACATATGACTGTTGGATCACTGCTACTCCTTTGTCAATTTTTTAGGAAGCGCTACTGAGTAGTTTCTTTTTACAATTATATTAGTAGACTAAAAGAAGGAAATAAAGTAGAGAGGGGCTGTCCCAACTGTCAGTAAACTGACTTTTGGACAGTCCCTTAGCCATTTGTACCAATTGGTATGTTTTAACCAGCACCTGTTGTACCGAATTCGTGTACCATGTTAAACTAAAAATCAAAATAGGTACATTTCTCTTAAGGAGGTTTTTCAGTGTGAAAAATAAATTCCGAATAGGGCCTCGCGATGAAGTTGTTGAAAGGTTGGAAAACTATCTTGTTGTTAATAAGTTTCCTCCACACCATAAAATTCCATCTGAAAGGGATTTATGCGAGTTATGGGAAGTGAACCGCTCAACGTTACGATCCGCAATACAACGTCTAGTTGCGGAAGGAAAACTATATAGTAAGGAAGGGTCCGGGACCTTTGTTGCTAAGCCGAAGCTAATACGTAATCTCCAAGACTTGAAATCTTTTACACAAGTAGCCAATGAAGCAGGTCTTTTGATATCTTCTCAACAGCTTTCCTTACGTGTCATTGAATGCAATAAACAGATTTTAACACAGTTACATGTTTCGTTAGGGAGCAAGATATATGAATTGATTCGTCTCCGATTTATTGATGGGGTTCCTTTGAATATTGAAACAACATATATTGCTTATGAACTTTGTCCTGGCCTTGAAAATCATGATTTTAATAAAGTTTCCCTGTACTCCGTATTGGAAGATACCTACAAAATTGATATAAACCGCGGCCATGAAAAACTGGGCATAACTTATATAACTGAAGATGAGGCTGAATTACTTGATATGAACGAAGGAGACCATGTTTTTTATGTGTCGGGTGTCACAGAGTCATTAAATGGGGTTCCAATAGAATATTATAAGTCTCTTTTTCGGGCAGATAAAATCCGTTTTGCAAGCGCACTCACTAGGTGAACTAGGAGTATTTAATATCGATCGATTTTCATTAGCGTAAAATTGGTAGAAACTACTGCTAGTTATGTGTTTCGATATAATTGTATTAGTATATTTCGTAGCTTTTAATATTAATTAGCATGAATTCTATATGATTACAAAAAGGATTTGATTTGGAAATGAATAAAGAAAAAGAAATAAACTATAAATCGCCTATTTATTTGCAACTACGGGAGGTTATTAGAAATAAAATTGATGAGGGTGAATATTTACCTGGTACGGCTATCCCATCAGAAAATGATTTTGCGGAAATCTATGGAATCAACCGTTTAACAGTACGAAATGCGATTGATGCTCTTGTTAACGAGGGGATGTTGAAAAGCGTACAAGGTAAGGGAGTTTTTGTTTCAGGGAAAAAGGTTGATCATGATTTAGAAACCATAGGCGGTTTTACACAATCCATGCAAGAAAAGTTTACTTCTGTTTCTACTAAAGAAATTGTGAAATCTTTACGGTCAGCCGGAGAGAAATATGCAAGAATTTTTGACATTGATCCAATGGATAAAATTTATTATATAAAGCGAATTTGCTATGCGGATAAAATTCCAATTTCCATAGAAGAAATTTTTATTCCCCAGTATGTCGTTCCAAAATTAGAAGGAATAGACTTATCGGTTTTTTCATTAGGGGAAGTATATAATTTTTACGGGATTCAAATAAATCACGCAGTGCAATCTCTTGACCTGACAAAACTTGAGCAGAAAGATAAACGTTTTCTAGGTATAGACACAGATCTTGCTGTTATGTTACTTGAATCTACTAACTATGATGTAAAGGAAAGAGTGATTGAATATAATCGTACGTATGCTCGTAGTGACAAATGCAATTTTAATGTAAATTTCCATAGATGAGATATTGTTATTCCATTGGTCGAGGCAATTAAATCCAAGTTTGTGTATAAACCGGTAATTTTATTTTTTTCATCATACTTAAATGTATAAGCAATATGCTTAGGTTGTATACAAGATGAACCTGACTATGGCGGTCAGTCCCTCAGGTAACAAAAGCTTTAACGGACCGAGCGACTGACCCCATTTTTCCAGGGAACACGACTTCTTTAAGTATATACAAGGATAAAACTCTGGTATATAACACTTCCTTAGATCAAGAATGTCCTCTCGATACAGAGGATTTAAGGGAAGTTATGAAATTATATCTAAAAGAAAGCCTTCTTCTTATAATAGAAAAAGACATAAAGAAAAGAAAAGGTATTTATGAGAAGGCTAAAACTGTAAATGATATTTCTTATTTTCTTAAATTAAGGCAAGACTTTCAACAGAATAAAATTATTTAAAAGAATAGGAATGCCAGGCACTTTTTCGCTTTAACAATTGACAAAATGAACTGTAACGATTAATATTACAGTATGGTAACTGTAATATTTTTTATTACATTTAAATATACTTGCCTAATACACTAAGGAGTGGGTAAAAGTATGGTGACTGTGTATACGACACCGAGTTGTGCTTCATGCCGAAAAGCAAAAGCTTGGCTTGAAGAGCATCAAATTGACTATATTGAAAGAAACATATTATCTCATCCCCTTGCAGTCGATGAGATTAAATCGATTCTTCGCTTGACAGAAGAGGGGACTAGAGAGATTATTTCCACTAATTCGAAGTCATTTCAAGAATTAAGCGTAAATATTGAATCTCTTTCACTTAATGAATTGTACAAATTAATAATGGAGCATCCCAAAATGTTGCGCCGGCCAATTATCCTGGACGAAAAAAGATTACAGGTTGGATATAACGAGGACGAAATTCGTAGTTTTCTGCCCCGTAGGATACGAAACTATTTGTACAGCGAATTGCAAAAAGCGGCCAATTAAAATGGAAAAATAAGGGCATAACGCTTAGACAATTAAGACTAAAACCTTAATGTTTTTAAAGGAGGAAAAACTGATGATTGAAGTATTCGTGACAGTAAATTATAAAGATCGAAATTACCAAACCAATGTTATAGTGAAAAAAGATATGACTAGGGAAAAAATTAAACGAATAGCAGAAAAGCAAGTCAAAAAACAATGGGATATTTGAATAAAGCGGCTTTGCTACGGACTTAGAAAAGCTAAGTGCTTGACTAGCCAATCTGTAATGCTTAGTATTACAGTACGTTATTAATTTAAAAAAGATGCAGACCATAGGTGTAAAAGTAAAAAAAGTGAGTAGTTTTCTTGCTTAGGAGGC
>NZ_AJLS01000047.1 GCF_000307875.1 Neobacillus bataviensis LMG 21833
ACTGACCCTAATTCTAGGGTTTTGTATGACAAGAAGATTGATGGAGCAGCCATTAAAGCTGGCAGTAACATAACTGTGCCTGCTGGGAAAACGGCGCAGATTGAATTCACACTATCTTTGCCGAAGTCTTTTGACCAACAGCAATTTGTTGAAGGTTTTCTGAACTTTAAGGGTAGCGATGGATCGCGCTTGAACTTGCCATACATGGGCTTTTTTGGTGACTGGAATGACGGTAAGATTGTCGATAGTCTCAATGGGATCACTTATAGTCCTGCTGGTGGTAATTTTGGCACCGTGCCACTATTGACGAACAAAAATACAGGCACTCAATATTATGGCGGCATGGTCACAGACGCTGATGGCAACCAGACAGTTGACGATCAGGCGATTGCTTTTTCGAGTGACAAGAATGCCTTATATAATGAAATCAGCATGAAGTATTATCTATTGCGCAATATCAGCAACGTCCAAGTTGATATTCTTGATGGTCAGGGCAATAAAGTTACGACTCTCAGCAGTTCCACCAATCTGACGAAGACCTATTATAATGCTCATTCGCAGCAGTACATCTACTACAATGCTCCAGCGTGGGATGGCACCTATTATGATCAACGTGATGGCAACATCAAGACGGCTGATGATGGCAGTTATACTTATCGTATTTCCGGTGTACCGGAAGGCGGCGACAAACGTCAAGTGTTTGATGTGCCTTTCAAGCTCGACTCTAAGGCGCCGACAGTTCGTCATGTCGCTTTGTCAGCCAAAACGGAAAATGGGAAAACCCAGTATTATTTGACAGCTGAAGCCAAGGATGATTTGAGTGGTCTTGATGCCACCAAGAGCGTTAAAACTGCAATTAATGAAGTGACGAATCTTGATGCTACCTTTACCGATGCTGGGACAACGGCTGATGGGTACACCAAAATTGAAACGCCATTATCTGATGAACAGGCCCAAGCACTTGGCAATGGCGACAATTCGGCTGAGCTGTACTTGACTGATAATGCATCCAATGCCACTGATCAAGATGCCAGCGTTCAGAAGCCGGGGTCTACATCGTTTGATTTAATTGTGAACGGCGGCGGTATCCCAGACAAGATCTCAAGTACCACAACCGGCTACGAAGCCAATACTCAAGGTGGCGGGACGTATACGTTTAGTGGAACGTATCCAGCAGCGGTTGACGGTACTTACACTGATGCACAAGGAAAGAAACATGATTTGAACACAACCTACGATGCTGCGACTAACAGTTTCACTGCCTCAATGCCGGTCACGAATGCTGATTACGCCGCGCAAGTGGATCTATATGCCGATAAGGCGCATACCCAGTTGCTTAAACATTTTGACACCAAAGTTCGGCTGACGGCGCCAACCTTTACTGATTTGAAATTCAACAATGGCTCGGATCAGACCTCTGAAGCGACCATCAAGGTTACAGGGACGGTTAGTGCTGACACCAAGACAGTTAATGTTGGCGACACCGTAGCAGCACTTGATGCACAACATCACTTTAGTGTTGATGTACCGGTTAATTATGGTGACAATACCATCAAGGTGACCGCCACCGAC
>NZ_AJLS01000048.1 GCF_000307875.1 Neobacillus bataviensis LMG 21833
TGTAAAGGGCCATGCTAAAATGTAGGAAACGGGCCATTGAAAATGTAGGTTAACTTTAAAATTGTGATAGGCTTTTCCTTATGAGAAAAGACATCCTAGAAAGTATAACCGAACATCTTATGACTGGAATTAAACCTAATTTCGCTGATATTGCCAGACGCTATAATTGTGACTATCGGACGGTCAAACGTTATTATGACCTCGGAAAAGAAAAGACCCTTGAAGAAGCTTCAAAACGAAGGGTCCCACCGTCACTTATTGAGAACTATAAATCAATCATTGAAGATAAACTCAAGCTTGGCTGCTCTGTGCGCTCAATTTACTACTTCATCCAACTAAAAGGCTATCAAGGCTCATATACGACCGTCAAACGCTATGCCAGATTGATTCGAGAATCCTGCAAACATAAAGCAACGATTCGAATTGAAACAACGCCTGGACTTTCTGCTCAAGTCGACTGGAAAGAAAATTTAAAACTGATCTCACGCAATGGTGAAGTGTTTACGATTAATATCTTTCTGTATATTCTTGGCTACTCTCGGATGAAGTATCTTCAATTGACCGTCGACCGTCTCCAACCCACACTCTTTGAGTGTCTCAATCACGCTTTTGAGAAATTCGGAGGTGTCCCTGAAGAAATTTGGTTTGACAATATGAAAACTGTGGTGGACCATTCTAAAAGTCAATTCTCAAATGTTGTTTTCAATGAACGATTCAGGCAGTATGCAAAAGATGCTGGATTTAAACCCATTGCTTGTCGGCCATTCAGACCTCAAACCAAAGGTAAAGTAGAAGCGCTTGCGAGAACTGTTGACCGCCTGCTTGTCTTTAACAATGAGTTTGAAGACCTTGAAGAATTACAAGCACTGGTCCAACAATTGATGGAAGATTTGAATCATAAAGAAATCTCTCAAGCGATTGGAACCTCACCTTCTGAACGTCTTGACCAAGAGGCGTTGAATCTCAAGGCTTTTGATTTAGAGCTTCTCAAAGTTTATAGTCAATTGAGTGTTCCTTTGACTCGAAAAGTCTCTAAAGAGGCACTTGTGATCTTTGAAGGGCGTAAATATTCAGTGCCGGTTAAATATATTGGACAGACCGTAACCTGTGAAAAAGAACAAGAGGACCTTAAAGTCTATTGTGACCAACGCTTGATTGCTCGTCATCCTTTAAGCGACCGTCCCTTTAATTATCGCCGTGAAGATTACGTTGAAATTCTTAAATCAGATGTCTTCAAACATCTTGAAGAAGACGAACTAGAGGCTTATGTGGATGAGAATCTTCAAGCCTACGATTTATTGTGAAGGGAGCGCTTATGACAACTTATCATCAATTACTCAACCAATTGGACCATTTAAAACTCGATCGTGTGCGTCAGCTCTTACCAGAGTTCTTAGATGAGCATGCGGATATTTCCTTAGTAGAGGGCCTTCATGAACTCTTGAGTGAAGAACTTCGTGAACGAGAAGCGCTCCTTCAGGAAAGACGATTAAAAAAAGCCCATCTGCCTTATGAAAAGCGTGTGATGGACTTTGATTTTCAGTTTCAACCGAAAATTAATAAAGCAGAGATTTTAGATTTACATACCTTACGTTTTTTAGATAAGCATGAGAATCTTCTCTTCATTGGCAATAGTGGCGTAGGTAAGACACATTTAGCTATTTCTATCACTTTAGAAGCCCTAGAGAAAGGTTATAGCTCTTACTTTTGTATGAGTACTGAATTAGTGGACCGTTTATTAAGAGCCAATCAAAAAGGAACTTTAGAGCGAGTATTAAAACAGTATGCCAATTATGATGTACTTGTTATTGATGAAGTGGGTTATCTGCCCTTTTCAAGAGATGGAGCGAGTCTTCTCTTTCAACTGATTAATATGAGATATGAAAAGAAATCCACGTTGATTACTACGAATATCCCACTTTCTCAATGGTCTGAGTTTCTTCAAGATAAGAAATTAACGAATGCTTTATTGGACCGCTTGGTTCATCATTCTAAAGTCATTTCTATTACTGGAAAATCTTATAGAATGAAAGACTATAGTGAGAAGAAAACCAAAACCCCAAAAAGTAAATAAAGTGATGGGCCCAAAACCAACAATTTGGGTGGCCCATTTCCTACATTTTCAATGACCCAAAACCAACATTTTTAGATGGCCCTTGACA
>NZ_AJLS01000049.1 GCF_000307875.1 Neobacillus bataviensis LMG 21833
CGTTGCCAGGCACATGAAAAAGACAATCCGAAGGGGTTGTCTTTTTTGCTGTATGTTCTGATATTGATTTTCGTGGAAGTATGAGAAATCATAGGCGGAGAATTTCCGGCTAATGTATAAAGAGGAAGCTTAAAAGGCAGAAATAAGCGGAGATATTCCGATTAACTGCTCTAAATAGGACAAAATCCAACGATTTGGATACTATAGACGGAAAAACTACCTTTATTTTTAAGGAAATAGGGGTATTCCCTAATTTAAACGGAAATTTTCCGTTTATTTTCCAAACCCATCGCGCCCCTATCTTTCTTTCATCAAATATTGATATTTCAAAGTGATGTCAAGAAATGAGGTAATAAGGCAATGAAACAGAAGGACCGCCCCCTGCTTCATCGAGCCCGTAACAGCTGCATCCTCTGGTTGAACAAGGATGGATAAGATAAAGTCCCGAGCATGATGCTTGTGACGGCGGCGGTGGTTAAGAGCAAAAATAGAATGAGCAATTGGAATTGTACGGCTTGAATGGGGTCGGCCCCGCCGATGATTTGGCCGCTCATCATGCCAGGAAGCTGGACGAGTCCGATGGTTTTTTGGCTCTCGATGGTCGGAAGCATGCTCGCTTTAATGGAAGTGATCAGCTGGTTGTGGATGGCCTGTTTTGGTGTTCCACCAAGGGACAAGATGAGTTCCGTTTCGTCCTCCCGTGCTTCTATCTCTGCAGAAAAGCGGTTAAGGAACAAAATGGCGAGCACCATTGAGTTGCCAATGACCATACCGCTGAGTGGGATGATATATTGGGCCGCCAGTGGCGTAATGTTGAAGCCAAGCATAATCCCTTGCGTTAGCGCTTCAATAAAAATCAAGGTAACCGCCACTTTCCATGTGATACCTTGGATCGCGCTCCCTTTTTTTCTAGCATTTTGCGTGGCTGCGCCGATCATGACCATCACCATCAGGAGTACATAGAGAGGGCTATCCGCTTCGAATACGAAATGGAGAATATAGCCGACCGCGAACAGCTGGATGATGGAACGGATGGTTGCGATCATCGTGTCTTTTTCAAGCCCTAGATGCAGCGTTTTGGATAGAAAAAGCGGGATCAGGACGAAAATAAGCGCGATGGATAGTGCGAGATAACTCATTGACTTTCTCCTTTCACAAACCGTCTCACTTTTTCATTTGCCGGCGCATTCAGCAAGCTGCTTTCCCCCGTTTCAATCACTTTCCCATTTATCATCACCCAGGTGTATTCACCGATTGTCAGCGCCTGCTCCAGATTATGTGTAATCCAGATGATAGTGGTGCCGAACTTTTGGTTTATTTTCACAATCAATGCTTCGATTTCCTTCTGGGACGCCGGATCGAGCGAAGAGGTGATTTCATCGAGCAAAATGATTCGGGGACGGTTAACCAGGGTGCGGGCAATCGAAACCTTTTGCCGCTGACCGCCAGATAAATCTTTACTATTTCGCTGCAAAAACGTCGCATCAAGGCCTACTTGGGTCAATAAATCTCGAGCCTCATCCACCGCTAGCTGTTTCCCCCGCAGCTCCATGGGCAGTGCCAAATTTTTGAACACGCTGCCGCTGATCATGGGTGCACTTTGAAGCGCCATCCCCACGTTGCGCCGCAATTGGACGGGTTCATAGCCGTCGATGCTTTGGTCATTAATAAAAATTCCTCCTGAATCAGGCGACAGCAGCCCGTTGCATAGTTTTAGCAGTGTCGTTTTTCCAGCTCCTGAAGGCCCTACCAAAGTTGTAATTTTACCTTCAGGAAACGATCCAGTAATTTCTTTTAAAATTGGCCGATTGTCAACGGAATAATACACATCCCGAAAATGAACAGCCGGTTTATAGTCCACTGACATTATGTTCACTTCTTTCCAAAGTCCTTATGGAAAAGAATTATATCATAGAACACTAGGAATCACATGGAATAAGAAGGTTGGAAGGTTTGACGAAAAAATCCTTATTTTAGACGAGTTAATCAATAAAAATGACGGGTAAATAGGAAGGTTCAAAAAAAAAGTAACATAAAAAGGGGATTCCAAATTAGGATTAATGTTGATTTAGGGCTCGTTCACAATAACGTCAAGACTTTGTTGCTAATTTGTGAAAATAATCACAATCACCTTTCTTACCTTTAAAAAGGTGATAATATATAAGTGTAGTCAGAAACAAACAAGATTTTGTGAAATAGTTAACAAACTTATTTATAAAAATCCAAAGGGAGATGGAGTACCATGTTAAATCTTTTAAGAAAAAATACTATTGTTGCCGGGATTTTAGCTATCATTCGTGTTTATATAGGATATCAATTTTTACATGCAGGCTATGGGAAATTAACTAGCGGCGGCTTTGATGCAAGTGGATTTCTAAAAGGTGCGATCGCTTCTAGCACAGGGGAACACCCAGCGGTTCAAGGCTGGTGGGCTACATTTTTAGAACAAGTTGCCTTACCAAACGCGGATCTGTTCTCTTTCTTAGTGCAATGGGGTGAAGTGCTCGTCGGAATTGCATTAATCCTTGGCTTGCTTACTAACTTTGCGACATTAATGGGATTGTTCATGAATTTCTCTTTCTTGTTCAGCGGCACCGTGAGCACAAACGGACAAATGATTCTTTTAGCCTTCTTCGTCTTAGTTGCCGGAGCCAATGCTGGGAAATTCGGTTTAGATCGTTATGCCATGCCATATGTGCGTAAGTATTTTGGGAATAAAGGTCTTCATAAAAAAGGCACGAGCGTTGCGTAAATACTTTATTAAGAAAGGCATTCGAATACTTACTTATTTCGGATGCTTTTTTTCGTTTTAAACAGCCGTGAGAGTTGAGGGGAAATGCAGGGGAGTTGGAGAGAAGGAAGTCCGTTTTTGCTGAAGGATGAATTATTATCTGGGAAATTTCCCTGTGACACTCGACAATCTTCTTACGTAATTAGCAGTGAAAATCTATGTAGATTCGTACCTTCAGGCTGTTTTAACCAAACGGTTGAATAGTATAGCATAAACTGAATTTCGTCGAATGGATGTCGGATAGTGGTAATTGGAACATTGGCTCTGTTAAACTACAAATTTAATATTTGGTCAAAATTAAGGGAAACCCTATATCTATTGGGTTTCCCATTCCTATTACTAACATACTTGTTTGTTAAAGTGGTGGATTTTCCACACCTAAGTGAATCCAATCTTCTTTTGGTGGTCCATATACCCCAAATGGTTTTATTCCTGCTTGACGCATAAGAATTGTAACTTGTCCACGATGATGAACAATGTGCTTAATTAGTCCCAATAAAATTTGAGCGTTTGTTTCTTCCCTGCCAAATGCAGTTTGCACTTCCTTCAAAGATTCATCTGTCCATTGTTCTTCAATGGTCTTGATTGCATAAGAACTTATATGTTTAAAGGTTTCAGCCATTTCTTTAGCTGAGTTAGGGATATTTTCTGCATTTTCTACTTCAGCTACTTTCAACCCGAAATGAGCTAAATATTCTGGAATATTTGTTGTGAAATGCCAGACAATTCTTCCCAAAGTACGCCCTTCTGGGTAAACTTTTTGTTTCAATGAATCATCAGTTAAACCTTCCAAAACCTTTTGAGTCAGTGTTGCTTCCCCATTCCATTCTCTAATAAAGTCTGCAATCGTTACATACATATACAATACCTCCATAATCAGCATTTCAATGATTTTTTATTTCAGAAATAATACCATAAAACATTTGTTCATATTTTTCAAATTTCCTTCTTTCCTATCTTTTGTTAGTTCGGTAATTGCTACACATTGAATTTTGACAATCATAAACTGTCATATCTGTCTGTCATTTCAAATACATATGAAGCAAAAGCATCATCACCTGCTTCCATCTTGACAAATAATAGTTCAATTGGTTAACTATTAGTGAGGTGAACCATGTATGAAGGATACGTCTATCAAAGAGTTGATTGATCAATATATTAATCTAACATTCTCAATTGAGAAAAATAGTGTGCAATTAATTAAAGGGCAAATTGGAAACGATTTAACAAGCGACCAGCATTACATACTACGGTACATTAACCAGAGGGAAGAATGTACGTCTTCGGAGCTTGCAGACGTGTTTAATGTGAAGAAGAGCGCAATTACGGCCATTATTGAACGCTTGTGGAAAAAGGGATTCATAAAGCGGACGCGCGATGAACAGGATCGACGCGTGGTTTACTTAACCTTAACAGAGGGTGGACAGGAATTATTTCGTGAAACAGAATTACGGATTTATCAACTAGTCGGATCCTTAATCAAACAATTTGACCAGGCAGAGATTGAAGCGTTTATGAAGACATATGAAAAGTTGAATCGCATTATTTTGGCAACCAAAGAAGAAATGTTGGGGGAATAACGGTGAAGGCGATTATTAAGGGGAAATGGTTTGTTTTGCTTGCCTGGATGGTTGTGGCGGTTGGTTTGTTTTTAGTCGCACCAAACATGGCAGATCTTGTGAAGGAAAAAGGGGATATTAAAGTTCCCGAGGGCTATTCATCGGCATTAGCCGGAAAAATCATGGATGAAGTCCAGGAACAAAAGAATGTTGGGGACACGGCAACCGTTGCCCTTGTTTTTCATAATGATAAAAAGCTGACGAAGGCGGAAATTTCCGAAGCGGAACGAGCCATTCGCGAGCTCGAAGCGGCTAAAAAGAAGCTCGGCATTACCGAGATTTTAACCCACTTTAACGAACCGAATTTAAAGGATCAACTGGTATCTGATGATGGAAAAACGATTATGGTATCCATCAAACACACATGGAATAAGAAGTTGACTGATAAAGAGCTTCGAGAGCTTTTTTATAAAACCACTGACGATGTGAAAGTCGAGCATTATTACACAGGCAGCTGGTTGATTAGTGAATCCTTAATGACCAGCTCGCAGGAAGGTTTGAAAAAAACAGAGGGAATTACGGTCGTCTTCATTTTGGGCGTATTATTGCTTGTCTTCCGCTCTGTCGTTGCCCCGTTCATTCCTTTAATTACGGTCGGGTTCACCTATTTAACGTCCCAATCGATTGTTGCCTTTTTGGTTGATAAGGTGGACTTTCCGATTTCCAGCTACACACAGATTTTCCTGGTGGCTGTATTATTCGGAATTGGAACGGACTATTGTATTTTACTATTAAGCCGGTTTAAAGAGGAGTTAGCTGAGCAAGAATCGATTACAGATGCCATCGTCGCGACGTATAAAAATGCCGGCCGCACGGTATTCTTTAGCGGGCTTGCCGTGATGATTGGCTTTGCGGCCATAGGCTTCTCGCAATTCCAATTGTATCAATCAGCGGCAGCCGTCGCTGTCGGTGTCGCGATTCTGCTTATTGCCCTGTTCACGATTGTTCCTTTTTTCATGGCTGTGCTTGGTTTAAAAATTTATTGGCCATCGAAAAAGACAGCGGAGCATGGGGAAAGCAAGTTGTGGGGGGCGGCAGGGAAATTCTCATTGGCTAGGCCTTTCATTGCCTTGTTAATTGTGGCTGCCGTTTGTGTCCCGTTCCTCGTCACGTACCATGGGACGCTATCTTTTAACTCACTTGAAGAAGTAAGTGGGGATATTCCGGCCATCAAAGGCTTTAATGCCATTGCCGAAAGTTTTAGTCCCGGCGAGGCGATGGCGACGCAGGTCGTGATTAAGAATGATGAAAAAATGGACTCTCTGGAATACTTGAATTTAGTTGAAGCCCTTTCGCAGGATTTGGAAAAGGTCAATTTAGTGGATAAGGTCCGTTCGGCAACAAGGCCGTTGGGAGAGACAATTGAGGATTTATATGTTTCAAAACAAGCCAAAACATTGGCAGAAGGCCTTGGTCAAGGGAAGGATGGCTTGATGCAAATCAGCGATGGTTTGCATCAAGCCGAAAGTGAACTGGTGAAATCTTCGCCACAATTAAAGAGCGCAACCGATGGGATTGGGTCATTGGTGTCAGGCACCAGTGATCTGAAATCAGGTCTCGTTGAAATTCAAACCAATCTCGCGAAGATTGAGAATGGAATGCGTCAGGGCTCGGCGGGTTCTACGCAAATTAGGGCAGGCTTGGCGCAGGCAAAGGCTGGTGCAGAGCAATTGGCTGCAGGACATCAACAGCTTTTAAAAGGATATCAAGACGTTGGCACCAATTTAACTGCTTTAAACAATGGATATCAGCAAATTGGCGGCGGCTTAGCCGGAATTTCTGCTAATCTCTCACAAATTACGAATGAAGATTTTTCAAAAATAGAGTCAGACTATCAAGGGATTACCAATTCCCCTGAATATGGAAAAATTAAAGGCACAGTCACAGGAGTTCAAGGGCCGCTGGCTGAACTGTCTAGCAATCTAGCACAGTTAAATGCTGGACTTGCGCCGCTTACTGAAGGGTTAAATATCGCAAATGCGAATTATAAAAAATTGGTGGATGGCCAGGCGGGAATTGCAGGTGGGCTGCAAGCGTTAATCGATGGGATTGCGCAGCAGCAGGCTGGTTTTGATCAATTAGCAAATGGTCAGGGACAGATTGTCGATAACTTCCCGAAAGTAACGAATGGTTTAACCGAAATTAACAAAGGGCAGCAACAACTACTAGACGGCTTCGGCGGTTTAGGCGACCAAATGACGCAATTAACAGATGGTCTTGGTCAAAGTGCCGATGGGCTCGACAAAATTTCTGATGGGTTAGCATCTGCCCAAGACTACGTGTCAGGATTGTCCGTCAGCTCGGCGTTTTATTTACCGGAGGAAATGCTTACAAGTAAGGACTTCGCCCAAGTTCTTGACACTTATTTTTCACCAGACCGCAAAGTCATGACGATGGATGTTGTGTTTAAAGAAAGTCCTTATTCAAATGAGGCGATTGATCAAGTCAAGGCCATTAAGTCGACCATTAAACAGGCGACTAAAGGAACAAAATTGGAAAATGCCGTTGTCGCTGTTGGCGGGATCACGAGTACAAACGCGGATTTAGAAACGATGTCCAATCAGGACTATACCCGGACGGTGATTTACATGCTCATCGGTATCTCGATTATCCTGATTTTCTTATTCCGTTCGATCATTATGCCGGCGTATTTGATTGGTTCGTTAATTCTTACGTACTATACCGCCATGTCCATTAATGAAGTCATCTTCATGAAGATTTTTCACTATACGGGGATCAGCTGGGCGGTTCCATTCTTCGCCTTTATCATCCTGATGGCACTTGGGATTGACTATAGTATTTTCTTAATGGATCGTTTTAACGAGTATAAGGAATTAACGGTTCGCGATGCGATGCAGATAGCCATGAAAAAAATGGGCACCGTCATCATCTCTGCCGCTATTATTCTAGGCGGGACATTTGCCGCGATGATGCCGTCTGGAATGCTCTCACTGTTGCAGATTGCCTCGATTATCTTAACAGGGCTCCTGTTATATGCATTCGTCATCTTGCCGCTGTTTGTCCCAGTCATGGTAAAAACCTTTGGCGAAGCCAACTGGTGGCCGTTTAAGAGACCGACAAATTAATATAAGTGCTAGTCACAGTAGGAAGGACCAGCCCCACACCCCTTATAGTGGTGGAGGCTGATCCTTTTTTTAAAAAGAATGATAGGCTATTAGATGGATCAATATAGAATAAATAGTAGTTAGAAAGTAGTGAATATGAACTAAACATCAAATTTCGACATTTTTCTAAAAGACTGTGGAGTATTATTGGATAGCACATTAAATACGTCACTGGGGGATATTCATGAAGAACAAATTGTTGGTTTTAGCCATATTATCATTATTTTCTATTATCTTTGCTGGATGCAGCGGAGATAATGAGAAGACCGCTGCCAATCAAGAAAAGCACTCTGTAGAAAAAGCAACAAAGTCCGAAAAGCCTGAAGATAACAGTTCTGCCACAACGGAAGCAGAAAAAGTGGACACAACAGCTGCTGAAAGTAAGATTACCGAGCAAACATTTGAGAAAATAACTTTTAACATGCCGGAAAGTTACCAACAACTAGAGATTGGTGATCAAGGCATGCCTGCAGTCGTGTATATGATTGATGCCAATGTAGGCAATAGTTTTAATATAGTAGCGGAGAAACTGCCTGATGGCATGTCACTGGATCAATATATTCAAGCAGCCACAGCTCAAACAGGCTTTGACTATATAAGTAACCAGAATTATACTGAGGGCGAATTAAATTGGAATGAAGCCGTAAGCATCAATCCAAAATCTATGCAAAAAATGAGTCAACGTACTTTTATTCTTGATGGGGCAGCTTATGTTTTCACCTATGCCGCTGTTCCTGATGCGTTTGATAAAAAATATGCCGAATTTGTTGATTTAACCAAATCTGTCAAAGTAAATTGAAGCAGGGGACGGTTCTTTTGCTTTGTTTTCGGTGGAATCGCGGGTACTTCCAGACTCCCTATGTTATCTACTATATAAACTTATTGAGCGGAGACTTTATCGTCTCCGCTCTATTTTTTTGAGAAAAGCTTTGAATGAATGAAAGGGTTAGGTATTTTGTATTTTGAACCAAAGGTCTCGTAGTGTTCATTACAACGCACTATGGGCCGGGTGCGACGTACTCGCCTTCGATGACTTGATGAAGACCATTTTGCTCAGGATTTTTGGAGTTTTGTCCTTCATCGG
>NZ_AJLS01000050.1 GCF_000307875.1 Neobacillus bataviensis LMG 21833
ACTAGCCGCTAGGGCGCTGGAGCTGGACAATTCTCAAAGTCAAAATTTATACTTTCTTATCTCTTAAAGAAAGCCGCCATTGATGGCGGCAAATTATAGTGATTTAAAAATTTAGTATGTTCTAACCGGTAAAATAAGCTGTAAGATGGTTTCGTCATGCAGGGGACGGATTAAGAACGGACGCATCGCCCCAGTAAAACTCACCTTAATGTCTGTCCCTTCCAACGCTTTAAGGGCATCCATCATGTATTTTGCACTAAAGGATATCTTTAAATCTTCTCCATCAATCGAACTGCTTTGAATTTCTTCTACTACCTTCCCAACCTCAGGTGTATTCGAGGAAATTTCAATGACTCCGCCTTCAATAGTTGAAAATTTAACGACATTATTCCGCCCTTCACGCGCCAGCAGGGAAGCACGATCAATAGCTTGGAGGAATTCCTTCGTATTGACGGTTACATCCGTTTTACTTTCATTTGGAATTAATTTAGATGTATCAGGATAGTTCCCCTCTAATAATCTTGAGAAAAATAATAAGTGCTTCGCTTTAAACAAAATTTGATTTTCCGTAATGACAATATCAATTAATTCATTTGAATCATCAATAATTTTATTTAATTCATTCAAGCTTTTCCCTGGAATGACAACATTATAACTTTCATTGTTTTCCGTTTCGATCTTTGCCTTCCTTAGCGCAAGACGATGGCTATCTGTTGCAATACAGGTTAATTCGCCATTTTCAACCTTCCAGTTTACACCTGTCAAGATGGGGCGTGTTTCTGAGGTGGACACTGCAAAATGCGTTTGACGAATCATCGCTTTTAATAGGTCTGTCGCAATATGAAATTTATTATTTTCCTCCACTTGCGGCAGGTGAGGGTACTCCTCTGCATCAAGGCCATTTAAATTAAACTCCGACTTTCCAGAGCGAATGACTGTTTGGAGAGAACCGAGAACTTCCATTTCAACTGAATCAGTAGGGAGCTTTTTGACAATCTCGCTGAAAAACTTTGCTTGCAGGACGATTGCTCCTGGCTGCTTGATTTCAACAAGCTCATCTCCTGCTTCCTCTTTTGGGATAAAAGACTCAATGGAAATATCAGAGTCACTTCCTGTTAAGGTAACTCCTTCTGCACTAGCCACAATTTTGATCCCCGTTAAGATTGGTATCGTTGTTCTTGATGTGACAGCCTTCATCACATCGTTCACACTTTGAACAAGACGATCGCGTTGAATGATAAATTTCATCGATTTATTTCCTCCCTGTAATGCATATTTTTTTAGCTGTTACATATAATATTATTTTTTAAAAAAATAGTAGAAGTACTAGTAGGGGCTGTTAGTATGTGGATAACCTCGATTTTCAATAGAAACACAGCCTATCCACATGTGGACAGACTGTGTACAGAATGGTAGAAGTTATTCACAATTTTAACAACCTTATACCTTTAGAATTTCATGAAGTTCCTTCATCTGCTTTTGCAGTGTTGAATCAGTTTGCAGCAGCTTAGATATTTTTTCATGTGCGTGAATAACGGTTGTATGATCACGCCCGCCGAACTCTTCTCCTATTTTGGGCAAAGAGTAGTCGGTTAATTCACGCGATAAATACATCGCGATTTGCCGCGGAAAAGCTACCGATTTTGTTCGTTTTTTGGCCTTGAAATCCTCAAGCTTGATACTAAAAAGTTCCCCAACGGTCTTTTGAATTTCAAGTATAGTAATGACCTTTGGCTTTGAGCTTGGAATGATATCCTTTAATGCTTCAGCCGCAAGATCAGCATTAATATCTTTATTAATTAACGAAGAGTAGGCGACCACGCGGATCAATGCACCTTCAAGTTCACGAATGTTTGAATCAATTTGATTGGCAATATAGAGCATGGCTTCATTTGGTATATCTAACCCTTCTGCCTTTGCCTTCTTGCGCAGAATGGCAATCCTTGTTTCTAAATCCGGCGGTGTAATATCCGTAATTAATCCCCATTCAAAACGTGAGCGCAGCCGATCCTCTAATGTGGGGATTTCCCTTGGCGGGCGGTCACTGGAGATAATAATTTGTTTGCTTTCTTCATGGAGTGCATTAAACGTATGGAAAAATTCCTCCTGCGTTGATTCTTTTCCAGCCAAAAACTGAATATCATCAATAAGTAAGATATCGACATTTCGGTATTTATTGCGGAAGCTCTCCGCTTTATTGTCACGGATTGAATTAATAAATTCATTTGTAAATTTTTCGGACGATAAATAAACAACTTTTGCAGCAGGGTTATGCTCTAAAACATAGTGGCCGATCGCATGCATTAAGTGTGTTTTTCCTAATCCTACGCCCCCATAAATAAATAGAGGATTATAAGCTTTTGCTGGTGCTTCTGCAACGGCAAGCGATGCAGCGTGGGCAAAACGGTTGCCGGAACCAATTACAAAGGTATCAAAAGTATGTTTTTTATTTAAGATTCCTGTAGGGAAATCATTATGATCATCGTCCTTCATTACCTTTTTCGGCGGAAGCTGCAGTTCATTTTCAGCTTCATTTTGATTTTGCGGAATAATAAATTTTACAGATAGCTCTTCCCCGGTAATTTCATATAGAATCCCGGAGATTAACTGAGAATAACGCTCTTCCAGCCAATCACGTGCAAATTCATTCGGTGCCGTGATCACAAGTAGATCGCCTTGAAGGGAATGGGCCTTTGTGGACTTAAGCCATGTATCAAAGCTAGGCTTGCTTATCTTTTTCTCAATATTGGCTAGCGCTGCATTCCAAAGATCCGCAATATTTTCCAACTAATATCCCTCCTTTTTGTTTTCTTACTAAATTATTTATCTAAACTGGCACGTGCATTATTTACTGTCTAACCCCAAAAAATATTGTCTAATGAAGTATTCTCTTTGCAACCGGATCACCTATTCGACTTAAGTTCCATGAAAAAAAAGGGAATTATACTACCGGTACAACCTATTAATTTATAATTATACGAAACAGTGGTTGTGGAAAACATATAATAAGGAAATAAAGTGGAGTTTCGACAATATCCACCTCTTGTGGACAAGTTTCTACAGTGTCCCTGAATAAACTATCCACATGTTATCCACAATTTGTGGATAACGTATTATCGAGGATGTAGTTATTAAGAGTGAAAACACAAATATAATATCAAATAATTGCTTAACACGCAATGCCTTTTAATAGTTTATCCACAACAGCAGTATTATGTGTATAGTAATTGTCCACAAGTCAATAACTTGTGCAAAACCTGTCAATATCTTGTGTGGATAGTGGAAAAAGTGTCGAAATATTATCCACAGGTGCTAATTCGGTCATACTTTTAGAAAAAAGAAGGCAAGATCGAAAATTGCCTCCTAGGTATAGAATTTCTGGAAATAGCCTAAATCATGTTCGAAAAAAATTGGAAAAGGAAACAATATGAGAAGAGGAGTTGACAATATAATACCCACGTCTTTATAATAGTTAAGACTGTCTGATTAAATTTAAGCAGCAATTCCTCAGGGAGGTGTCATATAATGAAAAGAACATACCAACCAAATAAACGTAAACATAGTAAAGTTCACGGTTTCCGCAGTCGTATGAGCTCAGCAAACGGACGTAAGGTTCTAGCTCGTCGTCGTCTAAAGGGAAGAAAAGTATTATCAGCATAGACCACTGAAGCGTCAGTGGTCTTTTTTTCAAATAAAAGCGGAAGTGCCTGGTCAGCGGCGTATGGCCTGGAGTGCTCTAACTGAGATAAAGGAAACACGGAGAGCGTAGCGATCCGATGTTGACTTATCGTAGGGCGGAGGCGCGAAGGACACTAGCCGCTAGGGCACTGAAGCTAGACATTTCTCAAAGTTCAAATATCAAAGGAGTTTTTTTATGAAAAAAGAATTCCGAATTAAGAAAAATAAAGACTTCCAGATAGCATTTCAGAAGGGTCAATCATTTGCCAATCGTCAATTTGTTGTCTATGCCTTGAAAAAAGAAGGACAGGACTTTTTCCGAATTGGCTTGTCTGTAAGCAAAAAGATTGGAAATGCTGTTACCAGAAATAGAATAAAGCGCTATGTACGACAATCCATCCATGAATTGCATGATCAGGTTTCACAGGAGAATGATTATGTAATAATCGCAAGGAAGCCAACAGCGGAAATGGACTTTTTTGAGGTAAAAAAAAGTTTAACCCATGTACTTAAGGTTGGAAAAGTGTTAAAGAGAAGCTAATTTTGCGGAATTAGTCAAAATATAGCGAAGAAGTAAAGACAATTGAATGGAAAAAGTGATAAACTACTTTTGAAATGATTAACAGGAAATAATTACATAAAAGTTAGATGCGCACTTTTTATTCTATATTTGGCAAGGGGGAATATGTGATTGAAGAAACGAATATTACTTTCGTTCGGCCTGCTTTCTGTGTTCTTGTTTTTAACAGGATGCAGTGAAATTAAGAAGCCGATTACTTCTGAAAGTACAGGTTTTTGGAATGAATACATTGTCTATCCTTTATCATGGGTGATTAAAGAAGGCGCCCATTTGCTTGGAGGAAGCTATGGATTATCACTTATTGTTGTAACCATTTTAATCCGATTAGCAATTTTACCTCTGATGATCAAGCAAACAAGAAGCTCGAAGGCAATGCAGGCATTGCAGCCTGAGATGAAGGCACTTCGTGAAAAATACAGTTCAAAAGATCAAAAGACACAGCAAAAACTGCAGCAGGAAACGATGGCGCTGTTTTCAAAACACGGTGTCAATCCAATGGCGGGCTGCTTTCCGTTAATCGTGCAAATGCCGATTTTAATTGGTTTTTATCATGCCATTTCAAGAACAAGGGAAATTGCTCAGGATAGTTTCTTATGGTTTGATCTCGGTGAAAAGGATCCTTATTTTATTTTACCGATTATTGCCGGTGTCACAACGTTTATTCAGCAAAAGATGATGATGGCTGGCCAGCAGCAAAATCCGCAAATGGCGATGATGATCTGGATGATGCCGATCATGATTATGTTCTTTGCCTTTAGTTTCCCAGCAGCCCTCTCATTATACTGGGTTGTCGGAAATATTTTTATGATTGTGCAAACCTATTTTATTAAAGGGCCGGATTTACGGGCGAACGCCACCGGTAATGTGGGAGGAGCAAAAAAGTGAAACAGGTAACTGCTACAGGACAAACTGTCGAAGAAGCAGTAGAATCAGCTTTAGCTCAATTAAAAACCACCAAAGACCGCACAGATGTTGATATTATTGATGAAGGTAAAAGGGGAATTTTTGGTATCTTTGGTTCACGACCTGCTGTTGTAAAGGTAACGGTGGTCATCGACCCGATTGAAGAAGCAAAGAAATTTCTCCTTCAAGTAAGTGAACAAATGGGTGCGCCAGCAGAAATAGAAATTAGACGAGATGGCAAACAGGTTTACTTTGTCATGACGGGAGAAAAAATTGCCTTATTAATTGGTAAACGTGGTCAAACACTGAATTCGCTCCAATATTTGACCCAGCTGGTGATTAATCGCTTTGCTACCCAATATTTAAATGTGATTTTGGATGCAGAAGATTATCGAAACAGACGAAGTGAAACACTTATTCAATTAGCCCATCGATTAGCCGGGAAGGCTGTCAAGTCCGGAAAAGATGTGGCATTGGAACCGATGCCTTCCTATGAGCGTAAAGTCATTCATACCGCTTTATCCGAAAACAAACGTGTTAAAACCTTTTCAGATGGTGCCGAACCACATCGCTTTATTGTGATTACACCAGTGAAAAGATAATAGAGATCTGACATCCTATCCGATGATAGGGTGTTTTTTTTACCCTTTTTTATTTATGAGATGTAGTTGTTGATAACTTTTTTAGTAAGATTTTTCACTTTATTGTTATTCACATGTGGATAAGTTAAAATAAAAAAATAGACATTTTGCACTGTGGATAGAGTTGAGATGCTTTTTTATTAGAAATTCATGTGATATTCTATTGTTTTGGAGAAAATATTATTTTTAATATAGATGGAGTTTTTAGTTGTGAGGTGAAGGAAATGGAATTTGATACAATTGCGGCAATTTCAACTCCGATGGGAGAGGGAGCAATTGCAATCGTTCGTTTGAGCGGCGATGATGCCATTCAAATTGCTGACAAGCTTTTTAAGGGGATTGGTGGAAAACGGCTTATGGAAGTAGCAAGCCATACGATTCACTATGGACACCTCCTTGATGCGAAAGGTGAAGTGGTAGAGGAAGTAATGGTCTCGGTCATGAAGGGGCCAAAGACGTTTACCAAAGAGGATGTAGTGGAGATCAATTGCCACGGCGGAATTGTTTCGGTGAATCGCGTGCTTCAGCATGTGTTAAAAAACGGGGCAAGGCTGGCGGAACCCGGTGAATTTACGAAGCGGGCCTTTTTAAATGGACGGATAGATTTATCACAGGCTGAAGCGGTCATGGATTTAATCAGGGCGAAAACTGACCGGGCAATGAACCTGGCGCTTGGCCAAATGGAAGGGCGCTTGTCAAAGCTTGTCCGTAGACTGCGGCAGGAAATCCTTGAGGTACTTGCCCATGTCGAAGTAAATATTGATTATCCTGAATATGATGATGTTGAAGAAATGACCCATAAGATGCTTTTAGAAAAGGCACACTTTGTGCGTGAGGAAATAAAAAAGCTGCTGCAAACATCTGAGCAGGGGAAAATTTTACGAGAGGGGCTATCGACCGCCATTGTTGGACGGCCAAATGTCGGAAAGTCCTCGTTATTAAATAGCCTTGTCCATGAAAATAAGGCCATTGTTACCGATATCCCTGGGACAACTCGTGATGTCATTGAGGAATATGTGAATGTCCGCGGGGTGCCGCTCAGATTGTTAGACACAGCAGGGATTAGGGAAACGGAGGATATCGTCGAACGGATTGGGGTGGAACGTTCTCGCCAAGTGTTAAACGAGGCTGATTTAATTTTGCTTGTGTTGAATTACTCCGACAGGCTGACGATTGAGGATGAGCATCTATTTGAAGTGGTAAAAGGGATGGATGTCATCGTCATTGTTAATAAAACGGATCTGCCGCAGCAAATTGATATGGAGCGGGTTAATGAACTCGCGAAAGAACATAGCCTGGTTACTACCTCATTATTGGAGGATCGTGGTATCGATGAGCTTGAAGAAGCGATTGCCTCGTTATTTTTTGCGGGTTCGATTGATACTGGTGACTTGACATATGTGTCAAACAGCCGTCATATTGCGTTATTAAATATAAGTCTTCAGACGATTGAGGATGCGATTGAAGGGGCAGAAATGGGTACCCCAATTGACATCGTGCAGATTGATTTAACTAGAACATGGGAATTACTTGGCGAAATCATTGGCGACAGTGTCCATGAGAGCCTCATAGACCAGTTATTTTCACAGTTCTGTTTAGGGAAATAAGAAAAGGAGGACACACATGCAATACGAAGCAGGTAGTTATGATGTCATTGTCGTGGGAGCAGGGCATGCCGGCTGTGAAGCTGGTCTTGCGGCGGCGAGGCTTGGCGCCAAAACGCTAATGATCACGATAAACTTAGATATGGTCGCTTTTATGCCTTGTAACCCATCCGTCGGCGGCCCGGCAAAGGGGATTGTCGTTCGTGAAATCGATGCCCTTGGCGGAGAAATGGCAAAAAATATTGATAAAACATACATTCAAATGAGGATGTTAAATACAGGTAAAGGTCCTGCCGTTCGTGCGTTAAGAGCCCAGGCTGATAAATTTGCCTACCAGCATGAAATGAAACGAACATTAGAAGAAGAACCAAACTTAACCTTGCTCCAAGGGATGGTTGAGCAATTGATTGTCGAAGATGGAGCAATACAAGGAGTAATTGCCAAAACGGGAGCTATTTACCGCGCCAAAACAGTAGTCGTAACAACAGGAACATACTTACGCGGAGAAATTATCCTCGGTGAATTGAAATATTCCAGCGGACCGAATAATCAGCAGCCATCGATTAAGCTATCTGAGCATTTAGAAGAGCTTGGGTTCGAATTAGTGCGCTTTAAAACTGGTACACCGCCAAGAGTAAATGGCAACACCATCGATTACAGCAAAACAGAAATTCAACCCGGTGACGAAGAACCTAGAGCATTTTCGTATGAAACAACGAAATATATTACCGATCAGCTGCCATGCTGGCTGACCTATACAAATGACCGAACACATTCGTTAATTGATGCCAATTTGCATCGCTCGCCAATGTTTTCCGGCATGATTAAAGGAACAGGCCCAAGGTATTGTCCATCGATTGAGGATAAAGTTGTCCGTTTCAATGACAAGCCGCGCCATCAAATTTTCCTTGAACCGGAAGGAAGAAATACGAAGGAAGTCTATGTACAGGGACTTTCCACCAGCTTGCCTGAAGATGTCCAGCAGCAAATTATTAAAACAGTTCCAGGACTGGAAAATGCCCAAATGATGCGAGCCGGTTATGCCATCGAATATGATGCAATTGTACCGACACAATTATGGCCAACTTTAGAAACAAAGATAGTTAAAAATTTATATACTGCTGGCCAAATTAATGGAACATCGGGGTATGAAGAAGCTGCGGGCCAAGGGTTAATGGCTGGGATTAATGCCGGATTAAACGCACTTGACCGCGAACAATTAGTGCTTGGACGCTCTGATGCTTATATTGGCGTGTTAATTGATGATTTAATTACAAAAGGGACAAACGAGCCCTATCGTTTGTTAACCTCAAGGGCGGAGTATCGTCTTCTATTGCGTCATGATAATGCAGATTTACGGTTAACAGAAATGGGTCATGAAATTGGCTTGATTCGTGATGACCGCTATGAAGCCTTTTTAGTAAAAAAAGAAGCCATAGAAGCGGAAAGGCAAAGATTACAGTCCATTATTCTAAAGCCGTCTGCTGAGGTACAGGAATTAATTCGCAGCATTGGCGGCAGTGAATTGAAGGATGGAATCCGTGCTTCTGATTTGCTAAAAAGACCGGAAATGACGTACGAATTGCTTGAAAGTCTGACCAAAAGTGAGCTTGATTTGGATGATGATGTGAAAGAACAAGTGGAAATCCAAATTAAATACGAGGGCTATATTGAAAAATCACTGCAGCAAGTAGAGCGTTTGAAAAAGATGGAAGATAAGAAAATCCCTGATAATATCGATTATGATGCGATTTCAGGAATAGCAACCGAAGCAAAACAAAAATTAAAGAAAATCAAACCATTATCGCTTGCACAAGCATCAAGAATATCAGGGGTAAATCCAGCTGATATTTCCATTCTGCTTGTCTACCTGGAACATGGACGGGTTGCGAGAATTTCAAATGAATAGAAAAGCGGAAGCGCCTTGGTTAGGGGCGACAGGCATAAGACAAGCGGGCGAGAAGGCTGCTCTTTAGCCTTCTTGACTGATTGGCTTATGACCCCGAGCCCCTAGGCGCTGCAGCTAGACAATAAGAAAAGCAAGGGGCTTTAAAAAAAGCGCTCCTGCATTCATAAGTGAGGATTTTGTCATGAATATCGAACAATTTCAATCCAGTCTTCAGGAAAAGGGGATTTCCCTAAGTGATAAGCAGCTCGACCAGTTTGAAACCTATTTTTCAACGTTGGTCGAGTGGAATGAAAAAATGAATTTAACAGCGATCACCGAAAAAGCGGAGGTTTATTTAAAGCATTTTTACGACTCCATCACTGCTTCCTTTTATTTTGATTTTACCAAGCCTTTTCATCTTTGTGATGTGGGGGCAGGAGCAGGTTTCCCGAGTATTCCGTTAAAAATAGTTTATCCACATATCGAAGTGACAATCGTTGATTCATTAAACAAGCGAATATCCTTTTTGAATCATCTTGCCAACGTCTTACAGTTAGAAAATGTCCATTTTGTCCATGATCGTGCCGAAACCTTTGGCGTCAATCCCGCATACCGGGAAAGCTTTGATGTTGTAACAGCAAGAGCAGTGGCAAGAATGTCTGTTTTAAGTGAATTTTGTTTACCGCTTGCAAAAGTTGGGGGACATTTTATTGCGATGAAGGCTTTGCATGCGAAGGATGAATTGGAAATGGGTCAAAAGGCCATTACCACACTCGGCGGCAAAGTGGAGAAAGTTCACACTTTTACATTGCCAATGGAAGATAGTGAACGAAATATTTTAATCATAAAAAAAGAAAAACAGACGCCAAAGAAATACCCAAGAAAGCCAGGAACACCAGGGAAAATGCCGATTGAATAAGGGAAATTCCTGAGGCTTGCTCCATTTCACCCTTCATGATTGAAAATCTGTATAACAATTTTTCAAGAAAAATGGTATCCTAGGCAGGAAGAATTTATTTGCATAGAGAATTAGTAATAGGGAGTTTCGTAAAGGTGGTGTTGGGGGATGAAGAGTTCGTTTACACGCTTTTTTGGCCTCGGCGATAAGGGAGAACAAGAGGTTGAGCTTGAAAAAGAGCTGGATATTGAACGAAACGAAGAAATAAAGAAGATTCCGATTAACCAAATTATTCCGAATCGCTTCCAGCCGCGAACGGTATTTGATGAAGATAAAATTGAAGAATTATCACGAACGATTCATATACATGGGATTATCCAGCCGATTGTTGTCCGAGAGTTTGCTGCCGATAAGTATGAAATTATTGCCGGTGAGCGACGCTGGCGTGCGATGAAAAAGCTAGGCTGGGCAGAAGCGCCGGCCATTGTAAAAAATTTATCTGATACAGAAACGGCATCTGTTGCCCTTATTGAAAATTTGCAGCGCGAAGAATTGTCTCCAATCGAAGAGGCATTTGCCTATGGCAAACTGCTTGAACTGCACAATTTGACACAAGAGGCCTTAGCACAGCGCCTTGGTAAAGGGCAGTCGACTGTTGCAAACAAGCTTCGTCTGCTTAAATTACCAGAGCCTGTTCAAGAGGCTTTATTAAATAAAACGATTACCGAGCGCCATGCTCGTGCCCTTATTCCGCTAAAAAATCCGGAGAAACAAGTAGCACTTTTGGCAGAAGTCATTGAAAAGAATTGGAATGTTAAGCAGACTGAAGAACGTGTGGTAAGACTGCTTGAACAAAAGAAGGAAAAACCAAAGCCGAAACGAAAGGCTTTTAGCAAAGATATGAGAATTGCCGTTAATACCATTCGTCAATCGTTATCAATGGTAACAGACAGCGGGATTAATTTGGATGCCGATGAAGAGGAGTTTGACGAATTCTATCAATTTACCATCCGCATTCCAAAGAAAAAATAACCAGACACTAGGTGTTTGGTATTTTTTTTGAAAAAAAACAACATCCCTATTATTTCATGATAAAATAGAGGAATGGAATTTTACATTCCTCCACAATTAAGAGATAATTGGTCATATTATGTAAATATTTGATAGAATGATAGATATAAAGGGTAGGTGACAACGTGGGGAAAATCCTTTCAATCGCAAATCAAAAAGGTGGAGTCGGTAAAACGACGACCTCTGTCAACCTAGGCGCCTGCTTAGCATACATAGGGAAACGGGTCTTATTAGTAGACATCGACCCGCAGGGAAATGCAACAAGCGGGGTCGGAATTGAAAAGGCAGAAGTGGAACAGTGTATTTATGATGTATTAGTAGATGATGTCGAGGCCAAGGATGTCATTAAAGCGACATCTGTTAAAAATTTGTATGCACTCCCTGCTACGATTCAATTAGCGGGAGCAGAAATTGAATTGGTGCCTACCATTTCAAGGGAAGTCCGCTTAAAACGAGCTCTTGCGGAAGTCAAAGATCAGTTTGATTATATCATTATTGATTGTCCGCCATCATTAGGCCTATTAACCCTGAATGCCTTAACAGCCTCTGATGCGGTAATAATCCCTGTTCAATGTGAGTATTATGCATTGGAAGGCTTGAGTCAATTATTAAATACGGTAAGGCTCGTGCAAAAGCATTTAAATCAGGATTTAAAAATTGAAGGCGTGTTATTAACGATGCTTGATGCGCGAACAAATCTTGGCATTCAAGTCATTGAAGAAGTAAAGAAATACTTTCAAGATAAAGTCTATAAAACCATTATTCCAAGAAATGTGCGTCTAAGTGAGGCTCCAAGCCATGGGGAACCCATCATTACCTATGATTCAAAATCCCGCGGTGCTGAAGTGTATTTAGATTTAGCAAAGGAAGTGGTTTCGAATGGCTAAAGGGTTAGGAAAAGGCCTGAATGCATTTTTTGGTGATGTCAGTAAAGAGGAGACAGTTCAAGAAATCAAGCTGAAGGAACTGCGTCCCAACCCCTATCAGCCGCGGAAAACTTTCCAGCAAGAGGCGATCGATGAATTAAAAGCTTCAATCATCGAACATGGAATCCTACAGCCGATTGTTGTTCGCAAAAGCATTAAAGGGTATGAAATTGTTGTCGGCGAACGCCGCTTTCGTGCAGCTAAGGAGGCACAGCTTGAAACCGTTCCAGCAGTCGTCCGCGAGCTTTCTGAACAGCAAATGATGGAACTGGCTGTACTAGAAAACCTTCAAAGGGAAGATTTAAATCCAATTGAAGAGGGATTTGCCTATCAAACGTTAATGGAAAAATTGAAGCTGACACAGGAAGAGGTTGCGAACCGTTTAGGCAAAAGCCGTCCGCATGTAGCCAACCACATTCGTCTGCTTTCCCTCCCTCCAACGATTCAGGAGTTGATTTCCGCTGGGAAAATCTCGATGGGCCATGGGCGTGCCTTATTAGGCCTTAGACAAAAAGCCAAGCTGCCTGTTTTAGTAGAAAAGGTCATTCAGGAAGGGCTGAATGTCCGTCAATTAGAAAAACTAATCCAGCAAATAAATGAAAATGTTTCACGTGAAACAAAAAAGCCGGAAAAGAAAAAAGATGTGTTTTTACAGGAGCGGGAGCATTCCCTTCGTGAGCGGTTTGGAACGAAGGTTCATATTAAACAAAACAAAAATAAAGGGAAAATTGAGATTGAATTTTTCTCGCAGGATGATTTGGAACGAATCTTAGAATTACTGGATCAGGAAGAATCTTTATAAGCCATCTCCTATGATGGTTATTTTTTTTACCTATTCAGTCTTTTCAATAGAATAAAAACATGATAGTTTAGTACTATTACTATTTCGAGAGGCGAAAAATAGGTGAAAATGCGATGTTTTTAATAGGAACACTTGTAAATGGACTTTTGATTATTATTGGTACACTGCTTGGCAAGCTATTAAACCGTATTCCGGAAAGCATGAAAGTAACGGTTATGTTTGCGATTGGATTATCCGTTATGGTGTTAGGCCTGCAAATGGGCTTAAAGAGTGAAAACTTCCTAATTGTTATTATTAGTCTTGTCGTCGGTGCAGTTATTGGGGAACTATTAAAACTAGAGGATAAATTAAATGACCTTGGCGGCTGGTTGGAGCGTAAGGTCGGCTCTAACGGCAAAGGTAGCATCTCGGAGGGTTTTGTGACGGCTACCTTAATCTTTGTGATTGGGGCAATGGGAATCATTGGTGCCCTCGACAGCGGGATTCGCGGTGATCATGATGTATTGTATACGAAGTCATTGATCGATGGCTTTACAGCCTTAATTTTAACGACTACTTTAGGAATTGGTGTTATTTTTTCCGCTATCCCTGTTGTTCTTTATGAAGGATTAATTGCCTTGTTTGCTACCCAGATCGACCGCTTTGTTCCACAGGTACTAATGGATCAATTTATTGTTGAAATGACCGCAACCGGAGGAATTATGATTTTTGCCATTGGCTTGAATCTCACCGGGATGGTAAAAATTAAAGTAGCCAACCTGCTCCCAGGTATTGTCGTAACGGGAATCATTGTAACGATTCTATATAGTTTGAAATAATTGGAATTAAAAAGGAGTGATGGCAGAAATCCATTACTCCTTTTAGTTTGTCTTTTCTTCTTCTAACCAATTTAATTTGTTCCAGTCTTGCTTTGGGTATGTTAGGCTTGCGTGGTATATACCAGCCGCAATCGTTTTGGCCATTTTCATGACAAGATTTAAACGGGTATTTTGTAACACAAAAAACTCCATAAATCCGCTGACATTCACGATGCCAGTGATATGTATGTCACCCACCTCCGGCAGATCCTTGTTCACCCCTGCACCCGGTTTGACTGGTCCACTTCCGACTTGAATCACACCGACATTTTTGATTCTCCCCAAACAGGCATCAATCCCAATAATATAAGGATTAACATGTTTCATCTGGATCTCCTTTAGTTTTTCAGCCAGATTGACTGCATGAATGGGCTCGTCTAAGGTTCCATAGACATAAAAGGATTGGAGGTTCTTCTCCTCAAGAAGAGTTCCGACTAACGGGCCTAATGAATCTCCTGTGGAGCGGTCTGTCCCAATACAAATAAACACAATCGGGCGGCTTGTTACACTGGGAATATTCAGGAGCAATTCCTCAGCAAGATTTTCAGCAGCTTGAAAATCATCATGATTGATTCGTGCCATGGCCCTCCTGTCGGAAAAAACCGATTTGATATTCATAAGCCCACTCCCTACAATAATAAGTCTTACTAGTATACGGAATATTCAGGAAATCTATACATGAAGTGGAAAGAAAAACAAAATTCATAAAGCTATTATCTGCATTGAAAAATTGTTAAAATAGATTTTGTTTATAAGGTAGTAAGAAGGACGGTGGATGATGAGTATTACAGAAAAGGGTATGCAAAAATTAATCACTAAATTTCAAAATGAAGATACATGGATGAGCATTGGGGAAGGCTTTCTAAAAATTATTGCCATCATAATCATTTCCAATATCTTAATTCGTATTGGGAAACTAGCAATTCATAATATTTTCAAAATTAGGACCCTCTCCCCGCTTAATACTTCTGTTCGACGCGAGGAGACGCTTTCCAAGCTTCTCGATAACATTCTTTCATATGTGGTTTATTTTATTTCCGCAATGATGATCCTGTCCGTATTAGGGATTGACATAAAGGCACTGATTGCCGGCGCCGGAGTTGTTGGATTAGCAGTAGGCTTTGGAGCGCAAAGCTTAGTAAAAGATGTTATTTCTGGTTTCTTCATCATTTTTGAAGACCAATTTTCAGTAGGCGACCACGTTCGCATAGGATTATTTGAAGGAAATGTCGAAACAATAGGGTTAAGAACGACAAAACTCAAAAGCTGGACTGGCGAAGTTCATATTTTACCAAATGGAAGCATTACCCAGGTCACCAATTTTTCGCTTAATAATAGTCTCGCGATTATTGATATTGCCATTTCCTATGGTGAAGATATCGATAAGGCGGAAAAGGTGATTGCCGATGCTTTAGAAAAAATGACAAGCCAATACGAGGAGTTAACGAAGGCACCTGAATTGTTAGGAATACAAACGATGGGGCCAAACGAGATTGTTTTACGGGTTGTTGCGGAAACATTACCAATGAAACAATCAGGAGTAACCCGGGGAATTCGCAAGGATATAAAACTTGTTTTAGACGAAAATGGGATTAAAGCTCCTAATCTTAACTTTATGATGTACCAAAACGGATCAGGTCAATCTAAGTAGAAATGGGGGGAAAGTGATGGAGGAAAAGGAATTTGCCCTAAATGATGTAGTCGAAATGAAGAAACAGCATCCATGCGGAACAAATCGCTGGAAAATTATTCGCTTGGGCATGGATATTCGGATTAAATGTGAAGGCTGCGGACATAGTGTCCTGATACCAAGAAGAGAGTTTTCACGAAAAATGAAGAAGATTTTGGTGAAGCATGAAGAATAATCTTATGCTTCTTTTTTGAAAAGCGGAAGCGCCTTGCTCATGGGCGACAGGCATAAGACGAGCCTTCTTGACGGATTGGCTTATGACCCCGAGCCCATAGGCGCTGTAGCTAGACAGTTTTCAAAGTTTGAAAGATATAGAGGAATGCATGATAGGGGTGGAGATTTTGTCACAAGTACGAAAGGCGGCTTGTCCGTTAAATTGCTGGGATAGCTGCGGTTTCAATGTAACGATTGATCAAGACAGGGTTGTGAAAATAGAGGGCGATCCGGAACATCCGATCACCCAGGGGAAAATTTGCGGCCGTGGACGAATGTTGGAAACAAGGACAAACTCTTCAAAGCGCTTATTGCACCCTTTAAAAAAGGTTAATGGAACATTTGTGCAAATCTCCTGGGAGCAGGCCTTGGATGAAATAGCTGCAAAATTAATAGATATAAAAGAGAGTTACGGGACAACGGCTGTGCTCCACAGTCATGATTATGCCAATAACGGGATTTTAAAAAACGTAGATCAGCGCTTTTTTAATTGTTATGGCGGGGTAACAGAGCTTTACGGCTCGCTGTGCTGGGGTGCCGGAATCGAGGCACAGAAATGGGATTTTGGGAATGCCTGGAGCCATGAGCCCAATGATATTTTTAATAGTAAAAACATCATTATTTGGGGAAGAAATGTGGCCCGGACAAACATGCATTTTTACGAAAAACTGCTTGAAGCAAAGAAACAAGGGGCAAAAATAATTGTCATTGACCCACTTTATAATGCAACGGCAAAGATTGCCGATGAATATATCACGATTAGGCCGGGGATGGACGGGTTATTAGCAGCTGGAATCATCAAGGAAATGCTTCGCTTAGGTGCAGAGGATCGCTATTTTATTGAGCAATTCACACATGGTTTTGCTGATCTAGTGCAGCTTCTCGATGGGGTTTCCTTAGAGCAGATTAGCGAAATGACGGAGGTCTCCTGTGGGGTAATGACCACATTAGCTAATGTGTATGCTGATAAACCAACCGCTACCTTTATGGGATTAGGAATGCAGCGATATCAAAACGGAGGAAATACGATTCGTTTGATTGATGCCCTCGTTGCGGTCAGTGGGAATATCGGCATTGCCGGCGGCGGTGCCAATTATGCGAATCTACAGGTGGGACAAAGCTTTGCATTCGCTGAGTTAACACTCACACATCGCAGGAAACAACATAGGCAATTTTCCATCATGAAGCAGGCAGAAGAGGTGCTAAAGGCTACAAATCCAGAAATAAAGATGATGTTCGTGACTTGTGGCAACCCGCTGACACAGGTGCCGGACACCCACGTGGTTGAACAAGCCTTCTCCTCTGTACCGACGCTTGTTGTGGTTGATCAATATCTTACTGATACCGCCATGCTTGCTGATTATGTATTGCCAACGACAACGGCCTTTGAGGAAGAAGACCTTTATTATTCTTCCATGTACCATCATTATGTAAACTATGGTCCGAAACTCGTCGCCGCCCCTGGTGAGGCACGTCCGGATTTATGGATTTGGACACAATTGGCAGAGCGTCTCGGCTTTGGTGAAGATTTTGCCTTTTCAAGGGAAGAGTTTCTTGAAATGACGCTTAATCCCTTAAAGGAGAATGGCATTACCCTTGAGAAATTAAAGAAAGAGCATACAATGGAACTTCCGGTTAAAAAAGTTCCATGGCATGACCGTAAATTTCAAACGCCAAGCGGGAAATTTGAATTTACCGCCCAACAAAAAGGCCAACAAGGCCTATTAACATTAGCGGTTCCGGATGAATCAAAATGGAAAAACCCTAAACTCGCGGAAAAATATCCCTACAGTTTGCTGACTATTCATCCGTTACGGTCAAACCACTCACAGAACTATCATTTATGGGCTCGAGAGCCAAAGATGAAAGTGGAGATTGCCGCAAATATTGCTGAAGAGCGCGGACTACAAAATGGCGATTTTGTTAAGATATGGAATGACCGCGGCGAAGTGAAAGGATTTATTGAGATTTTAGCGAAGGCACATCCAAACACGCTTAATATTGATGAAGGTATTTGGCGCGAGTTTAGCGGGCCCGTTAATAAACTGACATCAAGCAGGGAAACCGATAATGGCTTGGGGAGCACATTGTATGATTGTCTTGTGGATTTGGAAAAGGTTAGCTATCAATAATGGAAGAATGTAAAGGGCTGTCCAATGGACAGCCCAAATTTTAATCCTCGCTTCCGCTTTTCCTATTTAAATTGCGGGATTTCTAGTACTAGTTTATAAGTGCCTAGTAAACTATATATATTGTTGATTTGTTTTACCTGTTTCGCGGCCCAAGCGATATCTGTTGCATACTGATGGGACACAAAGTCGTTTTTCGTTATGGAGCTTGGGTTCCATTTCATTTTAAAGAGTGTATCTTGCCCGGCATTGATGTACCCATTGCCAATAAATTGAGCTCCGCCAATGATCGCTGCTTCTGGTGTAAACCATCCAGCATTATAAGCAAATTGGGCGCCGCTACTAATTGCAGTGTTATCATAGGCGCCAATCCCATACATATTGTATACGGTCTTTCCATTAATTTGGACACCTTTTGCGAGCTCCGATGTCCCATTGCCTGTCTCTAGCAATGCGTGGGAGATTAAATAAATTTCATTGATTCCGTATGTATTTCCAGCTGTGATAAAAGCTGCTGCCAATCCTTGTAAAATGCCCTTTCCTGAGAGGATTCGTTCATTTATTTCCGCAGCATCAATATCTGCTGCTGCCGATAGCTTAAGAAATTGCAAGGAATCGACGGTATTACTTAGAAAATTGTTGGGGTCTAAATAGTATGCTACGTCTACTGGACTGGCATTTACCCATGCCTTATTATAATTAATTTCGTACCAAGAGCTTCCATCAGCGCCAGTGACAGTCGAAACAATTTGTAACGTGTCCAGGTTATTCACTTTGCCGACAACCCAATAATCTGTGCCCGCACCTCCTCTAACATTCCAACCCGTTCCATTTACTTGTCCGCTAGTGGGACTAATAAGAGTTACTGCATCGAAACTAATAAAGGTTTTATACTTTTTATCTGTTTGCGGGTTCACGGCCATTTGTTTTTTTATTAGGTCGTCTAAGCTAATATTGTAGCTTTCATATACTTTTTCAATGGTACTGCTTGTTGTATTCGGATTAAATGGTGCTGTTTCCGATAAGTATTGGGAACTGACATAGCCAGTTTGTCCATTTGCTGTTACTTTTGCCCAGCCATTTTCTTCGGAGTGAAAGGTAACAACGGTTCCTCTCGCCAATTTTGTAATAACCGCTCCACTTGTTGAGGCAGAGCTGCGCATATTTAAGCTGGAACCATACACGACATCGATATATTTTATAACTGCCTCGTCAGGATTCGGTGGTGGAGCAGTTTGATCTGCCGGGTTGTCCGCACCGACAGCAGGTTTCGAATCAGAGAGAAATTCAGAACTGACATAGCCGGTTTGTCCATACGCTTCTATTTTTGCCCAGCCATTCTCCTCAGAGATAACGGTCACTTCTGCCCCACGGGCTAATTTAACTAGGATGGATGCATTCGTTGAATCACTATTGTACATACTTAACGTAGAGCCGAGACTAACGTTGACAAACATGGTTTTCGTTGTTTGCTGATCCTCGTTTGATGGAGCAGGTGCAGATTTGGAAGCGGAAATAAATTCCGAACTTACATACCCTTCCATTCCGTTTACTTGTATTTTTGCCCAGCCGTTTGCCTCCGCATACACCTTTACTTCCGTTTCACTTGGAAGCTTTGTGAGAATGACTGAACTTGCTGAAGCACTATTTCTTACATTTAGGCTTGACCCAGCTTTTACATTCACATATTTTGTTGTAATTTGCTGTACGGGTGAAGTTGTACCGGAACTAGGAGAAGACCCGGGAGGTACAGCTGATAAAAATTCGGAATTAACATAACCGGTTTGTCCATATACCTCGACTTTCGCCCACCCGCCGGATTCCGAATAAACCTGAACCTTTGTCCCTTTTGCCAGGCCTACGATAATCGATGAGCTGGCTGAGGATCCATTTCGCATGTTTAATGATCCGCTGCTGACATTGACATATTTTGTGGTTGTGACTGCCGGAGCAGTAGTTGCAGGGCTATTTGGGCTTTGGGAGGATAAAAAGCTTAAGCTGATATAGCCCTCTTTTCCATTGGCAGAAACCTTGGCCCAGCCGTTTGCTTCCGAATAAACAGTTACAGACGTTCCTTTTGAAAGTGAAGCGATCACCGCACCACTCGTCGAGGCACTTCC
>NZ_AJLS01000051.1 GCF_000307875.1 Neobacillus bataviensis LMG 21833
GTTTAGTTTTCAAAGAGCAATTTCTAACATCACCCGTAAGCGACTTAATAAATATATCATCTCGACTATTTAAAGTCAACACGTTTTTTGTTTTTCTACTATAATTATCTTAAAAACTTTTAGCTAACCAAATAAAAAGAAGAAGCACACCATGTATGCTTCTCCTTGATCATTATTCCTCGTTCTCAGGAACATCATTATCTGGAGTTGAATCAGTGCTGATTTCTTCTCCTTCGATCGCTTCGTTTTCTTGAGGTTCTTCTTCCTCTTTTTCAACTTTTGCGACGGTTGCGACAAATTCACTATCGTCTTCCTTCATGCTGATAAGTTTGACCCCTTGTGTATTTCGACCCATTTTGGAAATACCCGCGACATCAATTCGAATCAGAACACCACCAGTCGTAATAAGCATAAGATCCTCTTCGCCCGTTACAACTCTCATTGAGACAAGATTCCCGTTTTTCTCAGTAACGTGGCAGGTCTTTATTCCTTTACCACCGCGACCCTGGATACGATATTCAGCGGCAGGTGTACGTTTACCGTAGCCATTTTTCGTTACAATTAGGACGTCACTATCTTCTTCTAATACTTCCATTCCAACAACTTCATCACCAGGATCAAGGGAAATCCCTTTTACTCCTGTTGCTGTTCGTCCCATTGATCGTACATCTGTCTCAGGGAAGTGAATCAACATTCCATTTTTAGTACCAATAATCATGTGCTTGGTACCATCGGTAAGTTGAACAGAGATTAGTTCATCGCCCTCGCGCAAACTTAAAGCAATTAGGCCATTAGTCCGGATATTAGCGAACGACGTTAAGGGTGACCGTTTAGAAATACCCTCTTTTGTTGTAAAGAATAAGGACCAATCATCAACGAATTCTTCGACAGGGATGATCGCGTTGACCCATTCGCCTTTTTCGATCCCAAGAAGGTTAATAATTGGGATACCCTTAGCTGTTCTGCTAAATTCCGGTATTTCATAGCCTTTTGAACGATAAACCTTACCTTTATTCGTAAAGAAGAGAATGGTATCATGTGTCGATGTCGTGATTAAATGCTCTACGAAGTCATCTTCATTTGTTCCCATTCCTTGGATTCCACGGCCGCCGCGTCGTTGTGCCCGATAAGTGGAAACCGGCAGGCGTTTAATATATCCATTATGCGTTAGAGAAATCACAATATTTTCCTGAGGGATTAAATCCTCGTCCTCGATATTCTCAAGTCCACTAGTAACGATTTCGGTACGGCGCTTATCATTAAAGCGTTCCTTAATTTCTAGTAATTCTTCACGGATAATCTCAAGGATCTTTTCCTCATCACCTAAAATTGCCTTTAGTTCCGCAATTAGCTTCATGAGACTTTGAAATTCATCCTCAATTTTCTCTCTTTCTAGTCCTGTTAAACGCTGTAAACGCATATCAAGAATGGCTTGTGCTTGTTTTTCAGATAAGCTAAACTGCGTCATTAAGCCTTCGCGGGCAATATCCGTTGTTTGCGAGCCCCGAATAAGAGTAATAACAGCGTCTAAATTATCAAGGGCAATCCGTAAGCCTTCTAAAATATGGGCACGTGCTTCTGCTTTTCGCAATTCAAACTCTGTTCTCCGGCGAATGACTACTTGTTGATGCTCTAAGTAATGGACTAGACATTGTTTTAGATTCAATACCTTTGGATGTCCATTCACAAGGGCTAATGTGTTGATTCCGAAGCTGCTTTGCAAAGCTGTTTGTTTATATAAATTATTTAAAAGGACATTCGCATTAGCGTCTTTACGAACCTCAATAACAATTCGCATTCCTTTACGATCTGATTCATCTCTAAGGTCTGTGATACCCTCGATTTTTTTATCACGGGCTAATTCAGCAATCTTTTCAACCAATCTTGCTTTATTCACTTGATAAGGCAATTCATTAACAATGATTACTTCCTTACCATTTGATTTTTGTTCAATTACAACTTTTGCACGAAGAGTAATCGATCCCCTGCCTGTTTCATATGCTTTGCGAATTCCACTACGGCCAAGGATTAATCCTCCTGTAGGAAAGTCTGGTCCGGGGATAATTTCCATTAACTCTGGAATTGTAATCTCAGGGTCACGTGAAATAGCTAAAACCCCATCAATGACCTCTCCTAACTGGTGTGGCGGGATATTTGTTGCCATCCCCACTGCAATCCCGGTTGTCCCGTTCACTAACAGATTGGGGAACCGTGCAGGCAGAACGACAGGTTCTCTTTCTTCACCATCATAGTTGTCTTGGTAATCAATCGTATCTTTGTTTAAATCCCTTAATAATTCCATTGAGATTTTTGACATTCTCGATTCTGTATAACGCATGGCCGCTGCAGAGTCACCATCTACTGATCCAAAGTTTCCATGACCATCTACAAGCATGTAACGGTAATTAAAATCCTGAGCCATGCGAACCATTGTTTCATAAACAGCCGAATCACCATGCGGGTGATATTTACCAATTACATCCCCAACGATACGGGCAGATTTTTTATATGGTTTGTCTGCATGAATTCCGAGGTCATGCATGGCATATAAAATACGGCGATGAACAGGTTTTAGCCCATCACGGACGTCTGGCAGGGCCCTAGAAACGATAACACTCATTGCATAGTCAAGGAAGGATGAACGCATCTCCTGACTGATATTAATCTCTTTTATTCCAGACATAAATAGTGCCTCCTTCCCAGGTTTATATATCTAAATTCTTAACGTATTGTGCATTTTCCTCAATAAAGTTACGGCGTGGTTCTACCTTTTCACCCATTAGCATATCAAAGGTTTCATCTGCCTCGATGGCATCCTCAAGACTAACCTGAAGCATACTTCTTCCTTCTGGATTCATCGTTGTATCCCATAATTGTTCAGGATTCATCTCACCTAAACCTTTATACCGTTGGATATTAGGTTTAGGCGTAGCTGGCAGCTCTGCAAATATCCGTTCCAATTCTTTGTCATTATAGGCGTACTCAATTCGTTTACCTTGCTGAACTTTATAGAGTGGCGGCTGGGCAATATAAACATAACCAGCTTCGATAAGTTTCCTCATAAAACGGTAAAAGAACGTTAAAAGGAGCGTCCGGATATGAGCGCCATCAACATCAGCGTCTGTCATGATCACGACTTTATGATACCGTGCCTTAGCAATATCAAAATCTTCCCCAATCCCTGTTCCAATCGCCGTAATCATCGCCCTTACTTCAAGGTTAGATAGAATTCTATCTAGACGCGCCTTTTCCACATTAAGAATTTTCCCACGAAGCGGCAGGATGGCTTGGAAGTGACGATCACGTCCTTGCTTTGCCGATCCGCCAGCGGAATCTCCCTCAACGATAAACATTTCACTTTCCGCAGGATCCTTTGAAGAACAATCTGCCAATTTCCCTGGTAAACTTGAAACCTCTAACGCGCTTTTCCGGCGGGTCAATTCCCTAGCTTTCTTAGCAGCAAGTCTTGCGCGTGCGGCCATTAAGCCCTTTTCAACAATTTTCTTGGCAACTGTCGGATTTTCTAACATGAATTTATCAAATGTACTGGCAAAAACGGTATCCGTAATCGCTCTGACTTCAGAGTTGCCTAGTTTCGTCTTTGTCTGCCCCTCGAATTGCGGGTCGGGGTGTTTAATGGAGACAATTGCCGTGATTCCTTCACGAACATCTTCCCCGGATAAATTAGTATCATTTTCTTTAATCAGACCATTTTTCCGAGCATAATCGTTAATGACCCTCGTCAAAGCTGTTTTAAAGCCTGATTCGTGTGTACCGCCTTCATAGGTGTGGATATTATTTGCGAAAGAGTAAATGTTATCTGTATAGCCCTCGTTATATTGAAGGGCTACTTCAACACTAATACCGTCCTTTTCACCCTCCATGTAAATCGGTTCATCATGAATCACTTCTTTTGTTCGGTTTAAATGCTCTACATAGGATTTAATACCGCCCTCATAGTGGTATTCGTTTCGTTTATTTTCAACCCGCTTATCTTCAATCGTGATTTTGAGACCGCGGTTAAGAAAGGCCAGCTCACGTATACGTGTAGCGAGAATGTCATATTCATATTCCAATGTTTCAGTGAAAATTTCGCTATCCGGTTTAAAGTGTGTAATCGTACCCGTATGGTCAGTCGTTCCAATTACCGCTAACTCTTTAACAACAGCGCCCCGTTCAAATTTAATATAATGGATCTTTCCATCGCGGTGGACGTAAACCTCAAGCTCTGTTGAGAGGGCATTCACAACTGAAGCACCTACGCCATGAAGTCCGCCCGAGACCTTATAGCCTCCGCCGCCAAATTTCCCGCCGGCATGAAGAACCGTCATGATTACTTCTACAGCTGGTCTGCCCATCTTTTCTTGAATATCAACTGGAATTCCCCGGCCGTTATCTTTAACTGTGATACTGTTATCTTCCTCAATGATGACATTGATTTCGTCACAATGGCCTGCGAGTGCCTCATCGATACTGTTATCAACAATCTCCCAAACAAGATGATGGAGCCCTTTCCCGCTTGTCGAGCCAATATACATACCTGGTCGTTTTCGAACTGCCTCAAGTCCTTCAAGAACCTGAATTTGATCCGCACCGTATGATTCTTCCACAACTGCCTTTTGTTCCATAGTCATCCATGTTCACCTGCACCTTCTGAAAAAAATAGCTCAATATTTTGGTTGTAAAAAGTACTATATAAATTCGTGTATATTCGTTTGGTTTGAACGTTTTTTTAATGTTCCAGAAGCAATAGGGGATAAGTAAATTTTGTCATATGTAATAATGACTGATTTAAAGGGGTTTTTGGACAAGTTAATTAATCTTTCTTTATGGTGCGATAGGAACTCATCAATCAATGGAGAATGATTCGCACTCTCTTTGTCTAGTATTGAAATAATATCCTTCGCCCTAATGTTAAGATCTTCCCCGATGTGAATATACATGGTTCACCTCAATTAACTGGCTTCATCTGACCGGATTCGACAAAAAACGTCGCTGCTTCCTTTAGGGTTTGATGGTCAATCCCCTCTACACTTGTGGTAGTCACAAACGTTTGAACTTTCCCTTGAATGGTATTAAGTAAATGGGATTGCCGGTAATCATCCAATTCCGATAAAACGTCATCAAGAAGTAAAATGGGATACTCGCCAATTTCATTATAAATTAATTCAATTTCAGCAAGCTTGACAGAGAGGGCGGTTGTACGCTGCTGTCCCTGTGACCCAAAGGTTTGAACATCCCTGCCATTGACAAAAAACAATAAGTCATCACGATGGGGGCCGAACATGGTTGTGCCGCGTTCAATTTCCCTCGTTCTGACCTTGGCAAACTTTTCTTCAAAGCTTGCTATCATCTTCGACAAATCTTGTTCTTCTAATACCTCTACTGATGGTTTATAGGTGATTTCAAGGGTTTCTAGACCCCTCGATATCCCTTGATGAATCGGCATTGCCCATTTCTCAAGCAACTTAAGGAATTCAAAACGTCTTTTGACAATCTTCACGGCCATCTGAATAAACTGCTCCGTTAAAATCTCAAGCATCGTTTGATCTGATTGCTTTTTTATCTGCAGCATTTTTAAATAATGATTACGCTGTTGAAGTATTTTCTGATATTGACTCATATCATGTAAATAAATGGACGACACCTGCCCAATTTCCATATCGATAAACCGTCTGCGTACCTGCGGGCTTCCCTTTACAATGTTAAGATCCTCCGGGGCAAACATGACCACATTCATATTTCCAACATATTGACTCAATCTTTGCTGCTCAATATGATTACATTTTGCCTTTTTTCCCTTTTTTGAAATGATTAATTCCAATGGCAAGGAGCCATGCTGTTTTTGAACCCTACCCTCTATTTTAGCATACTCATGATCCCAGCGTATAAGTTCTTTATCATTTGAAGTTCGATGTGATTTTGCCATGGCCAAAACGTAAATGGATTCCATCACATTTGTTTTCCCTTGGGCGTTTTCACCTAAGATGACATTCACTTTATTTTCAAATTGGACGAATAGCTCTTCGTAATTCCGATAATTTTTTAACGATAACTTTTCAATATACATAGCAACATATCCTTTAGCTAGGCGGTTATCACAAATTCCCCAAAGCCAGTAATTTGGACTTTATCGCCGGCACGAAGTTTTCTTCCTCTTCTTTGATCCTGCTCACCATTAATAAAAATGTCATGTTCGCTTAAAAACCATTTGGCCATGCCGCCTGTTTGAATCACCTCAGCCAGTTTTAAAAATTGACCTAATGTAATAAATTCAGTGTTTAGCTTTACTTTTTCAGGCACAATTGTCACCCTCATTTCTAAAAATGGTCCCAATACTTTATTTTACTAAAAAAATCATCAAGTTACAAAGGAAACTAGAAAGAATTCTTTATCGCAAGAAAAGCGCAAGCGCCCTGGTCAGCGGCGTATGGCCTGGAGTGATCCAACTGAGATAAAGGAAACACGAAGAGCCGGAGGCG
>NZ_AJLS01000052.1 GCF_000307875.1 Neobacillus bataviensis LMG 21833
ATAAAGGAAACACGAAGAGCCGGAGGCGATTCGATGTTGACTTATCGTAGGGCGGAGAGCGAAGGACACTAGCCGCTGACCAGGGCGCTGGAGCTGGACATAAAAAAAAAGAATCGGCCGCTGCGCAGCCGATTCCCTAATTCTTATTCTTCCTCTTGATCCTCGTTAAAGGTATTGAAAACTTCTTCCACCATGTCCCACTCTTCATCCGTTTCGATTTCCATTAATTCGCCGAAACCGCCATCTTCCGTAGGAATGTAGGCATATGTGAGGATGTCGATTTCTTCTTCCTCTTCTTCATTTGCACCTACTGGATAAAAGAATACATAAGACTTTTCAAATTCATCAGAATCAAATGTGAAAAGTATTTCAAATAGTTGTTCATCGCCCTTTTCATCAATCAATGTGATATAGCGATCCTCTTCATTATGATCGTGTTCGTGTGTCATTTCTTCACCTCATTAATTTTTGCTATCAAGATAGCCTTGTAGAATCATCACGGCAGCCATTTTATCAATGACCTTTTTTCGCTTCTTCCGACTGACATCTGCTTCAAGTAATACGCGTTCAGCAGCCATTGTTGTCAGACGCTCGTCCCATAAAACAGTCGGCACGGCAAATTGGGCTTCAATTTCAGCAGCAAATTGCTTACTGGCTTCACCGCGTGGACCAACCGTACCATTCATATTTTTTGGAAAACCGATAACGACCGTATCGACTTGATACTCACTAATTAATTGACCAATTTCCTCAAAACCAAACTGTTGTTTTTCCTCATTGATTTTGAGGGTTTTGAGACCCTGTGCTGTCCACCCAAGCTCATCACTAAGAGCGACACCGACAGTTTTTGAGCCTACATCTAAACCCATTGCGCGCATTAATTAAACCTCTCGTTGTTGTTTTAAATAGGATTTTACTAATTCCTCAATGATTTCGTCCCGTTCCAGCTTACGAATGATGTTACGGGCATCGCGATGCCGTGGAATATAAGCAGGGTCACCGGATAACAGGTAGCCGACAATTTGATTTATAGGATTATACCCTTTTTCCTGTAAAGCCTCATAAACTTGAAGAAGGACATCCTTCACATCATGTTCAAATGGCTCTTCTGGAAAATTAAATCGCATCGTTTTGTCAAATGAACTCATTTCATGCACCCCGCCTTTCTAACAGAGGAGAGAATTGTAATTGTAATTGTTATGTCTAGCTGCAGCGCCTAGGGGCTCGGGGTCATAAGCCAATCCGTCAAGAAGGTTAAAGAACAACCTTCTCGCCGGCTCGTCTTATGCCTGTCGCCCCTGGGCAAGGCGCTTCCGCTTTTCTAGTTACCTACATTTTACACTACTTTGTCCTATTATCAAATGGATTTTACCCATTCCTCAACGAATTGCAGCGCAGACTCCAGTTTTTCTGGATCCTTTCCTCCGGCTTGCGCCATATCCGGACGGCCGCCACCGCCACCGCCGCAGCGAGAAGCGACTTCTTTAATTAGTTTCCCGGCATGGTAGCCTTTTTCGATTAAATCCTTTGTTACAGCAGCAATCAAATTCACTTTACCTTCATGGGCACTGCCAAGAACGATGACAACCGAACCAAGCTTTTGCTTCAAGTCGTCGGCCATATTTCTCAAGTTATTCATATCTGCTGCTTGTACTTGAGCGGCTAAAATCGTTACGCCGTCAATTTCTTTCGCCTTAGATACAAGGCTGCCGGCTTCAATGTTTCCAAGCTTTGCAGCAAGTGATTCGTTTTCCCGCTGCAGTTGTTTGATTTCAACCATCAAACCATCAATCCGGTGCACGATCTCTTTCGGATTTGTTTTTAATTTTTCAGCAGCATCCTTTAACAAACCAACTTGCTCATTCAATGATTTGTATGCTGATTCACCAGTTACTGCTTCGATTCTTCTAGTTCCGGCACCGATTCCGCCTTCGGAAACAATTTTAAATACGCCAATGACAGATGTATTTGGAACATGGCAGCCGCCGCAAAGCTCAAGACTGTAATCGCCAACCCTTACCACGCGGACAATATCACCATATTTTTCGCCAAATAACGCCATTGCCCCTAGTGCTTTTGCTTCGGCAATTGGTTTTAAGGTAATGTCTACTTCGATGTTTCGCCAGATTTTTTCGTTGACAATTCTTTCAACTTGTTCCAATTCATCAGGCGTAATTTGACCAAAATGCGAAAAGTCAAAACGAAGACGGTCAGGCTCGACAAGAGAACCGGCTTGATTAACATGCTCGCCAAGTATGTCTTTTAATGCCTGATGCAGCAAGTGGGTTGCCGTATGATTTTTAATAATCTTGACGCGGTTTTCAGCATCTACTTTTGCCGTTACATTTTGATTCGTTTTTAAAGTACCGCTCTTCACGACTACTTGGTGGAGGTTTTGACCATTCGGTGCTTTTTGAACATCCTTAACAGCAACCGTTACGCCTTCTCCTTCCATCAAACCGCGGTCAGCGATTTGCCCGCCGCTTTCAGCATAAAACGGTGTTACATCAAGCATAAGCTGAACTTCTTCACCGCTGGATGCTTCCTCTACAAGTTCGCCATTTTTAATGATGGCTGCAACCGTTGAGCTTGTCTCAAGAGTATCGTAGCCAACGAATTTACTTTGGACCGTAACATCGCGAAGCACGCCCTTTTGAACCTGCATCGAATCAACATCTTGACGCGCTGCACGTGCACGTTCACGCTGCTGTTCCATTTCCACTTCGAAGCCTTGATGATCCACCTTCATGCCTTCTTCTTCAGCATATTCTTCGGTTAGTTCAACAGGGAAACCGTAGGTGTCATAAAGTCGGAAAATATCGGTACCTGTGATGGTGTCGCTGCCCTTTTCCTTTTCCTTCTTAATAACGCTTGCTAAAATCGTTAAGCCTTCATGAAGGGTTTCGTGGAAACGCTCTTCCTCATTTTTGATCACCTTTTGAATGAATTCGGTCTTATCCTTTACTTCAGGATAGAAGTCATGCATGATTTCTCCTACAATAGGAACGAGTTCAAACATAAATGGTCGGTTAATATTGATTTGCTTCGCATAGCGGACAGCACGGCGCAGCAAACGGCGCAATACATAGCCGCGGCCTTCATTTGATGGCAATGCCCCATCGCCGACAGCAAACGCAACGGTACGAATATGGTCAGCAATCACTTTAAAAGCTACATCGCGTTCTTTTTCGACGCCATATTTTTCGCCTGAGATTTCCTCTGTAGCCCGAATGATTGGGATAAATAAATCGGTATCAAAATTGGTTGGAACGTTTTGAACGACAGATGCCATCCGTTCAAGACCCATGCCGGTATCAATATTTTTCTTCGGCAGTGGTGTGTAGGTGCCATCAGGATTATGGTTAAATTGTGAAAAAACAAGGTTCCAAACTTCAAGATAGCGATCATTTTCACCGCCTGGATATAATTCAGGGTCGCTAGGGTCGTTCCCATATTCCGACCCACGATCATAAAAAATTTCAGTATTCGGACCGCTTGGGCCCTCACCAATATCCCAGAAATTCCCTTCTAGACGAATAATTCGTTCTTCAGGCACCCCAATTGTTTTGTGCCAAATTTCAAATGCTTCATGGTCTTCAGGATGAACGGTAACAGACAGAAGTTCCGGATCCCAGCCAATCCATTTTTTATCGGTTAAAAACTCCCAAGCCCATTCAATCGCTTCTTGTTTGAAATATTCACCGATGGAAAAATTACCGAGCATCTCAAAAAATGTATGGTGACGGGCTGTTTTCCCAACATTTTCAATGTCATTGGTTCTGATTGATTTTTGGGCATTTGTGAGCCGCGGATTTTCAGGTACAACACGACCGTCAAAATATTTCTTTAAGGTTGCGACACCACTGTTAATCCACAACAATGATGGATCATCGTGCGGAACAAGCGATGCACTCGGTTCAATTGCGTGTCCTTTTTCTTCGTTAAAAAACTGTAAAAACATCGAGCGGATTTGTGATCCAGTTAAGTTTTTCATATGGTTTGACCTCCTATATATAGTTAAAAATGCACACAAAAAAGCCCTCATCCCAAAAACAGGGACGAGAGCTTGTCTCGCGGTACCACCCTGATTATGAATACAAAAAAACTGTATTCATCTCTCAAAATTGCCTTAACGCGGCACGAACGGCAGTGATTAGCTGCACTCGGGATTAGCTTTCTGTCATCCTTCATCTAGAGCTTCTTTCAGCCGTGAAAGCTCCTCTCTTCTGCGCTTGAACGCGTTACAGATGGACTACAACATACTCGTTCCTTCAACATTTTCCATCAAATATAATATATTAGAAATTATAGCCACGAAAAAAACGTTTGTCAATTTGATTCATGGCTGAAATGATTTTTTGCATGAATAACTCCTACTTTGAGCACTGCAAGAACCGGGACAGCTAAAATCAATCCTAGTATTCCGCCAATTTCCCCACCGGCAGTTAACGCAATCATAATGACTAACGGGTGCATATGCAGGCTTTTGCCGACAATATATGGCGATAAAATATTCCCTTCGAGGAATTGAAGACCAAAAACAATGACCAAAGTAATGATCACTAATTTTACTGATGTGGTTGCAGCGATGATGACAGCCGGCACCGCCCCGATAATCGGACCAAAATAAGGGATGACATTAGTCGCCCCAACAATTAACCCCAATAATAAAGGATATTTTAAGTCAAAAATCCAAAAAAACAGGGCTGAAAGACTGCCAATAATCATACAAACCAGAAGTTGTCCTCTGATATAACTGCCGAGGGATTCATCGACATCCCTGAGAAAAAGCGTGCCCTTCTTCCGCCATTTTTTTGGGGTAATATACCACACAGCTCGTTTAATTAAGGGGAAATCCTTTAACATATAAAAAGCAATGAAAGGAATAATTAGCATAAGTAACGCCGAATTTAATAAATTCATTAGGATGTTCACAATGATTGTCAGTAAGGAGTCCATCTTTTTTTCGAAGGTATCGATACCTTCATTCATCCGCGTTTGCAGTCCATCCGGCCATGCCCTTGTGTGCGATTGCAGCTCGTTAATCCATCCGCGGTATTGTTCGGCAAAAGCTGGAGCGCTTTCAGATAGGTCTTTTAATTGGTCAATGATGGCTGGGATTCCTTTATAAAGACCAAAGCCTATTCCACCAAAAAAGATAAAATAAATGCAGATAATCGCAAGTCCACGGTGGAGCCCCTTTTCATGTAATTTTTCAACAATCGGGTGTAGTAAATAAGTAATAAATCCGCCAATCACGAAGGGAAGCAGGATGATGGCTGCCATTCGGACAATCGGCATCCACAAGACCCTTATTTTTAGAAAAACGAAAATTGCAATTAATAAAAGGAGCAAAAAGCCAATTCGGTAATACCATTTCATACGAATATCCACTTCCAAGCCTCCTTTTGGTTAGTTTTGGAAACATGTTAGGAAAATATTCAACAAAAATCCCCCTCATTTTATAAGGGGGATCCAATACATATTAAAAAATCGCTCGTTTCACTTTCTTTTGCATTCTTTTCATATTGCGGGCAGACATCATATTATTTCTTTGGGCAATATTATACGCTGCCATACCTGCACCAAAAGCTACCATTGTGGTCATCATTTTATTCATACGTCTCACCTCTTCTAGGATTGTCTAGCTGCAGCGCAAAGGCGCTTTCGCTTTACTATTTTAAAGGGTGTAACGACGCTCTTCTTCTTCAAACAAATCATCTAAGGAACTCAGTGAGCCATCCTCTTCGACTTGGTGGGTATTAATAATACCCTGGGCAACAGAAAGTTCAATAAAACAGTTCCAGCAATAATATTGGTTGATACCAATTTTGCCAATATCTTTACTTTGACAATTGGGACACTTAAACATGAAAAGACACCTCACGTATCATTAACGTCTACGATAATGGCATCCTTTCCGATCGCTAAGGGCTTCTCGGATTGAATGACTTGTTTGCCTTCCGTGATATCCGAAAAGAAGCCATCCGTAATTTCGTACCCTACGATTGTGCCCACTTCTTCTTGAAAATATACATCTTTCAATAATCCCAGCGACTCTCCGCTTTTCGAAAGCATCATCATTCCGTCCAATGGACGTTGGTGTGTCAATGTATGCTCGGGGTTCTCTTTCAGCTTTTCTAATTGTTCCGCTTCCTCAACCATAACCCCATCCCAGCCAAAGAAGGTCACGTTTTGAATGTCCAGAAAAAAGGATTGTTTGAAGAAAACGCCTTTTTTTACAAGCAGGCCATTGACTTTTCCAGTGCTTGAAATACATAGGTCACTAATCTCACCGATTTTCGTTCCACTTCTCGTTTCAAATACAGGCTGCCCTTTCAATAAAGAAAATGTCCGCAAAGAGTGTCCCACCTCCCCTTGAACATTTATAGTTTCAGCCATTTGTTAGAAAATCATAAGGTGTAACGTTTTCCATGCCTACCATTGGATTTACCTGCATTAATTCTTCTTCATAGGATAATTCATTTGGTTCGTCTTGATTTGTCACCTTGGCTGGTGCTTCAATGGCATTTGCAGTGATGGATTCTTGCAGCTTTTGGCAGAGTGTCGTTTGTCTCGCGAGCTCGTCTGCTCGTTCAACCCCCATTCTAAGGGCATCCTCTTCACCGCATAAAATCAACGATTGTTTACTTCTGGTAATCGCAGTATAAATTAAGTTTCTCCGCAGCATCCGGTAATAGCTTCTTGTAATGGGTAAAATAACAATGGGAAATTCACTGCCCTGTGATTTATGTACCGAGCAGCAATAGGCATGAGTGATTTGATTCAGATCCTGCCTTGTATATTCGACCTCATTTCCTTCAAAGGAAATATAAATCATATCCTGCTTTTCCGTGTTTTCCTTCGCATAAATTATCGAAATAATTTCCCCGATATCCCCGTTAAAAACATTACTTTCCGGCTGGTTCACAAGCTGGAGTACCTTATCACCAATTCGATATTTGACATCACCAAAGGCGATTTCCTTCCGCTTTCCGTCAGGATTTGGATTAAAAATTTCCTGGAGCAGCACATTTAAGCGGTCTATTCCGGCAGGTCCTCGGTACATTGGTGCCAGCACCTGTATATCTTTTGCGGAATACCCTTTGTTTTTGGCATTAAGGGCGACTTTTTCAACCACTTGTGCCACCTGCGTCGTTGAACATTTAATAAACGAACGATCGGCCTGCTTTGCTGTAATATTTGTAGGCAAATACCCCTTTTTAATATCATGAGCCAGTTCGATGATTGATGACCCTTCTGCCTGCCGGTAAATATCAGTAAGGCGGACAGTCGGAATCCGTTCAGACTGTAGCAAGTCTTTTAAAACCTGTCCAGGCCCGACTGATGGAAGCTGATCTTCGTCGCCAACCATGATGACTTGAATATTCTCAGGCAGCGCCTTGAACAATTGATTGGCTAGCCAAATGTCGAGCATCGAGGTTTCGTCAACAATTAATATTTTCCCTTCAAGCGGGCTTGCATCATCACGATCAAAGCCTTCTGTTCCATTAAAGCCAAGTAGCCGGTGGATCGTTACCGCAGGCAGTCCCGTTGACTCAGTCATCCGTTTGGCTGCACGTCCGGTCGGTGCGGCAAGTAAAAACGGAAACGGCTCATCCTTTTTATGATAATCCTTAAGTTCTAAGGAACAGCCATGCAGTTCTGCGTATAGTTCCACTATTCCCTTGATCACAGTCGTTTTACCGGTACCAGGGCCACCCGTTAAGATCAGCATTGGTGACATTAATGCGGTTTGAATCGCTTCCCTTTGAGACGGGGCATATTGTACTTGAAGACGTTCCTCTAAACCGCCCAAAGCCAATAGAAACTCCGATTCAGGGAACTGTTCCTTGTATTCTGTTTGCTGCAATATCCGCTGAATACTTGTAACAAGACCCTTCTCTGCGAAAAATAAAGATGGCAAGTAGACACGTTTGTCCTCTGCTTTTATTTTTCCCTCTTCTTCAAGCTTAATTATCTCATTGGATATATCTATGTATTCAATTTGATCGCGTTTATTATCCTCAAGAAGTGTCTTTACCTGTTCAAGCAAATCCTGCACATGGATGTAAACATGGCCTGTTTGCATACTTTCATTTTCTAGTGTGTATAGGCAGGCGGCTTTGATCCGGTCAGGATGGTTTCCAGTGATCCCCAGCTGATGGCCAAGCTCGTCCGCACGGCCAAAACCAATGCCTTCGATATCTTCAACAAGCTGATAGGGGTTTTTTTGAATCGTATTAAGTGTTTCTTCTTTATACGCTTGATAGATCCGCATCGAAATTTGAGGACCAAAGCCATATTGATTCAAGGCGACCATTACCTGTTCAAGTCCTTGATGCTCCATCAACGTATCATAAAGCATTTTTGCCTTTTCCGGAGGGAGCTTTGGAATGGAATCAAGCAAGGAGGGCTGATTGAGGATTTTCGAAATCGCATCCTCTCCCAATGTTTCCACAATGTTCTCAGCCGTCTTTTTCCCAATTCCCTTAAACATTTCACCGGACAAATAGGCGACGACCCCTTGTTTTGTCTGCGGCATATCTTTACGGAAATGATTGGTATGAAATTGCATCCCAAACTTAGGATGTTCCTTAAATTCGCCGAAAAAGATATAGGTTTCTTGCTCATGGATTTTTGGGAAATAACCGGTAACTACCGCTTCCTTGTCATCATACTGATGATTCGTTTCATCGACACGGATTCTTAAAACGGTATATAGGTTTTGTTCGTTATGAAAGATTGTTACAATCGGCCGTCCCTTGACGAATTTCCCTTGTTCTGCAAATAAATCGAGTGAGTCTTGTTTTTCCATTTGGCTCCCTCCTTTCGGATGAAAATTAAAATTTAATGGTTATTTTCTAGCAATTTTTTCGCATGACCTGCCAGTAAATGGTCTGGCTGAATGGCGAGTGCTTTATTAAACATTTGTAATGCTTGTACACCGTTCTCTTTAAAAGCATAAGAAACACCTAAATTATAATAAGCATCTGAATGGCTAGGATCTAGCTCAATACATTTTTCGAGTTGAACGATTGCATCGTCAATTAGTTCAAGCTGTGCCAAACATAATCCATATTGAAAGCGTGCTTCCGCATCCTGTTCATTTAGTTCAACACTCCTTTGTAAATAAGGGAGTGCAAATCTTCCTTGATTTAATTGAACGAGCGTCAATCCTAACATAAAATAATTGTCGCTTGATTCAAGCCCCTTTTTCATCGCTGTTTCAAACATATTTTTCGCCTCGTTGAAGAGGTCTTGAGTGAATAATATATTTCCGATACTATAGTAAGCCGCAGCTGCGTTTTCATCTAGGTTAATCGCTTTTTGATAAAAATTTAATGCCTTTTCATCATCACCGAGGGCAGAAAGAAGATTGCCAAAGTTTATATAAGCAACAGGGTCTAGCGGATTTTCTTCAATTGCCTCATTAAAGGCCATTGCCGCCTCTTCCCAGTTGCCTTCCTGCATATATTCAACACCTAATTGGTTTTTATCCATAAAGTCATCTCCAATCCTAAGAGAAAGTATATCATATTTCATTTAGAAATTACTCTATGAGCATGGAGGTTCTACATTGTTTTTGGTTTGCAAAATGCGGGTGGATTCCGCCGATTTTTTGTTTTATTCCGCCAACCTATGAGTTAATTCCGCCAAACTTGAGATTAATTCCGCCAAACTGGTCGAATTCCGCCAACTTCCCGATTTATTCCGCTAAATCAAAAATTCGATATAAAAACCCCGACTCCTAAGTAGGAATCAGGGTCAAATATTAGCCAACATATGTTAACCGTTCACCATTTTTATACACTTCATCAATCGTTCCACCGCCAAGGCATTCATCGCCATTGTAAAACACAGCTGCCTGCCCTGGTGTAATGGCACGAATTGGTTCGTGGAATAGAACTTGTACTTTATCGTCTTCTAAGAGACGAACAGTCACTTTATGGTCTTCCTGACGATAACGGAATTTCGCCGTGCAGTCAAACTCGACAGGCATTTCATGATTTGAAACCCAGCTTACATTAACCGCAGTTATCGCATCAGAATATAGTTTGTCATGATGAAATCCTTGACCAACATAAAGGATATTTCTTTTTAGATCCTTACCAATGGCAAACCAAGGCTCACCCGATCCGCCAATTCCCAAGCCGTGGCGCTGACCTATAGTATGATACATCAAACCTTCATGCTTGCCTTTTACCTCACCGTCAAATGTTTCCATGTTTCCCGGTTGTGCAGGCAAGTATTGACCTAAGAAATCTTTAAAATTCCGCTCACCGATAAAGCAGATTCCGGTGCTGTCTTTTTTAGTGGCGGTAGCAAGTCCAGCTTCCATCGCAATTTCTCGTACCTTTGATTTTTCAAGATTACCAATTGGGAACATCACCTTACTAATTTGCTCCTGCGACAATTGATTTAAGAAATACGTTTGATCCTTATTTTCATCAAGACCGCGGAGCATTTTATATTCTCCGTCACGGTATTCGACGCGGGCATAATGACCGGTGGCAAGATAATCTGCGCCCAATTTCATCGCATGCTCAAGGAATGCTTTAAATTTAATTTCTTTGTTGCACATGACGTCAGGATTAGGCGTCCTGCCCGCTTTATATTCCTCTAGGAAATAGGTAAAGACCTTGTCCCAATATTGTTTTTCAAAATTAACTGCATAATAAGGAATGCCAATTTGATTACAAACACGGATGACATCCTCATAATCTTCTGTTGCGGTACACACGCCGTTTTCGTCGGTGTCGTCCCAGTTTTTCATAAAAATGCCGATGACGTCGTAGCCTTGCTGCTTTAATAATAGCGCAGCGACAGAGGAATCAACACCGCCTGACATCCCGACAACAACACGTGTATTTTTTGGATCTTTTTTCTCCATATTTTCACCTCTCTCTTTACCACAATTACGAATTTATTTTTTCAAACGCGAAACGACATTCGCAATTTCTTCAGCAGCTTTAATAACTTCTTCCGTTGTTATATTAAAGCCGAAACTGAAGCGAATCGAATTGACTAAGCGTTCAGATTGTTTACCAAACATGGCAACAAGGACATGGGAAGGTTCAATGGAACCCGCCGTGCACGCGGAACCACTAGAAACAGCGATTCCAGCAAGGTCTAAATTAACCAACATCGCTTCCACACTTGTCCCCGGAAAGCTTAAGTTTAATACATGTGGTAGCGAATATTCAAGCGATCCGTTTATGTCAAATTCTGCATCTAATGCACGAAGCGTTTTCAGCAGAACCTCTTTAAATCCCTTGAACCGTTCTCTTTTGGCCGACCTTTCATCACTTGCAATAAGGACAGCTTCATGGAATCCGGCAATGGAAGCCACATTTTCCGTTCCTGCACGCCGTTTTCTTTCTTGATCACCGCCAAATAGACGTGGAGAAATTTTTACAGATGACCTTGCAAAAAGAAAACCTGTCCCTTTAGGCCCATTTATTTTATGAGCAGAAACAGAAAGTAAATCAATCAGGCACTCATTAACATTAATATCCTCCACCCCATAGGCCTGAACCGCATCAGTATGGAAAATGGCTTGATGATTTTTCAACAGTTCTCCAATCTCTGAAATGGGCTGCAAAGTGCCCACCTCGTTGTTCCCATACATGATAGAAACGAGAATGGTATCATCCCTTAGCGCAGCTTCAAGGTCTGCGACAGAGATCCGACCGATTTCATCAACAGGAAGATAGGTAACCTCAAAGCCCATCTTTTCCAACCTCTTGCAGGCATGTAGAACAGCATGGTGCTCCACTTGGGTTGTAATGATATGCTTGCCGTTGTTCTGATAGCTTTCCGCAACGCCAAATAATGCCATATTATCTGCTTCCGTTCCACCGCCTGTAAAAATAATCTCGCTTTCCTTTGCCCCAATGCTCTTGGCAAGTGCAGCTCGTGCTAAATCCAGATAATGACGGGCTTCCCTGCCATATGAATGGATACTGGAAGGATTCCCAAACGTCGCATTCATGACTTCGAGCATTTTTTCAATCACCTTTGGGTGCATTGGTGTGGTCGCGGCATGGTCGAGATAAATTCGTTCCATTATTACACCTTCAATCAAAATAATTCTCTTGTACTACTTTTGACTTTAAATATAAAACATATAACCGTCTGGTTCCTGATCCTCGCTATGGCTAGCCAAATCTTCCAATGTCGTATTATCCAAAACGTCTCTAATCGCATCGCGAATGCGAATCCACAGTTCGCGCTTAGCAGGTTCTTCATCCTCAATTCCTTCGACAGGGGTAATTGGACCTTCAAGTACACGAATCACATCGCCTGCCGTAATTTTGGAAGGCTCATCTGATAGAATATACCCGCCGTAAGCTCCTCTGATACTTTTTACTAATCCAGCATTCCGGAGCGGGGCAATCAACTGTTCTAAATAATGCTCGGAAAGATCATTTGCCTGGGCAATGGATTTTAATGAAGTAGGACCCTCGCCGTGTTTTTTGGCAAGTTCAATCATGATGGTAAGACCATAACGGCCTTTTGTAGAAATTTTCATATCTTGCACCTCTATTCGTAATCTATATTAAAAAATATTCTCAGTAAATTGATAGGCATTAGAAATTATATCATATTCTTCTTTAATGTGCTTTTGCAAGGGAAAATGGTATGTTAGAAGGAGCGAAATAAGTTTGTTTTGGAGAGATGATTATGCAGCAAAAACCATTAGCATTTCGAATGCGTCCTCGAACGATTGATGAAGTCGCAGGTCAGCGGCATTTGGTTGGTGAGGGAAAAATAATTGCCAGAATGGTGAAGGCCAAACAGCTGACATCGATGATTTTATATGGACCACCCGGAATTGGGAAAACCTCGATTGCCAGCGCCATTGCCGGTAGTACGAAATATGCCTTTCGCACATTGAATGCGGTCACTAATAATAAAAAAGACATGGAAATCGTGGCTGCAGAGGCAAAAATGTCCGGAAAAGTAATACTACTTCTTGATGAAGTCCATCGTTTAGATAAAGCAAAACAGGATTTTTTACTACCTTATTTAGAAAATGGAATGATTGTATTAATCGGAGCCACAACCAGTAACCCTTACCATGCAATTAACCCAGCAATCCGCAGCCGCTGCCAAATTTTTGAATTAAAGCCGTTATCACCAGATGAAGTGAAGCAAGCACTGTTGCGCTCCATAGGTGATGAGGAGCGAGGTCTTGGCGGTTTGAAAATGGAGATATCTGAAGAAGCTTTGCAGCATTTTGCCCAGGGCTCAAATGGGGATGTTAGAAGCTCGTTGAATGCCCTAGAATTAGCGGTACTTTCAACGGATCAAGATGAAAATGGCATCATCCATATTGATGTTGAAACCGCAGAAGAATGTTTGCAAAAGAAAAGCCTGGTTGCCGATAAAGACGGGGATGGGCATTATGATGTTCTGTCCGCCTTTCAAAAATCAATCCGAGGAAGCGACGTCGATGCGGCTCTTCACTATTTAGGGAGATTAATTGAAGCAGGTGACCTTCCGAGTATAAGCCGACGATTAATTGTTATCGCCTATGAAGATATCGGTCTTGCCAATCCACAAGCAGGTGCACGCACATTAGCTGCGATTGAAACGGCAGAAAGAATTGGCTTTCCTGAAGCAAGGATTCCTTTAGCCAATGCCGTTATTGAATTATGCTTATCACCTAAATCTAATTCCGCAGTCTTAGCGATTCAGGCTGCGCTTGATGATATTCAAAAAGGAATTGTTGGCGAAGTCCCAGATCATCTGAAAGATGCCCATTACAAAGGGGCAAAAGAACTAGGCAGAGGAATCGACTACAAGTATCCGCACGATTACGAAAATGGCTGGGTGCCGCAGCAATATTTACCAAATAGAATTAAAAATAAAAAATACTATCAGCCCAAAAAAACCGGAAAATTCGAACAAGCCCTAGCCACCGTATACGAAAAAATAACAAGATCGAAATAGTAGAAAGGGTGTCAGGCACCATATGGTGCCTGACACCCTTTTCAGTATACCGATATTGTTTATGCTGCTACGTCGCGTTTTTTGAAGACGTAGAAGGCTAGGAATTGGAATAGGGCAAAGTATAGGAGCAGCATGATGACTGAGAAGGTTAATGTCATCCCCTCTACCATTGGCGTGCCTTCGAAGTATTGCATTAAATCCGTGTTCGCGAACAAAATATATTTTGCCCAATCAAATTTCATCGATAGCAACGCAGTAAATTGTCCCCCAGTAAATAATAAGAATAGCGATAGCCCAATCGCCAGCGAGCTATTCCGGAAAACAGAAGAGATCATGAAAGCCATTGTCACTAGCATAATCGTGTCAATGGAACTTAAACCGTAATAGATTAACAAGTGGACAACCATATTTTGTTCGGTGACATGACCGTTATAATAATTTAAATACGGTACTGCTTTGTCCGGCATCCCAAACAGAATGGCACCAAGCGCAGTTGAGAAGACAAACAAAATTGCCAGCATGAACAATGCATACAATAACACTGTCAAATATTTCGATAGCAGGATTTTCGTCCGATTGATGGGCCGAATCAATAACAGCTTGATGGTTCCCCAGTTAAATTCGCTAGCGACAATTCCAGCTGAAACAATAATGATAAATAATCCCGCCAGCATGATCAGCTGTGAGCTATCCTTTACGAATGACCACACCGTATATTTTTCTTTCGGTGGAATCTGATGCTTGATTCGATAATCATTAATGGCAATTTCCTTTTTGAAAAACTGCTTTTCTATCTTGGTTCGACTTTGCGTCATCTGTTGTTTTAACGCATTATTTTCCTCTTGTAATACTTGCTCCCAATTTTTATCCTGAGCGAAATTGGTATCATTTTGTTGAGTTTTAATGACAATTCCCATTAAAGCAATGACGACGATAAGGATCCCAATCATCACAAAGGTGCCTGGGCGTTTAAAAACTTTCATCCATTCATTTTTGATTAAATTAACCACGGGTTACAGCCTCCTTTTCCGATGTCACTTCAAGGAAGCGATCCTCTAACGTTTTCGCTGTTTCTTTAATTCCAAAGATTTGAATATCTTCGTTAACCAACATTTTAATTAAATTCGGGATTTCTTCTTTCGGCAGCTCCACTGATATACCGTTTCGCGAACGGTTGGCTCTAACTTCAGGATAGCTAGCCTCAATAATTGCCAAAGCCTTGTCGCTTGGGACAACCTCCAATTCATAAGTCACTTCGGTACCATGGACAAATTCCTGGACAAGTTGGACATCTATTAACCGGCCATTTTGAATGATCCCGATTCGATCACACATCATTTCCATTTCCGATAGCAAGTGACTGGAGACAATGACAGCCATATTTTTTTCACGAGCCAGCAGGCGGACATAATCGCGGATTTCCCGGATTCCCGCCGGGTCGAGGCCGTTTGTAGGCTCATCAAGGATGAGAACATCCGGGTCGTGTAAGAGACATTGTGCTAAACCCAATCGCTGTCTCATCCCGAGTGAATAGGTCTTTACCTTGTCGTTGATCCGTTCAGTTAAACCAACAAGTTCAACTGTTTCAGCAATTTTTTCCTTTGAAATCCCTTTTGCCATTCTTGCATAATGAACGAGGTTTTGATAGCCACTTAAAAATTTATACATTTCCGGATTCTCAACAATGGCACCCACATGACCTACCGCATCCTCAAACTGGGTTTTAATGCTCGCACCGCCAACCGTTATATCCCCTGAAGTTATCCCCATCAAGCCGACAATCATCCGAATGGTCGTCGTTTTCCCGGCGCCATTTGGGCCTAAGAAGCCGAATACCTCGCCTTTATTCACTTGGAAGCTGATGTTATCTATTATCTTCCTTCCTTTAATCACCTTGGTTACATTTTTTAATTCTACTATAGTTTCCAAATTCTCTCTCCTCTCTATGTACGGAACTAATTTTACCTTATATTCCTATTTAATTATATCCTAGTAAATAAATTTTCATAAAACGTCTGGGGGTGGAATCCTTTCTAGGTCTGAAGACCGAGAGACCCGTAATATTAACAAAAAATTCATACATTCGGCTGTTATTTTTTTATAAAATGTAAGTGTTACTAAAGAGAGGAAGTGTGCCATGTTTTTAAATTCTCGAACGGAATCAAAGGAATTGCTCAAATTTAGATCATTAAACGCTCGGTCGACATTATCTACAAAGGAAAAAAAGCATTATCTGCACCTTGAAAAAGGCTATCAAGGCGAGGTAATGTTTGACCAGTTAACTGCGAAGCTAGAAAATGATTTGTATATTTTAAACGGTTTATACCTTGAATATAATAATGCTGCATGTCAAATTGATTCTTTGATCATCTCTGAAGAAACCATTTACCCTTTCGAAATTAAAAACTTCGAGGGTGATTATTTATACGAATTGGAAAGATTTTATTTCTTGCCCGCCAAAGAGGAAATTAAAAATCCATTGGATCAGTTAAAACGCAGTAATTCACTACTCCGCCCATTACTTAAAAAACAAGGAATTAATTTACCCGTGGAAGGATCCGTTACCTTTGTGAACCCCGGATTTACCCTTTATCAAGCCCCTCTTAATGAACCAATTATTTCCCCAACACAGCTTCACCAACTCATGAAAAAATTAAACAAAACATCGTCAAAACTAAATGGCCGCCACAAAAAGCTTGCAGACCAATTACTGGCGATGCATCTAGTTGAATCTCCTTACGCTTGGAAGCCGATTTATACTTATGGAAAGTTAAAAAAGGGTATCCTTTGCCCCAGATGCTATTCATTTATGATTTCTATTGGGGATAAGAAATTAGTATGTTCGAAATGTGGCTGCGAGGAAAGTGTGGATTCTGGTGTTTTACGGAGTGTGAAGGAGCATAAGCTTCTATTTCCAGATTTGAAGATTACCACAATAGGTGTACATGAATGGTGCAGGGTGGTTGGGTCTACGAAGGTGGTTAGGCGGATATTATTCGAAAATTTTACAGCCTCTGGATATGGTCGTTGGTTTTATTTTGAATAAATTGTAAATTAACCTGTTATGGGGTATCCTTTTTTGTTAAAAATGAACTTTTCTATTCTTGTCACTTAGAATTTTTTTCTACGTAACCTTTTTTTCTTTGTTTCGCTTTTTTGGTCATGTAGAGTCTTTCTACGTTACCTTTTCTTCGTATTTTCCCATTTTTGGTCACATAGACCCCTTCTACGTTACCTTTTTTACTTTATTTCGCTTTTTCGGTCACATAGAGCCTTTCTACGTGACCTTTTCTTCGTATTTTCCCATTTTTGGTAATGTAGACCCCTTCTACGTTACCTTTTCTCCTTCTCTACCCATTTTTGGTCACGTAGACCCTCTCTCCTCAGAAAAGCCCCAGACTAATAATAGTCCAGGGCTCCCCAAAAACTCATTTCTCATCCGAAACACGATAAATCTTAATATCCTTCAATAATTCCATCACTACATAGCTTGCCATGATCAAACCGGCGGCAGATGGGACGAAGGCATTCGAAGCAGGTGGCATTTGTCCTTTGCGGATCGGTGAGTTCTCATTGCCCACCTCTTTCTTAATATCTTCACGAATAACAATTGGACTCTCATCAGAAAAGACAACCGGTATCCCCTTGTGGATTCTTTCCTTACGCAGCTTCGTGCGAATAACCTTCGCAATCGGATCCGTATGGGTTTTAGATATATCTGCAATTTTAAACCGAGTTGGATCCATTTTATTAGCGGCTCCCATGCTGGAAATAATCGGGATTCCACGGTTTAAACACTCTTTCATCAAATGGATTTTATAAACAATCGTATCAGAGGCATCCACAAAAAAATCAATATTGTAGTCGAAAATTTCCTCATATGTTTCCTCTGTGTAAAACATCTTTAGCGAAATTACTTCACAGTCTGGATTAATATCCTTAATCCGCTCTTCCATAATTTCTACTTTCGGTCTGCCAATCGTTGAAAGCAACGCAATTAACTGACGATTAATGTTAGTAATATCTACGTCATCTTTATCAATTAAAATTAAACGGCCAACTCCGGAGCGAGCAAGCGCTTCAGCGGCAAACGAACCGACACCGCCCACACCTAAAACAGCGACTGTGCTGTTTTTCATTATTTCTAACCCTTCCTTACCAACGGCAAGCTCATTACGGGAAAATTGATGCAGCATATATATTCACTCCAAATCCAAATTCACTTATTAGTTATTTTTTCACCATAAAAATATATCATACCCTCCTATAAAAACAAGTATCTTTATAGGGATTATCATAATTACTGCAAAAAAACCTTCCAACATAAGCCGGAAGGTTAATTTCGTCCAAAAGGAAAAGAGTCCCAATGGTGCCGTTGCTTCTAGATCCTTAGTTTTGATCCCGCATTCAGCAGGTGGGTGTCCTATTTCCGGTATTGTAAGTCCCCTTACCCGTAAAAGGGTGGGGCATTTACGCAATCAAAAAACTCTGGACTCCCGAATAAATAATGTTCGGTCAAAACTTCAGGTAACACAACGTACATTTCAGGACTCTTCTTTAATTGCTTTTATAATAGCATATTTTGACGCAGTCTTCAAGATTTCATGAAAGCGAATTCCTGTTATTTATTAACATTTAGTGATAGATTCAATTCCTTTAATTGTGCCTCGGAAACTTCGCCAGGGGCATTCGTTAACAAGCAGCTTGCGCTCGCTGTCTTCGGAAATGCAATCGTATCCCGTAGGTTCGTGCTGCCGGCAAGCAGCATCACCAAGCGGTCAAGACCAAGAGCAATTCCTCCATGCGGCGGTGTTCCATATTCAAAAGCATTCATCAGGAAGCCGAATTGTTCTTGTGCAGCCTCCGGAGAAAAACCAAGAACACTAAACATTTTTTCTTGAATTGGGCGTTCAAAAATCCGAAGAGATCCGCCGCCAAGTTCATATCCGTTCAAGACTAGGTCATACGCTTGGGCACGTACCTTGGAAGGATCCGAATCTAGGTATTCAAGGTCTTCCCTAAACGGCATTGTAAACGGATGGTGTGCCGCGTAATAACGGCCTTCTTCCTCATCGTACTCTAAGAGCGGCCAGTCAGTTACCCATAAGAAATTAAATAGACTTGGGTCGATTAACCCTAATTCTTTACCAAGCTTTTGTCTTAAAGCACCTAGGGCATCCGCTACAACACTTTTCTTATCAGCAACAAACAACAACAAATCCCCATCAGCAGCCTCGAGAGTCGCAACAAGTGCTTGCGTGTCTTCTTCAACAAAGAATTTCGCAATCGGGCCCTTCAAGCCTTCAGCATCCACCTTCAGCCACGCAAGACCTTTCGCACCATAGACAGCTGCAAATTCCGCTAAGGCGTCAATATCTTTTCGTGAATACTTGTCTGCAGCACCTTTTACATTAATCGCTTTTACTTGGCCGCCACCGGCAACAGCGGAAGCAAACACTTTGAATCCAGAATCCTTCACGATTTCAGACAGGTCAACAAGCTCTAAGCCAAAACGGGTATCCGGCTTATCGGAACCAAAGCGGCTCATTGCCTCATCATAGGTCATACGCGGGAAGGCCTTAGGAACTTCCACACCTTTAACTTCTTTCATCAGCTGTGACATCATGTTTTCCATCATGCCCATGATATCTTCTTGGCTCATGAAACTTGTTTCAATATCAATTTGCGTAAATTCTGGCTGACGGTCAGCACGCAAGTCTTCATCGCGGAAACATCGGGCAATTTGGTAATAACGTTCAACACCACCCACCATGAGCAATTGTTTAAACAATTGTGGTGATTGCGGCAGTGCATAGAATTCACCGGGATGAACACGGCTTGGGACTAAATAATCACGTGCACCCTCTGGCGTACTTTTTGTCAAAATCGGTGTTTCAATATCTAAAAAGCCTTCGCCATCAAGAAAATTTCTAACTTGCTTTGTTACCTGGTGGCGCATTTTTAATGTTTCAAAAATAACCGGGCGCCGGAAATCTAAATAACGGTACTTTAAGCGTACATCTTCCGAAGCATCTGTTTTATCTGAAATCGTGAACGGAGGTGTTTTTGCCTCATTGATAATCGTCACGGCCTCCGCCTGCACTTCGATTTTTCCCGTTTTAAGGTTGTCATTGACGGTGCCAGCCTCACGGGCGACGACTGTTCCTACCACATCCAACACATATTCATTCCGGATTTTTTCTGCCGTTTCAAGTGCTTCCTTGGATAAGTCAGGATTAAACACGACTTGAACAATACCTGAACGGTCGCGCAGATCGATAAAAATTAATCCGCCAAGGTCACGGCGTTTTTGCACCCATCCCTTTAATGTCACCTTTTCCCCTACTGAAGACTCTGGAACTTCTCCGCAAAAATACGATCTGCCAAACATTATTTTTCCCCCTTTAATCCCTGAAAATATTGAACAAAAGAACCAAGGTCTACTTCTACTTGTTCACCTGTTGCCATATTTTTTATATTAATTTTGTTATTTTTAAGTTCGTCATCGCCAAGAATGGCAACGTATTTTGCTTTTAAGCGGTCTGCCGCTTTAAATTGCGCTTTAATTTTTCGATTCAAATAATCCCGCTCTGCTGAAAAACCTGCCAAACGCAGCTGCTGCAATAATCCGACAGTGTAATCCTTTGCCTCTTCACCAAGTGAAGCGAGGTAGCAGTCAATCCCTTGATTCACCTCAAGCTCAATTCCTTCAGCATCAAGAGCTGCGATAAAACGCTCAATACTTAAGGCGAAGCCAATCCCAGGTGTTTCTGGACCGCCAATTTCTTCCGCTAATCCGTTGTATCGCCCACCGCCGCAAAGGGTGGTAATCGCGCCAAATCCTTCGGCATTACTCATGATCTCAAAGGCCGTGTGATTATAATAATCCAAGCCCCTCACCAAGTTGGCATCGACCTCAAACGGAATGTCGAGCTGCGTTAAATAGTGCTGTAATTTTTCAAAATAGGCTTTCGAAAAATCATTTAAAAATTCAAGGATCGATGGTGCTGTCTTCATCAATTCGTGATCACGGTCCTGTTTACAATCCAAGATTCGCAAAGGATTTTTTTCCAAACGGTTTTGACAATCGTGGCAAAACTCACCGATTCGCGGTTTAAAGTGATTCACTAATGCCTCGCGGTGTGCCGTACGACTCTCCTTATCGCCGAGACTATTAATAATCAGCTTTAGCTGCGTCAAGCCCATTTCTTTGTACAGATTCATCGCAAGGGAAATCACCTCTGCATCAATCGCCGGATCGTTACTGCCTAAGGCTTCTACGCCAAATTGGACAAACTGGCGGAAGCGCCCTGCCTGCGGACGTTCATAGCGGAACATCGGCCCCATGTAATAAAGCTTAACGGGCTGACCCGCAAGACCGAACATTTTCTTCTCAACAAACGAGCGAACAACCGCTGCCGTGCCTTCCGGTCTAAGCGTAATACTGCGTTTCCCCCGGTCTTCAAATGTGTACATTTCTTTTTGAACAATATCGGTTGAATCACCCACACCTCTTGAAAAAAGATCGGTATGTTCAAAAATAGGTGTGCGAATCTCCTGGTATTGATATTTTTCACAAAGTTCTCTGGCCTTCGCTTCAATCAGCTGCCACTTCTCTACCTCTCCAGGCAGAATGTCTTGCGTGCCTCTTGGAATACTTATAGACATAGTGGAAACCCTCCTCTTTTTTTCAAAAATTTTTATGTAAATAAGTTTTAAACGAAAATAAAAAAACTCCCATCCCTTGTATAAAATACAAGGGACGAGAGTTTTGATCCCGCGGTGCCACCCTAGTTGAAAAGCATGTAAGTGAATGCCCTTCCTCTTTAACAGTTAACGCCTGCTCACGTTCTTCTCCTACTAAAGCCTGGGCTTTTTCGGAGAGAAGCCTAAGGAGTGTTCATTCATTAAGGTACATGCAGAAATGCTCTCAGCCTTAGGCATTTCCTCTCTTTTCATGGGTTGGCTTAATTACTATGCTCCATCATTGGTTATTACGAATATTTCAGTTTGAATTGTCCAGCTCCAGCGCCCTAGCGGCTAGTGTCCTTCGCTCTCCGCCCTACGATAAGTCAACATCG
>NZ_AJLS01000053.1 GCF_000307875.1 Neobacillus bataviensis LMG 21833
CGAGTTTTGTCCTTCATTCGTTTGATGAAGGACATTTCTCCGGATTCTTTCCGAGTTTTGTCCTTCATTCGTTTGATGAAGGACATTTCTCCGGTTCTTTTCTGAGTTTTCTCCTTCATTCGCATGATGAAGGACATTTCCACAAATTCTTTCCGAATTTTGTCCTTCAATATAATGGATTTTTATTTTTTATATTGCTTTGTCCGTTAAATAGAAAAGACCACCGTTAATGAAGGATATGTTAATCTTTGGCTCGTATTGCTCCTGAAGGGCCTGTTTTTCTGTCGAGTAGCTCTCATTATCTTCTTCAGCATCCTCATAAAAATGGTCTAATAACCGTAAATCCTGATCCCATCGCTTTCGTGCCTCATCAGCCCATGAATGGTCTTCCTCTGAAATCACTGATTTTAAATACGTTTCCACCCGCGACATTCCACTTTTGGGCCGAACTAAAGGTGATAAGGTAAAGGAGTAATCCGGAATTTTGGGTGTCAATGGTATTTGCAGTAATCGGTCGTGGAAATCCTCGACCATTTGTCCATTAATGAGCTGCAGGCCGATGGATTTAAAAACATCGCGCTTGCGGTCACATTGATAGGAAATCTTAACATTCATGCACAACCATGGGAGCAAGGGGGTCTGGTTCCCTTGCTGGCGATGGTTCTCATAAAGGCGAATATAACTGGCGAGATTTTTTGTTGATTCAAAAATTTGATGCAAACGTGGTGAACCAAAATGAATGATTTCGCCCTTCATATTTTCAGGGGCTCTTTCTTTGTCGGTAATGAACGTTAGACGCATTGGATTTGGACTTCCACCAGTTTTTTCAAGATAGTGCCAGTAAAACGGCCGGTTCATGAGTTCTTTATCGAGTTCAATCGTTAACTGAACGGTTAAATAGCCCGGTTTATTTTCAACTATTGGGCATTCATTCGCTTTAAAATAATTCAAAAGAAAGTTATGAATTTCCTGCTGCTGCATGTGAATCCCCTTTCTTCATATCCTCGGCAAATTCAATCATTGATGATAAATTTTCCATTTTTATTCGCATTTCGCCTTCGGATGCAGATTGACCGAAAATATCAATCAAATGATCTTCAATATTGCCAAATTCCAGTTTGGTTAAAATATCATCAAGTTCCCCGATAACCTTTTCAAAAAGATGTATTTTTTCATAAAGAAGCTTTAAGATATGTTCTTCGACCGTGTTTTTTATGGCAAAATTGTAAATCATGACATCCTTTTCCTGGCCAAGCCGATGAATCCGTCCAATTCGCTGTTCAAGCCGCATGGGATTCCAAGGCAAATCAAAATTAATAATATGATTACAGAACTGTAGATTAATACCTTCGCCGCCCGCTTCTGTCGCAATTAGTACTTGTGCATGCTTTTGGAACAATTCCCGCATCCAATCCTTTTTCCCGCGCTTAAAGCCGCCGCGGAACGGTACAGACGAAATCCCATGTTGTTTTAAAAACCACTGCAGATACATTTGTGTTGCACGGTATTCGGTAAAGATGATAACTTTATCATCAATTTTTTGAATCAATTCAAGAGCCTTTTCCGCTTTGGTATTTTGCTGAACGGCTTCCACCTTGTTAATCAGGAACTGTATTTGTTCCTCGAAAGCATGGGTTGGATTCTCCTTTTTCTGAAGCATGTTTTTCAGCGTATAAAAAACAGCTTCTCTGCTGCTGCATGCCTCACGTTGAAGTGTCATAACTGAGAAGGCACTTGACTGAAGCCAATCACCTTCGTGTTTCATTGTATTAATCGCCTCATATAGCTCTTTTTCAGGAGCTGTAAATTCAATTGGGATGGTTTCTACATGCCGTTTCGTCCATTCAATCCCTGTATCGGCCCGGCGGTTGCGGATCATCACCTTGTTTACCAATTCTTTTAAATGCTCATTATCATTTAATGACCTTGCGTCACGTTTATATTTTTCATAGAATGCGGTCTCACTGCCTAAATGTCCGGGTTTTAGCAGGGAAACAAGGTTAAAGATTTCCTCAATTCGATTTTGAATCGGTGTGGCTGTTAAGAGTAAACAAAACTTCTTTTTAAGATTTTGCACGAATTCGTAGTTTTTCGTTTTGTTATTTTTTAATTTATGTGCTTCATCAATGATGATGAGATCGTAGTCCAGGTTGTAAATAATACTGCGATGGGGGTCACGTTTGGCTGTATCAATGGAGGAAACAACGACATCACATTGTTCCCAAACATAACTTTTCCTCTGGGTTATCGCTGGGATAAAAAATTTGCTATTAAGCTCAATCGCCCATTGGGTTACCAATGAAGCGGGGACAAGAATCAATACCTTTTTTACTAATCCACGAATCATATATTCTTTTAAAATTAAGCCAGCCTCAATTGTTTTCCCAAGACCTACCTCATCAGCTAAGATGGCTTTTCCATTCATGTGTTCAATTACTTGTTTTGCTGTTTCGAGCTGGTGCGGAAGGGGAGTTAAATTAGGCAAATGACCTGGAGCTTGCAATCCCTCAAATTCAGGAATCACCAGATGTTTTTCGACTCCGATTGCCAGCTTAAAAAGCTCCCAGTTCCCCCATGGGCCATCGTTGTCAATTCTATGTAAAAAGTCGTCCTGCCAAGAGGAATCAAATTGAATTTCGACCGACATGATAACAGCTCCTTTTCATACATTGTCTACTTAAGTGCTTAACCAATTTTCATATTGGGAAAGCGCCTCCACTTTTATCATAAAGTTATTGCCCAATGTGTTGGTTTAATGGTAGGATGAAAATAGCTTTGAAAGTTTTAAATATTTTAATAAGGTAATTTATTTTAGAAGTATAATTAGTATGACCAAATTGGAAAATATTATAATGCGAATGACAACAAGGGGAGAGACTACTTTGTAGCGCCGAAGGAGCAAGCAGATTTGTGAATCTCTCAGGCAAAAGAACTCTTGTTTGACGCAGCTCTGGAGAGTGCTGGCCAATAGGATCAGCCACCAAAGGGGAAAACCATTTTCGGTAAACTTTCAGGTGCAAGGACAGAGACCTTCTTTATTCAAAGGGAGGCTTCTGTCCTTTTTTATGCTCTTTTTCGGAAGACCCAAGCATCTGTTTGTTTTTCTTAAATGAAAAAAGGATAATATTTTTTTCAGAGTAAAAGATTGAAGGGGGATATTAGGATGACGGAATTAAAACGTACTCCACTTTTCGATGTGTATAAAGAAAATGGGGGGAAAACCATCGATTTTGGCGGCTGGGAGCTTCCTGTTCAATTCTCGGGCATAAAGGATGAGCATGAGGCAGTCCGTAATCGAGCAGGGTTGTTTGATGTATCCCATATGGGGGAAGTGGAAGTAACAGGCCCTGACAGTTTAAGCTACTTGCAAAAAATGATGACAAATGACATTTCAAAAGTAAAAAACGGCGGTGCCCTGTATACAGCAATGTGCTATGAAAACGGCGGTACAGTGGATGATTTACTTGTTTATAAAATCGAAGATGACCATTTTCTCTTAGTTGTTAATGCGTCCAATATTGAAAAGGATTATAACTGGCTTGAAGAGCATTTAGAAGGTGAGGTCAGCATCGAAAACCTATCAGAAAAAACAGCTCAACTTGCTATTCAAGGGCCACTTGCTGAACAGGTATTACAAAAACTTGCGACTGAAACAAATTTAAGTGAAATTGGCTTTTTCAAATTCCAGCAAGAAGTAAACATCCACGGCAAAAAGGCACTTGTATCTAGAACTGGTTATACAGGTGAAGATGGTTTTGAAGTGTATTGTGATGCAAAAGATGTTGTCGAATTATGGAGAGCTATTTTAGAAGCAGGTAAAGAAGAGGGCGTTATTCCGTGTGGCTTAGGCGCACGTGATACCCTCCGTTTTGAAGCGAATTTAGCCCTTTATGGACAAGAATTATCACCGGAAATTTCTCCGTTAGAGGCAGGTATCGGCTTTGCAGTCAAGGTTAATAAAGAAGCTGATTTTATTGGGAAAGAAGCCTTAAAACAGCAAAAAGAAAATGGGTTAACCAGAAAATTGGTTGGGATTGAAATGATTGACCGCGGAATCCCTCGTCACGGATATCCTGTCTATACGGGTGAAGAGCTAATTGGCGAAGTGACTACTGGAACCCAGTCGCCTACATTAAAGAAAAATATCGGTCTTGCCCTCATTAAGACTGAATTTACCGGGCTTGAATCCGAGGTTGAAATTGAAATTCGTGGGAAACGTTTAAAAGCTGCTGTAGTTCCAACACCTTTTTATAAAAGACAAAAGTAAAACTAGAGGAGGGAATTAGGTATATGAAACATCGCTATTTACCTATGACTGAACAAGATAAGAAGGCTATGCTTGAAACGATTGGTGTTTCTTCAATTGATGAACTGTTTAGCGATATCCCGGAAAAAGTAAGATTTAAGGGTGAGTACAATATTAAAGCGGCTAAGTCCGAGACAGCGCTAATGAAAGAGTTATTTATGTTAGCCGACAGCAATGCCGACCTTAAAAGGAATGTCTCTTTTCTAGGTGCCGGTGTATATGATCATTACATGCCCGTCATCGTTGATCATGTGATTTCGCGTTCTGAATTTTATACTGCTTACACACCGTACCAGCCGGAAATTTCTCAAGGCGAGCTGCAAGCCATTTTTGAATTCCAAACGATGATTTGTGAATTAACAGGAATGGATGTGGCCAACTCCTCGATGTATGACGGCGGAACTGCTCTAGCGGAAGCGGCAATGCTTAGTGCCGGTCATACTAAACGGAAAACAATCGTCGTTTCAGGTGCGGTTCATCCTGAGTATCGTGACGTTCTTAAAACGTATGCAAAGGGTCAGTATCTTGAGGTGGTAGAAGTTCCGGTGAAAGATGGCGTGACAGATGTTGATGCATTAAAAGGAATGGTGAATGAGGGCGTTGCAGCGGTAATTGTTCAATATCCAAATTTCTTTGGCAGAATTGAACCGTTAAAAGAGATTGAAGAAATCGTTCATGCTGCTAAAGGGATGTTTGTTGTTAGCAGCAATCCGTTATCCCTTGGCGTTTTAACACCTCCTGGAAAATTTGGTGCGGATATTGTCATAGGGGATGCACAGCCTTTCGGAATCCCAACTGCATTTGGCGGCCCGCACTGCGGCTATTTCGCTGTTACAACCAAATTAATGCGGAAGGTACCGGGACGTCTTGTCGGTCAGACCGTAGACGATCAAGGCCGCCGTGGATTTGTCTTGACACTCCAAGCTCGTGAACAGCATATCCGCCGTGAAAAAGCGACATCCAATATTTGTTCAAATCAAGCGCTCAACGCCCTTGCAGCATCTGTTGCAATGACAGCTCTTGGTAAAAAAGGTGTCGGTGAAATGGCTGCAGCAAATTTACAGAAGGCGCATTATGCAAAAACGGCTTTTAAAGAAGCAGGATTTGAAGTCGTTAATGATGGCTATTCGTTCAATGAATTTGTTGTTAAATTAAACAAACCAGTTAAAGAAATCAATCAAAAACTGTTACAAAAAGGTATCATCGGTGGTTACGATCTAGGACGTGACTATACTGAACTAGCCAATCATATGCTGATTGCCGTTACAGAGCAAAGGACTAAGGAAGAGATCGATACTTTCGTGAAAGAATTGGGGGATCTGCATGCATAATCAAGACCAAGCACTCATTTTTGAAGCTAGCACACCAGGACGAATCGGATACAGTCTTCCAGAAATGGATGTTCCTGAATTAGATATCAGCGACCTGCTTCCTGATGGTTATCTGCGCACAGTAGAGCCTGAACTTCCTGAGGTTTCTGAGCTTGATATTATGCGCCACTATACTGCTCTTTCAAAAAGAAACCACGGTCTAGACTCAGGATTTTATCCATTGGGTTCTTGTACCATGAAATATAATCCGAAAATTAACGAAAATGTTGCCCGCTTTAATGGATTTGCCCATGTCCATCCACTACAGGACGAAAGCTCTGTTCAAGGTGCATTGGGACTTTTATACGATTTGCAGCAGCATTTAATTGAAATTACCGGTATGGATGAAGTGACATTACAGTCTGCTGCAGGTGCACACGGGGAGTGGACTGGATTAATGCTAATCCGTGCCTACCATGAGGCAAATGGAGATCTGAACCGGACAAAAGTAATCGTTCCTGATTCTGCCCATGGTACAAACCCTGCCTCTGCCACCATTGCAGGTTTTGAAACAATTACGGTAAAATCCACTGACAAAGGACTTGTTGATCTAGAGGACTTAAGGCGTGTGGTAGGTGAGGATACGGCTGCCCTCATGCTTACTAACCCGAATACGCTTGGGCTCTTTGAAGAACACATCATTGAAATCACTGAAATTATTCACGATGCAGGCGGAAAGGTTTATTATGACGGGGCAAACCTAAATGCCGTTCTTTCAAAAGCAAGACCTGGCGATATGGGCTTTGACGTTGTACATTTAAATCTTCATAAAACCTTTACAGGCCCACATGGCGGTGGCGGCCCTGGTTCTGGTCCTGTTGGTGTTAAGGCAGATCTAATTTCGTACTTGCCAAAACCAATTATTTCAAAGCGCGGCGAAGAGTTTATCCTTGATTACGATCGTCCGCAGTCTATTGGCCGTGTGAAGCCGTTCTATGGTAACTTCGGCATCAACGTTCGTGCCTATACCTATATTCGTTCGATGGGTCCAGATGGCTTAAAAGCTGTGACGGAATATGCGGTATTAAATGCTAACTATATGATGAGAAGATTGGCTGAGCATTATGATCTGCCGTTTGAAAAGCATTGTAAACACGAATTTGTTCTTAGCGGCAAACGCCAGAAAAAATTAGGTGTCCGCACATTGGATATTGCAAAACGACTGCTTGATTTTGGTTACCATCCACCAACCATTTACTTCCCATTAAATGTGGAAGAATGTATCATGATTGAGCCGACTGAAACAGAATCAAAAGAAACACTTGATTCCTTCGTCGATATTATGATCCAGATTGCCAAAGAAGCAGAAGAAAATCCAGAGGTTGTTCAAGAGGCGCCACATACAACAGTTATTGGCCGCTTAGATGAAACTCTTGCAGCACGTAAACCAGTTTTAAAATACCAAAGAGCTTAATAAATAAAAAAAGGTCAGATTCGAAAAATGAATCTGGCTTTTTTGCGTTTATGACATAGAAAAATAATTATAATGTCAATCTCAGGTAAATAATAAAAATAAGACAAGGAGGGAAAAGATGTCTAATTCAAATGATATTTCATTGACAGCATCGGAATTAGGAAATCTATGGATGACCTATCAGGATAAAACGATGTTAATGAGGATGGTAGAGCATTTTCTTGAACATGTGGAAGAGCAAGAAATTCAACAATTATTGACGTCTTGTTACGATTTTTCGAAACAAGCCGTAGAAACAATTACTACGATTTTTGAGGAAGAAGGGGCAGTGATCCCTCTTGGTTTTACTGAAAATGATGTATATAAAGGGAAGCCCAAATTATTTGACCATCTTTATGACTTAATGTTTTTACAAATGATCGATAAAATTGGGATTAGCCTTTTTGCGCTCTACTCAACCATGTCTTTCCGAAAAGACATCAGGAATTTTTTTAAACAATTGACTGATAACGCCCAAGAGGAATTAGACAAGGTGACACAAATTCTTTTAGAGAAGGGAGTTCTTGTTCGTTCGCCATATGTGTCAATGCCTAAGGAGGTTAAGTTTGTTCAAGATAATAATTATTTATCAGGTTATAACTTTTTAAATAAGACAAGGGCCTTAAATACAATTGAAGTATCGCTGATTCATCATGCCATCGAGACAAACCTAGTTGGTTTGCAATTAATGATTGGCTTTGCCCAAGTTGCAAAAGATAAAGAGGTAAAAGAATATTTTGTTAAAGGCATGAAATTATCAATGAAAATTGAAACTACATTAGGTGAATTTCTGCGCCAAGATTTCATTGAACCACCGGCTACCCCTGCTGGGAAAGCCACCGATTCTACTGTTGCTCCATTATCAGATAAGTTGATGATGTATATCACTAACTTGTTAAGCACTTTTGGTCTTGGAAGTAATGCACTTGGGGGAGCATTTTGCTTACGAAGTGATTTACCATTGACAATGGCTCGGATGGCGTTGGATATTTACAATTTTGCCAAAAATGGCGGGGAAATTATGATTAAAAACGGTTGGATGGAGGAGCCGCCGCAAATAGAAGATCGAAGAAAGTTGACTAATTCCTAAAGAATGAGATTTAGACCTAATAAAGAGGATGTATTAAAAGGGTCTGACCCTTTTGATGCATCCTCTTTTGTTCTTATTTCTTCGCTTTTACTTTACCTGTCCATTTCTTGAACCCGCCTTGCAGCTGGGTAAGTTCTTTGTAACCTCTTTTGTGTAAAAATTGTGCAGCACGTGCACTGCGCATACCACTTTGACAATACAGGTAAACTGGCAAATCTTTGCGAAGTTCTTGCATACGCATTTTCATTTGTGACATTGGGATATTACGTGCTCCTAAAATATGGCCGCCATCAAATTCGTTCGCTTCACGAACATCTATTAGTTGTGCCTTTCTGTAACCTGCACGGAATTCTTCTTCTGTTACCGTTTTAACAATCCTCTTCTGATAGAAATAGGTGATAACGGAATAAATGATAACTGCTGCGAGAATGATTAATAAAACATAAAGTGAACTCAACTTCTTTTTGCCCCTTTCAAGCTTTCTTGCACTAGTTATTATTATATAAGTCATTTTGCTAAAGATAAAGATGAATAGCGAAAAATCTTTTACTTTTGCCTATTTAAAATTATAACAGAAACAACTTGTTTTGAAATCATATCAGATTTTGGTAGACTTAAATTAGAAATATTTTTTAAAAAATGAGGTTTGTTCATGAAAAGAGAAGTTTGGCGTTTTATCGATTCTGGAAATTGTTCTCCATCTTTTAATATGGCGTTGGATGAAGCCTTACTAGATTGGCACAGCGAGGGAAAAATTCCTCCCGTCATCCGTTTCTATGGCTGGAATCCTCCGACGTTGTCTGTAGGGTATTTTCAAAAGGTTGAAAAAGAAATTGACATGGATGCTGTAAAGGCACACGGGTTGGGGTTTGTCAGAAGACCTACAGGCGGGCGCGGCGTTCTCCATGAGCATGAGCTTACATATAGTGTAATCGTTTCAGAAGAGCACCCGGCAATGCCGAAATCTGTAACCGAGGCCTATCGTGTTATTTCGGAAGGAATCTTAAAAGGCTTCCACCATTTGGGTCTTGAAGCTTATTTTTCCGTGCCAAAGACAGCAGAGGAACGGGATGCCTTGAAAAATCCCCGCTCCGCAGTATGCTTTGATGCGCCGAGCTGGTATGAGCTGGTCGTGGAGGGCAGAAAGGTTGCTGGAAGTGCGCAAACAAGGCAAAAAGGGGTTATCCTCCAACATGGAGCAATTCTATTGGATTTGGATGAAGATAAGCTGTTTAGTTTATTTAAATATTCAAATGAACGGGTAAAGGAACGAATGAAAAAGGCATTTAAGGATAAGGCAGTTGCCATCAATGCGATTAGTCCAAAGCGGATTTCACTTGAAGAGGCAAAAGAGGCTTTTTATAAGGGGTTTGCTGAAGGGCTTAATATTGATCTAGAACCATATCAATTAACGGATGTAGAAATTGCATACGTTGAAAAAATAGCAAAAGAACGCTATGAAAGTGATGAATGGAATTTTAAACGATAATGGGAAGCGGCCGCGGCCGCTTTTTCTATTTTCTTTTTTTAAAAAAGAGGCAAGCCGCAAAAATTGTTGAATTTTCCTGTTTTAGGGCGAAAAACAAATAATAGCTTTTGTTTTCTCCTAAATCTAGTTTATTTTAAGTTTGACAAAATAAATGTTATTTGCTCGCTATACAATATATAGTGGTGTCGAAAATATTTTCGGTACTATATATTGATTTTTGATGTTTATTTTGTTAACGTAAGTGTATTAAGACAACTAGATATAGCAAAACATACTAGAATCTAACATAAGATAGAGATTTTTATTGAAGGAGTTGTTCTCATGTCTGTAGTTTTTAGACAAAAAATGAATATCGATTTTGAAAGGTTGAATGAGGATATCCGCTTGTTCCCCCAAGTACACCCGGTAACCCCAGATATGAAAATAACTCATAAGGGTGTTTCACGATTGGTCATGCTAGACCGTTACACCTTCAAAGACACAGCAAAAATTACCCTTACAAATGGCGACTTTGTTGTTTTAACAATTAAAGAAGATCCGAAATTTCCAGCAAGAGGTTTAGGAACGATCATGGAAATTGATTGGGAAAGTAAAAAAGCAAAGGTATTAATTGAAGAGGAATTCAGAGGCGCGCTCGACAATCCCGAGGAGACAAGTACAGGTATCATTGTCAGGTCTTTAGATGTCATTGAAAAGCCTCTCGAGCTCTTCTACGAGCAAATTGCGAAGAGGAATGCCACAGGTCTTGCATCTGTTGAAGAAACGGAAGAGAAGCGCCGCGAGTGGTTTGAAAAGTTCTATCAAGAACTTGTAACGATGAACTTTATTCCTGCAGGCCGTGTCTTGTATGGTGCTGGGGCAAATACCGACGTTACATTCTTCAATTGTTACGTAATGCCGTTCGTTGCAGATTCTCGTGAAGGTATCTCTGATCATCGTAAACAGGTAATGGAAATCATGAGCCGCGGCGGCGGTGTGGGCACAAATGGCTCGACTTTGAGACCTAGAAATACATTGGCTAGAGGCGTAAACGGAAAATCATCTGGATCGGTTTCATGGCTGGATGATATTGCGAAATTGACTCACCTTGTCGAACAGGGGGGGTCCCGGAGGGGGGCCCAAATGATTATGTTGACCGACTGGCATCCAGATATTATTGAATTTATTATTTCTAAAATGCAAAATCCTAGAATTCTACGATTCTTAATTGAAAATACAAAAGATGAAACGATTAAAAAACATGCGAATGATAAGCTAAAATTCACACCGTTAACTCTTCAAGAAACGGCAATGTACCAGGGAATCGTGAACTACAAAAACATTCCAGGATATGGTGGATTTAATGAAAATATCATAGCTGATGCAGAAGAAAAATTAGCAACCGGTGGAAATTACACTGTCCATAATTCAGAATTCTTAACTGGAGCAAACATTTCCGTTTGTTTGACAAAAGAATTTATGGATGCTGTAGAAAATGATGCTGAATATGAACTACGTTTCCCGTATGTAGAACACTACAACGAAGAGGAAATGAAAACTTACAATGAAGAATGGCATCAAGTCGGCGATGTACGTGAGTGGGAAAAACTTGGTCACAAAGTGCGGGTATACAAAAAAATCAAAGCCAAAGAGTTATGGAATTTAATTAACATTTGTGCTACCTACTCAGCAGAACCAGGAATATTCTTTATCGACAATGCCAATGACATGACCAATGCAAAAGCATATGGGCAGCAAGTCGTTGCAACAAATCCGTGTGGTAAAGTGGCTTAGTTTGCCTCACGTTAAAAATTGCGGAATTAAGCGGGAAGGCTGAGAGGCTAATCCGAACCGAAGGCTAGATGTAAAAGTTTGGTCAGGGGCAACGCATAGATGGTGAACCTGCGCTGCAGAATATAATCCATCCACGAGGCCGCAACATTACACACAAAAAACCATGTTCAAAAAATGAATTGATAGGATTAAGGTGATTAAAGTGAATAGAGGGTATGCGGGTTTTTATAAAGGACATTATTTAAGAAGTTCTTATGAATACGCATATGCTAAATATCTTGATTTTTATTCAATTCAATGGACCTATGAAGAAAAAGTATTCGATCTAGGTTATAAATTGTATAAGCCGGATTTTTTCTTTTACGATAAGGATAATAAGCTTGAAAAGATAGTGGAAATAAAATCGAGAAACAAGGAAGCAAAAGACAATGCAAGAAAATCTCTAAATACCATTGAAGAAAAATACAATATCAAATGCGAACTTATCTCATATGAAGAATTGCTTAAGATTTATAATGAGTTGCCATTTTCGTGCTATGGGCTACAGAAGGTACTGCAAAACAAAAAATGTTAGAGGGTTTAAGGAAATCTGGTTTAGCTCAAAAAGGTAAATTTAAAAAAACTAGACAAACCAGATTCTGCATAGAATGCGGACAAGAATTTATTGTAATTGAAACGTCCCCTCAAAAGTTTTGTAGTCAAACATGTGCCGGAAAAGAAGCTATAAGAATTGCCACAGATATTTACGTGGAAAAAAGAAAAGAGATTCATTATGGAATCAAGGAATATATAATTCAATGGACGAATGAAAACAGAGAACTTGTTCTTGCAACTCCTTTAAATAAGATAAAAACCACTATTAATCCATTATTAGAAGACATCCAAAAACTGTTTGATGTGAAAGATATTAGGGTTATTTCAAAGGCGGTTTTTGGAGAAGATCGTGGAAGAAAAGAGCTAATTAAATTTATGCAAAAGGTGTGTAATGAAAAGATATGCTGAACTAACAGGAATTCAACTGTTAGAACTATAGGATAAAAAGCCTTTAGGATAACAAACTGGAGCAACCTCTCGCACCATTTTCAGTCTGTAACCTTGCTGCTGTAAATCTTGCAGAAATGGCAGACAAGGAAACAAAAACTGTTGATTTTAAGAAACTAAAGAAAACTGTTGAAGTTGGCGTTAGAATGCAGGACAACGTTATTAACGCAACGCCATACTTTCTAGAAGAAAACAAAAAGCAAGCCCTTGGTGAGCGCCGCGTTGGACTTGGTGTAATGGGCCTACACGATTTACTAATCTACTGTGAAACAGAGTATGGTTCACCTGAAGGTAATAGACTAGTTGATCAAGTATTTGAAACAATTGCAACGACAGCTTATAGAACATCAATTGATTTAGCAACAGAGAAGGGAAGTTTCCCATTCCTAAACGGAGAAACAAGGGAAGATACAAACCGTCTTAGACAAGCTTTCATTGAAACAGGTTTTATGAAAAAAATGCCTGAAGATGTCCGTCAATCGATTTTAGAAAACGGAATAAGAAATTCACATTTGCTAACTGTTGCTCCCACGGGGTCCACTGGAACAATGGTTGGCGTCTCCACCGGATTAGAGCCTTATTTCTCATTCTCTTATTTCCGTAGCGGACGTCTTGGTAAATTTATCGAGGTAAAAGCAGATATCGTTCAAGAATATTTAGATCAGCATCCAGAAGCAGATGCAGACAATCTTCCAAACTGGTTTGTATCATCGATGGAGTTAGCTCCAGAAGCTCATGCAGATGTTCAGTGCGTCATTCAACGTTGGATTGATAGCTCCATTAGTAAAACGGTTAATGCACCAAAAGGCTACAGTGTTGAGCAGGTAGAGAAGGTTTACGAGCGTCTTTACCGTGGTGGTGCAAAAGGCGGTACTGTTTATGTGGACGGCTCAAGGGATTCACAGGTATTGACACTGAAAGCTGAAGAAAATACAAACGAACAATTATCGATGTTTGAGGATAAACCAAAGCAGCATGTCGTCCTAGTTGATACCATTACTGACCTACGATCAACGGATGTTACAATCGGTTCCGAGGTTGGAAACACATGCCCAGTCTGCCGCAAAGGAAAGGTAGAAGAAATGGGCGGCTGTAATACTTGTACCAATTGCGGTGCGCAATTGAAGTGCGGTTTATAATGGAATTCAAAGGGGATGGATGTAGTTTTGAAATAAAGTTGCGATGTTTATAAAAAAGTCGCGATATTAAAAAAAAGTCACGATGTTTATAAAAAAGTTGCGAGGAAATACCTCTTTGGATTTTTTTGTCTAAAGAGGTGTTTTTTTATGTCTAAAAGAACAAGAACGTCTAAAATCGACAAATGGATTAAAGAAGGCCGTGGATCTGGTTTGGCTCAGATAATAAACCGTGGTTGAATATTCAAGATGTCTCTTCGTTAGGTCGCTCTACTCGATTGAAAGGAATCAAAACAGGAAGGCAGCACGAATTTTTGTCCGATTTTCATATCTCCAGCTTTGAAATGTTTGAAGAACGTGAAATATGCTACTGGATTGACCGTGAACATTGGGGAAAAGGCATTGCAACGGATGCGCTTAAGCAGTTTCTATCTTTGGTAACAATAAGTCCGTTATACGTACGTGCTGCAAAAGATAATATCGGATCGAGGCTGGTTCTCGAAAAATGTGGATTTGCGATAACGGGAGAAGACAGTGGATTTGCAAATGCACGTGACATGGAAATTGAAGAATTTATCTTCACTCTTCGATGATAGTAGAAACTGAACTCATGATTGTTCTTATTTCATAAAAGGGGGCAAGAGTTAAAGTTCAATAACAAATCGATGGCTCCATTTTTCTTATTATGCTAATTGGTCAGGATTATTGAATAAGCAAGGGGGGCTTATTAAGGTAGATATTTCTAAATCATAAAGTTCTGGCAGGTCAAACAGGATTTCTTGTCGAAACTTAGACATATGAAATTCATTAAATTGGAGGAAAAACAGATGGCAGATGTTTTGTTGTTACACCATGTTTTAGGCCGGACGAAGGGGATTGAAGCAATCGCCGATCAACTAAGAGATGCGGGGCATACTGTGCACGTGCCAGATTTATTTAACGGTCGCATGTTTTCCTCTCTGGAGGAAGGCTTGGTGTTTGTTAAGGAAATCGGATTTGAAGAAGTGACGGCGCGTGGCGTTCGGGCAGCCAGCGAGCTTTCACGCGATGTCGTCTATGCTGGTTTTTCACTTGGTGTCCCGGCAGCACAGCAGCTCGCTCAAACTCGTGAAGGCGCCAGAGGCGCACTGTTTTTTCATGCCTGCCTCCCGACATCGGCGTTCGAATCTCAGTGGCCGGTCGACTTGCCTGTGCAAATTCACGCCATGAGTGCAGATCCTTTTTTCGTTGAAGACGGCGATATCAACGCGGCCCGTGAGCTTGTGGCGTCGGCCAATCACGCTGAACTTTTTCTGTACGAAGGCAAGGAACATCTCTTTACCGACAGCAGTTTACCGTCTTACGATGCTGACGCGACGAAACTTGTGATCAAGCGGGTTCTCGACTTTCTCGCATAGTTGTTTACGAAAAAAAATTCAGCAGCTGGGACATAACTAGACTAAAATAATAAGAAAAGCGGCAGAGCGCCATTGATATGTCAATATTTTATAAGAAATCAGCATAGCAAATGGCACCCTCTTTCGCACGATGACAATAGATATTGTCATCGTGCGAAAGAGGGTGCTATTTACTTGTTATTTGGTATGTCATTTTTATCAAAAAAAACAGGACACGATGCACCTCTTTTCAAATGGTTAAATTAATGTTATGATTCTATTGCTTTAAAAATAAATTTTAATGAGGTGAGGACAATGAAAACAAAAAAATATACGTCATATCCTCATATTGCTTTTTAGTTATCTTTTTACGAATACATTAGGCTCTGAGGGTAGGATTCACTCTCAGGGCTTTTATATTTAGGCAGAAGTAACGTTTAAGCTTTCTTGCCGATCTATGACAGCCACTTACAGAGTGGCTGTTATTTTTTTGTTTTCCGTTATTCACCGCTTTCCAAATATGAAAGGATGATGCTTTATTAAAAGACTCGCTCAATATTTTCGCTCCTTACAATCCGGTCAGTCATCTTACAGTATGATTTATGAAGACCCAATTTATTGGAATAATGATGTTGCCTATTACATTGAACGGACACATAAACTCACACTGGATAAACCATGTATCACCATAAAAATACCTTTTGACCGTATCGGCTTAGATAAAAATATGGACCAAGTTGTTCTCTCAGATTTTGCATTAAGAGGATGGGTTAATCATATTGAGGCATTAAATAAATTGATTTATAACCGGTCACGTTCTGATAAAGAAAATGGTGCTTTTTATTGTTTTCGTCCAACCAATGTGGTGTTGCACCGTAATGCATCCTTTGTCGAAGTCATCTCGGAAAAATGGTATCTATGCTTAATGATTACAGTTCAACTTCCATTCAGAAATAATGATAAAGCCATGCGCATGCTCTGCAAAATGCTTCCTAAAGAAGTGGAGGAGTTTATTGCCAAGTTTGATCTCATCAAATTAAATGCTGCCTATGAATTGGTAAAAAAGCAAAATATGATTCGCGAATGGCTAAAATCCAGTGGTTATAGCGCGTTTATTGGGAATGGCAGCATTTTGCCAAGAAATAAAGAAAACAGCGGGCCACTAGGAGGTGCCTTGTCTTTTACATCCCCGGAAGATGTTGAAGTTGAAATTTGTGGTTTGCGAGGAATGGGAATAAAACATGGTGTGACGGTCATCACCGGCGGTGGTTATTCCGGTAAAAGCACATTGCTGGATGCACTAAATTCGGGGATTTACAATCATATCATTGGTGACGGACGAGAATTTGTGATTACAGAACAAAGTGCAATGGAAATATCTGCAGAGGAAGGCCGTTCCATAAAAAATATCAATATTACGCCTTTCATAAAATGGATACCCAATAGTTCGGCTGAACAGTTTTCGACTGACTACGCCTCAGGTTCCACTTCTCAAGCCGCAAATATTATGGAGGCAATCAACTTCGGATGTAAGCTTCTTCTTATTGATGAAGATAGAAGTGCGACCAATTTTATGATTCAAGACATCAAAATGCGTTCATTAATCAAGCATGAACCCATTACACCTTTTACGGAACGTGTCAGGGAGCTTTATGAGGCTGTTGGCGTATCATCCGTTCTTGTTATTGGAGGTAGCGGTGAATTTTTATCCGTTGCCGATCAAATTATTTTGATGGACAATTTTGCCCCAAAAAATGTAACACAGGAAGCAAAAAATTTATGTGAACACGACAAACCACGCGAACGTATCCCCCTTACAAAATGGGAGATAGAAAGAAAAATAACCGCCGATCACTTTTCGAGCTATCCACAGGGCAGTGGTACAGAAAAGCTGATGGTTTCAACCATGGGATACATGATGATAGGTGATGAACAAATTGATATCAGAGGGCTATACAATATCACATCACACGCCCAGCTTGCGGCTATTGCCTTTTTAATTCGAAAAATCGCTATAAGAAATCAGGATCGTGTCATCTTTCTTCATGAAAAGATTAAAAAAGCTCTCGAAGATATGGAGAGAGAAGGAGTGGATATTGTATTTTCTTCCTTTTTTCCCGGTTTCGAAAGATGGCTTGAATTACCTAGAATTAATGAAGTATTATCTGTCATAAACCGAATGAAACATTTGAATTTTATTCAGTTTGAGCACTCTGAACACCTCTAATTACGACATAAATATTGATTTGTAAAAATAGCTTCCCAAATAAATTATATCAATATAACGATGTAACCAAATTGTAATCTTCCCGTGATGTCCTTGTTATTCTTTCCTTGTATAGTATGAGTATCAAATCACTCCAAGGGGGAATAACATTATGCTAAAAAAATTCATTACCGCTCTTGCGATTACAATTGGACTTAGCTCAGTGTTTGCCACGACGGGTGATAAAGCAGAAGCGGCTTATTATCATACAAAAGCAATCTCAGTTGCCAAAGCAAATCTCGGTGTTCCCTATCGCTGGGGAGGAATTTCACCAAGAGGTTTTGATTGCTCAGGTCTTATAAAATATTCATTCGGTCAGGCTGGAAAAGTATTACCACGTACAGCGGCTGATATGTACTATACAAAAGGATATCGAGTAAGTTCTATACAGCCGGGAGACTTGCTGTTTTACGCACCAAATAAAGCAAGCAAACCAACACATGTTGCGATGTATATTGGAGCAGGCAAGATGATTATGGCTTCATCGTCAAAAGGCGTCATGATTACCTATACCAATAACAGCTACTGGAATCCAAAATTTATTGGTGCAAAACGAATATAGTTTTTATTTAGTATCCACCCGAACATTGGCAAAGCCAATGTTCTTTTTTTATATTGCTATTACGGAAATCCCAAGTGGGTTATTGAATTTGCGGCAATAATTTGAACAATGGACAATCTTCACACATTCTTCATCCTATTATGTTATCGTAAATCTATTACAACTGCAGGGTGAGGATATGTACAATTTATTTAGTCAAATAAGTTCATTCTTAAGCCAACCGTTTTTGAATGTGACCAATAGTATAGAAGCCTGGCCTCTTTTATTTGCATTAATACTAGGACTTGTCGGAGCACTTGCCCCATGCCAGCTTACGGGAAATATTAGTGCAATCACGCTGTATGGAAATAGTTCGATTCAAACGAAAATTGTCTGGAGGGATGTTTTCAGTTTCACCTTGGGTAAAATAGTGGCATTCTCCCTATTAGGTGGTTTAGTTTGGCTCCTGGGCAAAGGAATTGAACAAAACCTAATCCTTTATTTCCCGTGGCTTCGGAAGATTATGGGCCCTATCTTAATTATTGTGGGATTATATATGTTGGGTTTTATAAAAATTAGAGGGACTATAAATCTATATAAGCACTCTAAGGAGAACAGAAAGGAAAGCCGTTTCGGTTCCTTCATGCTTGGATTTAGTTTTTCCTTAGCTTTTTGTCCGACCATGTTTATTTTGTTTTTCGTCACATTAATGCCAGTAGTGCTGTCAAGCTCATATGGTTTTATTCTTCCTTCCATTTTTGCCCTAGGAACAGCCTTACCACTCTTAATTGTCATTTTGATCATTTGGTATCTTGGCGGTGGTGGGGTATTAATGAAAAAGGGGAGAAAATTCGGTACCTTTGTTCAAAGACTAGCAGGAATCCTTATGCTTCTCTTAGGTATATTTGACACCTTAACGTATTGGTCACTATAAATTGAAAGAAAGCGCTGAGAATCAAGTACGTTGCAACAAATTATGTGATTTCAACAAGTTAGTACCGTCATAAAAAATATAATGAGATTATTAATGAGCTAACATTTTGAACAAATTATGAAAAGAGAAAAATTTTTGAAAAAATAAAAGGTACCTCTTTACATAGGGTAGGGGGGTATGGTAAGATTTGTTTATAGAAGTTCACATTATAAAATTTTCACGAAGAAGGGTTGGTTTTTTATGGAGAAGATTACACTAAACGTACAAGGAATGTCTTGCAATCATTGTGTGAAAGCAGTAGAAGGAAGTGTTGGAGCACTTAACGGTGTTGCCGCTGTAAAGGTAAATTTAAAAGCAGCTACTGTTGATGTGGAATATAACCAGCAGCAAGTTTCCTTGGATCAAATTAAAGAAACCATCGACGACCAAGGTTACGATGTGAAATAAGTAGTAAAACGACGTGCTTTCTTATAGCACGTTCTTTTTTCTAAAATATATACCTATATGGGGTATAAGGAGTTGGCTTTTATGAGTCATAGTCTCAAAGAAACAAGTTTACAAATTTCCGGGATGACCTGTGCGGCCTGTGCCACAAGAATTGAAAAAGGTCTAAACAGGCTAGCTGGTGTTGAGTCAGCGAATGTGAATCTCGCCTTGGAAAAATCCGCTATTAAATATGACCCGTTGCAGATCAACGTTGATGATATTGAAAAGAAAATTAGAGATTTAGGATACGAGGTTGTCACCGAGAAGACAGAGCTTGACATCACCGGAATGACCTGTGCTGCCTGCTCAACAAGAATTGAAAAAGGGCTAAATAGAATAGATGGCGTCATCAAGGCAAATGTGAATTTAGCTCTTGAAAAAGCAACCATTGAGTTCAATGGCTCCGTCCTTTCAACTGCCGACATAATAAAGAAGGTCGAGAATCTAGGGTACGGGGCAAAAATCAAAGAAGGAACGAAGGATTCTAGTGACTATCGCGAAAAAGAAATAGCCAAACAAACGAAAAAGCTGATTTTTTCGGCTATTTTATCCCTTCCCCTATTATGGGCAATGGCTGGCCACTTTTCGTTTACTTCCTTTATTTGGGTACCTGAAATATTTATGAATCCTTGGTTTCAGTTGCTATTGGCTACTCCGGTTCAGTTTATTATTGGAAGTCAATTTTATATCGGTGCCTATAAGGCGCTTAAGAATAAAAGTGCCAATATGGATGTACTTGTTGCCTTAGGTACTTCCGCCGCCTATTTCTACAGCCTTTACCAGGCCATCCTGACCCTGAGCGGAAAGATCCATATGGTGGAGCTCTATTTTGAAACAAGTGCTGTATTAATTACCTTGATTATTCTAGGAAAGTTGTTTGAAGCAAAGGCAAAGGGCCGTTCATCTGAAGCTATTAAAAAATTGATGGGACTTCAGGCAAAGACGGCTATTGTAGAACGAGAAGGAATGGAGCAAGAAATTCCGCTTGAGGAAGTAAACGTTGGCGATATCCTTCATATTAAACCGGGTGAAAAGATTCCCGTTGATGGAATCATTATCGAGGGTCAGTCAGCTATTGATGAGTCGATGTTAACCGGTGAAAGTGTTCCTGTAGATAAAAAAATCGGTGATCCCGTAATCGGTGCGACACTTAATAAGAATGGATTTTTAAAGGTTGAAGCTGCAAAGGTCGGCAAAGACACAGCGTTAGCACAAATAATTAAAGTAGTAGAGGAAGCACAAGGCTCAAAAGCCCCTATTCAACGTCTTGCTGATAAAATCTCTGGTGTGTTTGTTCCCATTGTTGTGGGCTTAGCCGTTTTAACGTTTATCGTTTGGTATGTTTGGGCAGCTCCAGGGGATTTTGCGGAAGCCCTTGAGAAAATGATTGCCGTTCTTGTCATTGCTTGTCCATGTGCCTTGGGGCTTGCTACGCCAACATCGATTATGGCTGGTTCTGGTCGTTCTGCCGAATATGGCATCCTTTTTAAAGGAGGCGAACATTTAGAAATGACCCACCGGATTACCACTGTTGTCCTAGATAAAACCGGTACGGTTACAAACGGAACTCCTGTATTAACCGATGCTTTCCCGGCTGAATCTTGGACTGAAAATGAACTTTTAGCAATCGTTGGATCAGCAGAGAAGCAATCGGAACACCCGTTGGCAGAAGCTATTGTCCAAGGAATCAAGGAAAAAGGGATCCAATTGAAGGAAGTTTCAAAATTTGAAGCAATCCCGGGATTTGGCATTAAAGCAACAGTTGATAAAAATGAAGTGTTAATTGGTACGAGAAAATTAATGAACATGTATGATGTCAATGTTGAAAAATCCCTTAAAAAAATGTCTGATCTTGAGACGGTTGGTAAAACCGCCATGCTTATTGCGATAAATGGACAGTACGCAGGCATGGTTGCTGTCGCAGACACCATCAAGGGAACTTCCAAAATGGCAATCGGACGTTTGAAGGAAATGGGACTTGATGTCATTATGATTACAGGTGATAATCAACGAACTGCGGAGGCAATTGCAGCCCAGGCGGGGATTGACCACGTAATCGCTGAGGTTCTTCCCAAAGGAAAAGCCGATGAAATCAAAAAATTACAGGCACAGGGCAAGAAAGTGGCTATGGTTGGAGATGGAATTAATGACGCCCCGGCATTAGCGATTGCTGATATTGGAATGGCCATTGGTACCGGTACGGATGTAGCAATGGAAGCGGCCGATATCACACTGATCCGCGGTGATTTAAATAGTATTGCTGATGCCATTTTCATGAGTAAAAAGACCATAACGAATATTAAACAAAATCTGTTCTGGGCGCTGGCCTATAACTCACTGGGCATTCCCATTGCGGCTCTTGGGTTCCTTGCACCATGGCTTGCCGGTGCTGCAATGGCATTCAGCTCGGTTTCAGTTGTTCTGAATGCATTAAGATTACAAAAAGTAAAATTATAGAAAGTGCCCAAAATGAGGGCAGAGTGTTTTAAAGGGCTGACACATAATTGTCAGCCTTTTTCAATTCTTACACCATCTATAGCTATTATACTGAATACATATAATTTCATGTTAGCAGGGTGATTTCCATGAATCAAATCTTATTAGTAGAAGATGAACAAAGTGTATTAGGGGTAATAAAAGCCTATTTAGAAAAAGAAGGTTACCTGGTTCACAGCGCTGATACGGGATTAAGAGGAATTGATCTTTTTATGGCTGAAAGATTTGACCTGGTAATTCTAGATTTAATGCTGCCGGATATTAGCGGTGAAGAGGTCTGTAAAATTTTCCGGCAAACCTCCGATGTTCATATTTTTATGCTGACGGCAAAAGGGTCATTAAATGACCGCATTGAAGGATTAAGGATAGGGGCAGATGAATATTTAATCAAACCCTTTAGTCCGAGAGAGTTGACAGCAAGAGTAAATGCTCTTTTCCGCAGACTTAATGGAAATGTATATTCTTCAGGTGTCATTTTTGATGATGGGAATCTGCAAATAGATTGTTCGAAAAGGACTATTAAAGTTTGTGGTAAGGAAAAGCCCTTTACCCCAAATGAGTTTGATATATTGAGAATCCTTGTTGCGAATAAAGGGAAGGTTTTATCCAGGGATCAGCTAATAGATAAATTATATGGAGAAGAATTTAGCGGCTTTGATCGGACAATCGATGCCCATATTAAAAATATTCGTAAAAAGATTGAAATGGATACGAAGAATCCTAAATATGTCGTAACCGTGTTGAAAGCAGGCTATAAATTTGGATGATTTCACAAATAATTAGTTGATTTTGTAAAAAAGAGGAAGTCAAAAAGCAGTGTGCTAAAGTCCATGCAAGACATCCTCTTTTTTAGTATTATATTTTCTTTAGATCATCAACTACCTTAATAACTCCTCGTTTCATTCCCATCCAGCAGCTAAACGGAATATCTTCACTACCAGGGGTAAATTCAATGATATTTTTTCCACTTTGAAGTTTCTGCTCTACATTCATATCAGGCATGACAATCGTATTGTTACAAACGGTAATTTGCTCTCCGTCCACAACCCACTTAACTGGAATTCCCTTTTGGACATAAAGTGTATTGGGAGTATAACCGTAGACGTTAGCTGTCATATTTAAAACCTGCACCCCATCCTTGAGTGTGGCATTCGTCGCATTTGCAGCGGCGGCGGGACTATTACCAAAAGCTCCGATATTGGCAAGCATAGAAGTCGGGCTTATATTCATTCCGGCAAGAGCTAAGCCCCTATTACTCATAACAAGTCCAAGAACGACAATAAGAATGCCGCTAAATTTAAGGATTTTCTTTGTGTAGCCTTTACTTAAAAGACTTGATAAGGCACCGAAGGTAAGCATGAGTGGGATCGTTCCAATGGCAAACATAAACATTGAGAGCGCCCCGCTGATTGCGCTTCCTGTTCCCAAAGCATATAGCTGCATGGTTTGCAGAGGGCCGCAGGGCATTAACCCATTAAGCATACCAATAAAAAACGGTGTCTTTGGTTTTGGTTTTGTTAATATTTTTATAACAGAAGCTGGCAGCTTAAACTGAACCTTTCTAAACGCTTTAAAGCCTGCCATATTAAAGCCCATCATAATCATGAATACACCGGCAAGAATTTGCATAGTAGATTTAGTGGTTAGTGAAAGTGCAAATACGGAACCAATCGCACCAACGATTCCACCAATAATGGTATAGGCAGTAACTCTTCCAAGGTTATACAAAATAGCCGGTTTTATCGCCTCAAATTTATTTTTACTTTCCTTACCAATAGTTTGGGAAAGCATAATCCCTCCGCACATTCCTACACAATGGAGGGAAGTGATCAACCCAACAATAAATAAAACAGCATAGGAAGCATTTTTGAGCTTATCTTCCATATTAAAGCTGCCGGTATTAATACCAAGCAGTAAAATAGCAGCACTGACGATAATGATGCCAATAACCTTAAAGCCTTTCCCATTTTCTGTACTGTAGCCGGCGTGATTAATTGCCGCCTTAATCTGGTTCATGCTGCATATTTCATCATTAAACTCAACATCTGCAAATTGACCCGTAAAATTCGCCTTAACATTGATGACACCATGTATCTTTTTCACTGTTCTTTCAATCCGCTTTTCGCATGATATACAGGTCATATTGTACACCTTTATTCTTTCCTTCCGAATACCCATAAGGTTAACCGCCTTTTCAAATTAATAAGAATAATAAAATGATAGGGTAAGTGTATGAAATCGATATGTTGATGGTATGAAGAAAATAGGTACAAAAAATGTACACTTTATATAAAAATTTTCCCCCTGTCCAATGTACTATTTTGGCGATGTGCTGATTAAAGATGTAAAAATGAGTTCATCTTAGGGGTGGCTGCCATGAAAATAGACGGTGTTTTTTCCGGAGGGGGAATTAGAGGGTTTTCAATCATTGGAGCCTATGAAGAAATTGAAAACAGGGGGTTTCAGTTTGTCAGGGTCGCAGGAACGAGTGCGGGGTCTATTGTTGCCGCTTTAATTGCCGCAGGTTATACGAGTAAAGAAATTTATCAATTAGTGGATGAGTTTGATTTGCCTAAAATGCTTGATGCCCGGAAATCCATCATTCCATTTTCAATCGCAAAATGGCTGCATGTCTATTGGAAGCTTGGTCTTTATAAGGGAAATGAACTAGAAAAATGGATGAAAGAAAAGCTTGAAGCAAAAGGGCTGAGAACATTCTCTGATCTTCCGCCCAATGCCCTAAGAGTCGTTGCCTCAGACCTATCGAATGGGCGAATGGTCGTTTTGCCCGATGACTTAGAAAAATACGGAATTTCCCCAGGGTCATTCTCTATTGCTAAAGCAATTAGAATGAGTTGCAGTATACCGTACTTTTTCGAACCTGTTAAATTACGATCGATTGATGGGTTGAATGTTATTGTGGATGGTGGTGTACTCAGTAATTTCCCCATGTGGCTTTTTGATAGGGATAATGTAAAAAAGGTTCGGCCTGTGCTTGGTATTAAGTTAAGTCCAAGTGAATATGAACATGAAAAACATCAAATAAAAAATGGTATTCAGTTAATGTCCGCCTTGTTTGAGACTATGAAGGATGCACATGATCAACGTTATATTTCGAAAAAACATGTGGAAAATATTATTTTTATTACAGCTGAAGGGGTATCGTTAACCGAATTTAATCTAACGGATGAAAAAAAGCTGAAATTATTTGAAATTGGCAAAGAGTATGCGAAAAATTTTTTAGATAAATGGGGTTACTAGGAAACTATTTCATAAAAAAATCGAGTGTCTAAAAAGACGCTCGATTTTTCTTTTTTCCCTTTTTTCCATCGATAACGGTCAAGTGAGCAGGGGATTTCTTTTTTGTCTTGTTGTTTTTCTTTAATGTTGTTAACGTCCCAAGAGAAGAGGTTTTTACGGTCGTATCTCCACTCTTTTGCTGCAATCGTTTTTTTGATCTTTTTGCTGCTTTAAGAAATGCCCGCTGCTCTTTTTTCTGAGGGCTCGAATTTGAAAACTTTCGAAAAAGGAAAAAAATCGCCAGTCCGATCAATGCGATGACAGCTATTCTCTGAATGAAACCGGCAGGATTAGCTGTAAATGATCCAACAAGGCCAAGTAGAGCAAGAATAATGAGTATCCCAACAATAATAACGGGCGCCCGATTTTTCAAGAATGCCACCTCCCTAAGAGCATCTTAAGCATTTTTTTATTCTTTTAAACACATAAAAATAAAGATTTAGACAATTTCTTTACTTTCCATTTCGAATTCTGATTCCCTTTCCCGTTTAAGTAATTCGTTAAAGGAGAGAATCGCTACTTCCACTTGGTCATTATTTGGTTCCTTCGTCGTTAACAATTGAAGCCAAAGCCCTGGAATTCCTAGATACTTCAAGACAGGAATGTCGCGAAGTTTATTGGTGATTTGCAAGACTTCAAAAGCAATTCCTAACACTACTGGTATTAAGAGAAGTCGATCGACTACCCGTAACCAAAGGGGTGACGTAGGGACCAACATATAAACAAACACACCAACGATAACGGTAAATAAGATAAAACTACTGCCGCATCGATAGTGTAATCGGGAATGGGCCTGAACATTTTCAACGGTCAATTCTACCCCTGCTTCAAAGGTGTTAATTACTTTATGCTCAGCACCATGATATTGAAACACTCGTTTGATTAATGGGGTAAGCGAAACAAAATATATATAGGTAAGGAGCAGCAACAGCTTAAAGAAACCTTCCACTAAAACTTGAGCAAAATCTGAAGGAAAAATGGGTTTCGTTAGTACAGCTAAAAAGACTGGTATTAACGTAAAAGCAAATTTTCCAAATAAAAATGAAAGGACACCTATAGCGGCTACACCTAAATACATCGTTAACTTTGAAACTTCCTTTTCCTTTATTGTTTCATCATCTTTTGGATCTACATCGTATCTCTCCGTTGAGAAATTTAAATGTTTTGATCCATTGGCACTAGATTCAATAATCGCGATGATCCCTCGCAGGAACGGGATTTTCTTTAATCCAGTTAGAGCAGGATTCGCTTTCCTCGGTAAATGAAAATATTCAATCGAACGATCGTTTCTGCGAACTGCGGTAACATAATGATGTTTTCCGCCAAACATGACTCCTTCAACGACCGCTTGGCCGCCATACACAGGTTTTTGAGAATTGGACATGGTTATTAACACCAACCTAAACATTAGTTGCACAATAGCAGAAATGTGATAAATCTGTTTGTACTTACATTTATTCTACTAGAAAAATGAAAAAACCTCTAGGATGACAGAATATTTCCAAAAAAAATTTGTAAATAATTTTTTTCATGTAAGGATTAAACACCTATGGGCATAATAATGGTTGAATTTATCATCATATTATCAAATTTATTGCTTGATGATAAGGAAGCATGAACGGTAACAGTGCTTCAATATTTAACAAACAAAAAAACTGGGGGTTGTCACTTTGACGGAAAAAGAAAAGTTAGGAAATTATCCAAAACAAATGTCCTTTACAGCAATGGTTTTTTGGACGGGTTTATTTGGGGGGCTATTTTGGGGAACAATTGGGTACATTGCATCCTATTTTAATTTTACAGAAGTTAGCCCCCGTGTCATAATCGAACCATGGGTACTTGGAAATTGGAAAAATGGCTGGCTTGGGACGGTTATCTCCATTATATTATTGGGTGTTTTATCGATTATAGCTGCGTATGTTTACTATGCTTTACTAAGAAAGTTCAAAGGATTTTGGTTTGGGCTGGGTTACGGCGTCGTGTTGTTCCTATTGGTTTTTTTTATCCTGAATCCTCTATTTCCCGGAATAAAAACATTTGCTGAATTAAGCAGGGATACCATCATTACGTCTATTTGTTTATATATCGTATATGGGATTTTCATTGGTTATTCCATAAATTACGAGTTTGAACTTAATAAAGTACAAGTGAACGAGGCTTCGACTTAAGCTATAGATTAGTTTGAATAATCAGGTTGTGTTAAAATATTTTTATCCTACAGATAAGAAATGGAGAGTGGAGACTATGGAAAAAGTAGATAAATTAAGAGCAAATTTTTCGCAACATGGTATTGATGGGATTCTAATTACCAGTCCTTTTAATCGCCGCTACATATCTAACTTTACCGGAACTGCCGGTGTTGTTTTAATTAGTGCTGATAAGGCGCAGTTTATTACAGATTTTCGCTATCTTGAACAAGCCTCAAAACAGTGCCAGGGTTTTGAAATTGTTAAATTTGCTAGTTCCATTCCTGAAGAAATAGCACGTCTTGCTAAAGAATTAGGAATTCAAAAACTAGGTTTTGAAGAAGATCATCTCACTTACTCTTTATTTAAAGTATATGAGAAAGAAGTGGAAGCTGAACTTGTACCAATTTCTGATGTAATAGAAAAGTTACGCTTGATTAAGACCGATGCAGAGATTAAGATATTAAAGGTAGCAGCAGATATTGCTGATGCTGCATTTAAACACATTTTAGACTTCATTCGTCCTGGAAAAACGGAACTTGAAGTATCGAATGAATTAGAGTTCTTTATGAGAAGGGCCGGAGCGACTTCATCTTCCTTTAATACAATTGTTGCCTCGGGTCATCGTTCTGCACTACCACACGGTGTCGCGAGTGATAAAGTGATAGAGGCTGGAGATTTTGTTACAATGGACTACGGTGCCTATTACAATGGGTATGTTTCTGATATAACTAGGACAGTTGCTGTTGGTGAGCCAAATTCCAAGCTTAAAGAAATTTATGACATTGTTCTTGAAGCGCAAGTACGTGGTATGGCTGGATTCAAACCAGGATTGACAGGTAAGGAAGCAGATGCTTTAACTAGAGACTACATAACAGAAAAGGGTTTTGGGGAATACTTTGGACATTCAACTGGTCATGGTATTGGGCTTGAGATTCATGAAGGGCCTGCTTTGTCAATGAAATCTGACATTATTTTAGAACCCGGAATGGTTGTAACCTGTGAACCAGGTATCTATATTCCAGGTCTTGGCGGCGTTCGAATTGAAGATGATACGCTCATAACCCAAAATGGTAACGAGGCACTTACCCATTCAACCAAAGAACTAATTATACTGTAATGGATTTAGGAGGATTTAATCATGATTTCTGTTAACGATTTTAAAACAGGATTGACAATCGAAGTGGATGGCGGCTTATGGCGCGTCATGGATTTCCAACATGTAAAGCCAGGTAAGGGAGCAGCGTTTGTTCGTTCAAAGCTGCGTAACCTTCGGAACGGAGCAATCCAAGAAAAAACATTCCGAGCCGGTGAGAAAGTAGAAAAAGCGCAAATTGATAACCGTAAAATGCAATATCTTTATGCTAGCGGTGATTCACACGTGTTTATGGATATGGATTCTTATGAACAAGTAGAACTTCCGGCAAACAACATTGAATATGAATTAAAGTTTTTGAAAGAAAACATGGAAGTTCATATTATGATGTTTAATCATGAAACGCTTGGTGTTGAATTACCAAATACGGTTGAATTAGAAGTAACAGAAACGGAACCGGGAATTAAAGGTGACACAGCGTCTGGTGGTACAAAGCCTGCAACCCTTGAAACGGGACTTATTGTTCAAGTTCCTTTCTTCGTTAACCAAGGAGATCGATTAATTATTAATACAACGGAAGCTTCTTACGTATCACGTGCGTAATTTGTTTCTAAACATAAGGTCTTTGTCCGTTTACCGGACCAAGGCCTTTTTCTTTTAAAAATAATTTCCACTTTTTAAAGATTAAAAACTTCACTAAATAGTAAGAATTAGCAACAATTAAACCAGTCCCTTTTTGTTACAATAAACGAGAATAAGACATTAAAGGAAGGGGTGAAACAGATATGAAACGAATAACATCTCTCTTGTTCCTTTTTATTTTAATTGCGATTGTCGCAGCGGGATGCAGCTCTAAAATGGATAATGTAACACTGGATAAAAAACATAAGCCGCTGCCTGATTATGTTATGAATTCTTCAGAAAAAATTCAAGAGACTTATATCTTGGCGTCCACCTATCCAGAGGTAATAGCGCAAGTACCTTGCTATTGCGGATGCTTTGCACAGGATGGCCATAAAAGTAATTTAGATTGCTATATTGATCAAATGGGACCTAATAATGCTGTTGAAGAATGGGATTCGATGAGTATATCGTGAGACGTCTGTATCGATATCGCCCGGGAGGCGATAGATATGCATCTTGACGGTAAAAGTCCTAAGAAAATTTATCAGCTAATCACTAAGAAGTATGAAGATTTTGGGGAACCAACTCCAACACCCGAACCAAAGTAGGGAGTAACCCATGAAAAAGCTATTAATCGGATTTTATCTTTTGATTATTATTGGAATAATTGTTTGTTTAAGTAATAGCGATATTTTCGCCAGCAAAAATTCGCAAGCGATTGCCGCAGGAGAAAAGCTATATAATAAAAATTGCCTTATCTGCCATGGGAAAACAGGAAAAGGTGAAGGGCCTTATGCTGGAACTGCTCTTAATAATCAGCATTTTTTGAGCACTGTATCCGATAAGGATTTATTTAATTATGTGAAATTTGGCAGAGAAGGAACATCAATGCCGGCTTATGATTCAAGATTATCCGATAAGGATTTACATAATCTTGTTGCCTTCATAAGGGATTGGCAAAACAAAGAAATTGAATTTGACATACCCAAAACCATTTTAGGTGATTCTGTAAATGGGGAAAAACAATACAATTTATATTGCCTAAACTGTCATGGTGAAGCAGGTGCGGGAAAAGTAAAAATGGGTACGGTACTTTCCAATTCGCACTATTTAGAATACACGACAGATCAGCAAATTTGGATTACCACAGCTTACGGCCGTGAAGAAACACGTATGGGACCATCATTAAAAAGTCTTGAAGGCGCGCGGCAATTAAGTGAAAAAGATATTACAGACATCGTTAGTTATATCCGCACTTTAAAGCCAATTAAAGAAACACCAAACGATTATCTCAAACCTTGAACCTGGAAAATAGGTTCAAGGTTTTTTTGTACCCAAAATATACAAATGTGAACAATTTGTGGTAGTTTTTTGTCGAAATCGTAACGTTTCTTACCACTTAACAAAATGTTCAAGAGTGGGTCAACAACTATAGATTGATAACGATTATATTTATTTCAAAGAGGACTATAGTGAAAAATAGAACCTTCTACGAATGAGTTTTTGAAGGTCAAGGAGGATTAATATGCTTAAGAATAAATGGTTGGCATTGTTTGTCATTGCATCGTTCCTCACTAGTTTTATCAGCTTCAAAGCTAGTGCTGAAACTGCATTTCAGGCAGAAAAGTTCCCTTTTAAGGAAATGCAAGTTCAGGTAATGCCTGAATTTGATTACCCGGAGGATTGGGGATCAAAAGATACCCCGTCATTACTAGTAGGCCAGTATGGAACAATTGCCAACAAGAGCGGCCAAGACTATGAGGGGGAAATTGAAATTCCCGTCCCGGCGATGGAAAAAGGGTTTGAAGCCTATTTAGTAGCAGAATTTCCTGAAGAGAATAAACCCGAAGTACAACGTCCGTATGATGTAGACAAAGAAAAAGGGATTGTGACCTGGAAGCCGGCAAAGGCAATTAAAAATAATGAGACTTATAAATTTGTTATTGAGTACTATACCAAATCAATCGACGTTAAAGACAAAAAGAGATTTACATATCAATTAGTTAATAATGCTGACATCGACCAATTGGATGTGGTCTTTTACGCACCAATGGAAGCAAAGGAAATCAAACTTGAGCCCAAGGCGGAAAGTAATACAAAAAGTGAGTATGGTGAAGAGCTATATTACTACCAATATAAAAATGTAAAAGCTGGGGATAACCTGAACTATTCCTTCTCTTATAAGAAAGAAGGAACGGAATCTACATTGGAAGCAATTAATAAAAAGCAGCCGCCAAATGATGAAAACCATAGTGGTGTGACCACCGCAACAGACCAAGTTACTAAAGGAGGAACTGACAACTCTAAGCGTCCGATCATTGGAGTCGGCGGTGCATCGATTATTGGAATTGCCCTTATTATTGCCGGCCTCTTTGTCTTCCTAGGATTGAAAGGTAACGCTGAAACGGGTCTTAAAGCAGCTGACAAGGATAAAAAAACTAAACAACAATCAAAGCAAACGACCGGCAAAAAGGACATCAAGTCTGCAAATACTGAAGAAAAGAAGGAACTGCGCAAAAAACTTTTAACGGGAAAAATTGACCAAGAAATGTATGAAGAAGAAATAAAAAAATTAATTTAATGAGGTGAGTGGAATGAAAAAAAATACGATTGTCATGCTTGGCGGATTTATAATTGCCGGAGCTATTGTGTTCCTCCTTATGGCGGCGACACCAGGCTCTAGTGGGGTTGAGTTGACGATGAAAGAGCTATTGGCAACGCAGGAACAGCATAAAGATGATTTTGTCACGGTTGAGGGTTTATTAATGGAAGATTCCATTAAGTGGAATCCGGATAAAATTGAATTGAAATTTGATGTAAAAAACAATGAGGGTCAAATCATGCATGTCATCCATAACGGACCCAAACCTGATAATTTTTCCGAAGGGGTTATTACCATTCTTCAAGGATCACCTACTAAGAAGGATACTTTTGTAGCTGAATCTGTGAAAACTAGATGTCCTTCAAAATACGAAGGCAAAGACATGAAAGATTATGATCCTGAAACACATAAAGAAAAGCTAAATCAACCACCGAAAGAAAAATAACAGGCTTAAGTCTAAGAAGGTGACGAAATGTTTTTATTTGCCAACGCAACAATTTATATTGGATTAGCCATTGCCATCTATTCGCTCCTCATTCTTACCTTGGGGATTAGTACCAAAAACCAAAAACTCGTCAATAGTGGAAAAGGTGGAATGATTGCATTATTTGTCTGTGCAGCACTTGCAATGCTTTCCTTGTTTTACCTTTTAGCAACATCGCAGTTCCAGTACGAATACGTAAGTGATTATACAAGCAGTGAACTGCCAATCATATATAAACTTACTGCTCTTTGGGCCGGTAATGCTGGTTCCTTGTTATTATGGACATTCTTTTTAACACTTTACATGATTATGATTGCTTTTTCTCGGAAGATGAAAGGAAATCCAATGGTTCCCTACATTTCCGCCATTTTGATGGCCAATGCGGTTTTCTTCTTCTTCATCTTAGGGTTTGTCGCAAAACCATTTTTATTATTAGATACTGTTCCAATTGAAGGAAAAGGGTTAAACCCTATGCTGCAAAACCCTGGAATGATTATCCATCCAGTTACCCTTTACCTTGGGTACGTGGGTCTTGCGGTTCCATTTGCCTTCGCAATGGCGGCCCTGCTTCTGAAAAACGTTGATGATTTTTGGATTAAAATGACGAGACGCTGGACGATTGTTGCTTGGTTATTCTTGAGTCTTGGAAATATTTTTGGCGGTCAGTGGGCATATGTGGAACTTGGCTGGGGCGGATACTGGGCATGGGATCCGGTTGAAAATGCTTCCTTTATGCCATGGTTAACGGCCACCGCGTTCTTGCATTCCGTGATGATTCAAGAGCGGAAAAATATGCTGAAAATATGGAATATCAGCTTAATCATTGTTTCTTATGCACTTACACTATTTGGAACATTCCTTGTACGAAGCGGCGTACTGACATCTGTCCATGCATTCGCCAATTCAAATCTAGGATTATACTTCTTAATCTTCATGGGTATTGCTGTCATTCTAGCTCTATATGTTTTAATGAGCCGCTACAACCTGCTTAAACGCAGTGCCGGGGAATTTAATTCATTTGTATCAAAAGAAAGCAGCTTCTTAGTTAACAATCTATTACTTGTCGGGGCAGCATTTGCAGTGTTCTGGGGAACCATTTTCCCACTAGTATCTGAAGCTGTTCGTGGTACGAAAGTAACTGTTGGTCTCCCATTCTTTAATAAGGTTGAAGCACCTATTCTTTTATCGATGATGTTTGTCATGGCAGTTTGTCCAATGCTTGCCTGGCAGAAATCTACCGTAAAAAATCTAAAGAAGAACTTTATGATTCCAGCGATTCTTGCAATTGTTGGCATGGTACTCATGGTTGTATTAGGGATTCAAAAAGCATGGGCCGTCATTGGCTACGGAGTTATCATTCTATTATTAATTACCCATTTTCTGGAGTTTTATAGAGGGGTAAAAGCTAGAAGGAAAATGACGAAAGAATCACCAATTGTAGCTTTGTATCGTTTGATGATCCGTAACCGCCGCAGATATGGCGGATATATCGTTCATCTGGGGATTGCCTTCATTACAATGGGAATTATCGGTTCACAAAACTACGATGTTGAGACCATGAAAACGGTACCTCTTGGGGGGACGATTGAGCTAAAGGATTATCGGATCAACTATGAGCGACTAGACCAGAAAAGAGAAGGAATTAACGATATTGTTTATGCAGATTTAACGGTATTTAGGAATGGGAAAAAATTAGGGACTTTCCAACCTGAAAAAGTATTCTACGGCAACTGGGAACAGCCTTCTTCCGAAGTGGCGATTATCTCCTCTGTCAAAGAAGACTTATATATTGTTCTAAGTGCATGGGAAGATGATGGCAAAGCCACATTTGTTGTGAAAATAAATCCGATGATGAACTGGTTATGGTTTGGTTCCTTCATGATCGTGATTGGTGCACTATTCGCCGTTTGGAACGGAAAATATGGAAATGTCACTCCGAGATACACGGGAATACGCAAAGAGGTATCTTAATATGAAAAATAAAATTTATCTTGGACTGCTCATAATTGCGTTTATCTTTCAAGGTTCTTTCATTCGTGTGGAAGCAAAAGAGTTTGATTATAAATCTCCTGAATTCAAAGCGGTTGCCCAGCAATTTGCCTGCACTTGCGGCTGCGGACAGGATCATTACGAATGTGATCCAAATACGTGTAATCTGACAACTGATTTTAAAAAGGATTTAGTTGAGATGATGAACAAAGGCTGGGATAAGGATAAAATCCGTGAGTACTATGTCAATATTTACGGTGAAGAAATTTTAACTTCCCCGGAGAAAAGCGGTTTTAGCCTGACTGCATGGGTTCTCCCATTTGTTGTATTAGGAGCAGCAGGAATAGCTGTGTTTATCCTCATCCGTAAATGGGTGAAGAAAAAAGGAATCGAAGAAGTAGTCAATAATTTCGAGACCACCGAGGATGAAGTAGAGGGAGAAATCCTTTCTTCCATGATCGATGAAGAACGCAAAAAGTATCTTTAGGATGTGAACATAATGCACGATATCTCAATCATTTCGATGATTTTCACTGCGGCATTGGCGCTTGTTAGTTTATTTCTAATATTATCACCATTATTTAAGTGGGGTCATCTTCCCTATTTACATGTTGGTACAAAGGGTCAGGATTTGGCGACAACGAAAGAAGCACTTTTAACAACTCTTAATGAGATAGAGTTTGAGTACAAAATGGATAAAATCTCGCATGCAGATTATAAACACCTAAAGAAGCAGTATGAAATAGAAGTGGCCAGTATTATGAAGGAAGAAGAACAAATAGTGGAACCAAGTGTTGATCATGATCTTATGGCAGAAGTGGAAAAAGAAATTGAAGCGCAAATGCAAACTTATAAGAAGAAAAAGGGGGAAGAAAAGTGATCAAGAAAATCACCGCCCTCCTCCTAGGGTTGATGCTGCTAATTCCTACAACCGGTTTAGCAGCAACTGATGCAAAGATCATCATCGATATGCATTACCTTGTCGTCAGTCCGGCTGAAGATGGCTCAACAAATCTGATGAATATGACGAATTATACCAACACTTCATCTGAAGAATATAAGGGTGATGGAACAAGTGAGGCCGTATTACATGTAACCATGCCTGAAGGAGCAAAGGATCTAAATTTTTTAGATAATAAGATTGCTTTTAAGCAAGTGGAAAAGGGCTTTATTACCACAACATCAATCTCTAAGAATCAAACAATGGTGCTGCCATATAGTTATCGAATGCCGAAGGGGAAAGAAATTAATGTAACTGTTGATTATCCTATTCAAATGATGCAAATTCTTGTACCTGAGGGTAGGGGAAGTATTGAGGTGAAAGGTGCTGAAGCTACTAGCCAAGGGCTTTTCAAATTCGATGACCAAAATTACTTTGGGTACAGTATTGAAAGTTTGAAGGAAAATCAGACATTTACGCTTGTTTATAATAAAGACAAACAGCCTGCTGGTGATGAAACAAAAGCTAAAGCGGCAGCAAATGAAGGTGGGAAAAATAGTGCTGTTACCCATACGGCACCGGCATTCCACAATCCGGGACATTTAAGAATGTGGGCGCAATCACCATTACACAGCTTTAACCCGCATATCTTTATGATTATCATGGGTGCCATTATTATTGCGGGAATTTCCTACTTTGCCTATTTTAGAAGAAAAGCAAGATTAGAAGAGGAACGACTCGGAGCAGATAAGGAAGAGAAAGCCTTTAAGCTTTTGATGGCGAAGCAAAAAGCCATAATGGATAAGATTATTGAATTGGAAGAAACCTTTGGGGAGGGTAATCTCAGAGAGGATGAATATCAGGCAAAGCTTGCTGCTTATAAACAGCATTTAGTCCAGGTTAAATTAAATTTACGTAATTTTATTGAGTAACTGCTTGTTGGGAGGGACCTGCAGATGATAGAAATAAAAAAACTAACAAAGCAAGCTGACAATAAGCTGATATTGCGTGGTGTAGACCTCCATATAGAAAAAGGAGAAACGGTAGCGATACTAGGGCCAAACGGTGCTGGAAAGAGTACGCTGCTAAAGGTGTTGGCAACCTTAATAAAACCTACATCAGGACAAGTGTTGATTAATGGAATGGAATTGAAAAAGAACCAGGTTGAAATCAAAAAACTATTAGGTTATTTACCCCATTCCAGCTTACTTTATGACCATTACTCCCCGTTAGAAAATCTCGTTTTCTTTGGGAATATTTATGGGGTTAGGGTTGTGGAACAAAAAGCCATTCAACTTGTAAAAGAAGTAGGATTGTCCTTCTTTTTGAATGAACCAGTTAAGAATTTTTCACGTGGTATGATTCAGAGGATTGCTATCGCTCGGGCCATTGTACATGATCCGGCAGTTCTTCTTTTAGATGAACCGCACACGGGACTGGATCAAGGAGCTATTTCGATTCTCAACAATGTGATTCTTTCGATGAAAGAAAAAGGTGCGACAACGTTGATGGTCACCCATGATTTCAAACAAGCAGCTGAGATTTGTGACCGGGTCATCATTGTAAAGAATGGGAAGATTGTCGATGACTTTAAAATAGAAAATCGAAATTTAGGCTATGTTTCTGAAAAATATGAGCTTCAGATGGAGGCTGTATCATGAATCTATTCCGAACAGCCCTCTTCCTAGCAAAAAAAGATTTATATTCAGAGTTAAAAACAAAACAAATTCTCACGACACAGATCATTTTCGCTGGACTCGTAATCGTTGTTTTCAGCTTTGCATTTGATCCGGCTAATAATACAACAAAGGCAGTAATTCCTGGGGTCATTTGGGTCATTATCGTGTTTGCTGGTATTTTAGGTCTTAACAGATCGTTTATCTCGGAGCAGCGAAATGATACGATACAAGGCTTACTGGTTGCGCCAATGGAGGCTGCGAGCATTTATTTAGGAAAGTTCCTGGCCAATTTTGCGATGATGCTAGTAGTGGAACTCGTTTCCATCCCATTTTTATTCTTATTATTTGATTTTAAATTTCTGGGCAGTTTTCCTTATTTTATTTTGACCGTTTTCTTAGGGAGCTTCGGATTTATTGCAATTGGAACGTTCTTAGCTGCTCTGGCTGCCAATTCAAAAAGCAGTGAAATGTTGTTGCCATTATTGCTTTTTCCGATTACAACCCCAATCTTAATTGGAGTTGTTCAGGCAACGAAAATCATTCTAACGAATATGGAAAAGCTTTCAAGCGCACTCGCTTGGATCCAATTGGTTACGGCGTATGATGTTATCTTCTTTGTTGTTTGTTTCATATTAATAGATTATGTGCTGGAGGTTTAGGAGATGAGTATGAATCTCGAACGAGAGAAAGCGGTGCTTCCTGAAACAAAGTTGGCTAATGCAAAATCAACAAATCTTTCAAAAATTTTGTTTGGTGCCACAGTGATCTCGATGCTAGTTTCTCTTTATTTTATTTTCATTTTTGCTGCAGAAGAAACAACCATGCATGCAGCACAAAAAATCTTTTATTTTCATGTTAGCTCTGCATGGCTAGCGTTTATGGCATTTTTTGTCACATTTGTATTTAGTATTTTGTTCCTAATCAAGCGGAAAAGAATATTTGATACCTATGCCTATGTTTCAGCTGAAATTGGTGTTGTGTTTACAATTATTGTGTTAACGACAGGTCCCATTTGGGCCAGATCGGCTTGGAATACATGGTGGGTATGGGAGCCGCGTTTAATCACAACATTAATTCTTTTCTTTATCTATATTGCCTACATAATGATTAGGCAGATGGATGGCGTTTGGGATAAAAAGGCTCGACTTTCAGCAGTCTTTGGCATCATTGGTTTTGCTGATGTTCCAATCGTATTCTTCGCCATTCGCTGGTGGCAAACGAAATTTCACCCAATTGTTTTTGGGGATGGCCCATCTCAAAAGGGCGGTGGGATTGAGGATACAATGTTAGCGGCATTGCTAATCACGATTACTGCTTTTACCATTCTTTATTCGTATCTGCTTTATAAAGGGGTTTCTTTCGAAAATATGAGGATTAAGGTTGAGCGATATAAAGAAAAATTAAGAGAACAGATGGAAAAATAGGAGGGTTTACTCATGAATTATGAATATATGTTTGGTGCTTATTCTGTTGCCTGGGTGGTTATCTTTGCTTACATGTTTATTATCGGTAAAAGACACGACAAGCTTAAAAAGGAAATTGAATTCTTAAAGCAGCTCGATCAATAAACTGCTAGTCTCGAGTGTCAGGGGGAAATACGATGAACCAGCGAGTTATCAAATTACTCGTATTGATTCTGATTGTAGGAATGTTTGGCTTTTTTGGCTATAGTTTAGTATCCAAGGGCAAACATACGGATATTGGTGATAAAGCTTATAATTTCGAACTGCCCAAGATTGATGGAAGTAATACCAAGCTTTCAGACTATAAGGGTAAGGTTGTTATTTTGAATTATTTTGCCAGCTGGTGTGCACCGTGTAAAGAAGAGCTGCCGGAACTCGAGGCTTTTCAAAAAGACTACGGTGATCAATATCCATTTCTAATGATTAACCGCGGTGAAACCATCGATAAGATTAATAAGGTGACAGATCATAATAAAGCAGGAATGAATTATCTTTTCGATTATAATGCCAAGGTATCAAAATTGTATAATGTGACAGGTCAGCCTGAAACATTTGTCATTGATAAACAAGGTACCATTAGAGAGCACTTTAATGGGCCAGTTACAGAAATGCAGCTGTATAATTGGGCCAAGAAATATGATAAATAGTTATATTCAAAAAGGATTGAACCCTGTTAAAGCGGTTCAATCCTTTTCTTTTTTTAGAGTGGTGCTTGATATTGTGTTTGATAATGAAATTCAGCAGAGATACTAGCCTTAACCACTATTTGGCCTGGTTCAAATTGCGTTGAATTAACTCCTTTTACAAAGGTTTCGGCATGATGATGGAAGGGTTGATTCGTATCTCCTCCCTCCATCACTAGGGTTGGAGTTGGGATTAAGGTTACATTTAACGTCCCCGCAATCGTTTTGGCTTTTTCAATTGCATTGTTTAGTGCAAGGGCTAAGGCTTGCTGATATAAAGAATCTTTATTCTTTACTTTAAATTGTACATTTGAGACATAATTAACTCCGTTTTTTACGGCCGTATCCACTACTTTCCCTATCATTGATAAATCTTCTATTTTCACCTGTAATAGATGAGTTATTTTATACCCGCGGAAAATTTGTTTCCCTTGATCATAATCGTAATCTGATTCAATCCGATAATCGAAGGTTTGTAATTGATTTTGCGGAATTCCAAGTCCGTGCAGGGAGTTGATTACTTTTGTCACCTCAACAGAGTTCTGCTGCTGCGCTGTGATCAATTCCTTATTTTCTGTGATAACACCTACGTTCACTGATGCCGAATCTGGCTGGACCAGGAGCTCACCTTCGCCTGTTACTTTAATTAAATGGCCTTTGTGATGTAAACCATTTCGATTAGGTGGCAGGTATTGATACAAACTTATCTCCCCCTTTACATTCATCCCTTCCTATAAAATACGGGCAATTCGGAAGAAATGTTCCTTTATTAGAATCTATTCTTGTAAATTTAGTTCTAGCAATCTTAACTCAAAAATAGAAATGAATTAACAGATTGGAAAGTCATATTGTGTCCAAGCAGGCATACATTTTAAATAATGAGATATGCAAATAAAAGGAGGAAGCATACGTGGAAACGATCCTAACCTATTTACCGAAAAACATTGCCGACCTAATCAGCAAAATCCCTCCTGACCAAAAAGAAGAATTAGAGGAAATCCGTGTTCGTGTTAACCGTCCAATTGAAATGATGCTTAAGGGAGCCCCGAGGTTTTTATCTTATATTGTTCAGCCTGAAGATGCTATTCACCTACTAAATAAAATTAGCCATTTCTCCATTTATACGCTAGAGGAAGAACTAAAACGGGGGTATATAACCATATCCGGCGGACATCGGATTGGACTTGCCGGAAAGGTTATTCTTGAGGACGGCAAGGTTAAGGCGATTAGAGATATCTCCTCATTTAATATACGAATTGCCAGGGAAAAGGTAGGGATTGCCGAACCTATCGTTCCTTTTATTTATAAAGGCATCTGGATGCATACGATGATCATTGGACCGCCACAAACGGGGAAAACGACGCTGTTACGTGATATCGCCAGAATTATTTCTACAGGCAACAGGGCTGGAGGAATTCAGGCTTACAAGGTGGGGGTTGTGGATGAACGGAGTGAAATTGCAGGGTGTGTCCATGGGGTTCCGCAATTGACTTTCGGTCACCGCTTGGATGTGTTAGATGCCTGCCCAAAGGCAGAAGGAATGATGATGCTGATTCGTTCAATGAGCCCGGATGTCTTGATTGTCGATGAAATTGGCCGTAAGGAAGATGCTGAAGCTATCCTCGAGGCAGTCCATGCTGGTATAAAACTGATCATGACCACGCACGGGACGAGCATTGAAGAACTAAGAAAAAGACCATCCTTAAGAGATCTAATTGACCAAAAAATATTTGAACGGTTTGTTATCCTTAGCAGGGCATCTGGTCCTGGGACCATTACCCATATACTTAACGCAAGCGGGCAGGAAATGAATCAAAAAGTGAGAGTGACAAAATGATTAAGCTAATTGGTGCCATCATCATTATTGTTGCAACAACTTGGACCGGATTTGAGGCTTCCCGAAATTTTAGTGCACGTCCAAAACAACTTAGAGCGTTAAGGTCGGCACTTCAATCACTCGAGGCTGAAATTATGTATAGCCATACACCATTGCATGAAGCAGCTAGGAGATTAGCGGCCCAGCTAACCAAGCCGCTTTCCACGTTTTTCGAAGCTTTTGCAAGGAAACTTACCGACACGGAAACAACGGTAAATGAGGCGTGGGAAACAAGTTTAAGAGAAGTTTGGAAATCAACGGCTTTAAGACAGGGAGAATTTGAAATTATGAAGCAATTTGGGGAAACCCTTGGGCGTCATGATCGCTTCTCTCAGCAAAAACATATTATGCTCACTCTTTCCCACCTTGAAAGAGAGGAAGCAGATGCCATCGACCGGCAGGCAAAATATGAAAAAATGGTAAAAAGTCTGGGATTCTTATCAGGATTATTACTGATTATTTTATTATTTTAGGAGGAAAAGCAATGGGTTTAGAAGTGGATATTATTTTTAAAATCGCCGGAGTTGGAATTGTTGTAGCCTTTTTGCATACCGTACTTGACCAAGTAGGTAAGAAGGAGTATGCCCAGTGGGTCACGCTGTTCGGTTTTATCTATATTTTATTCCAGGTAGCCTCAATCGTGGATGATCTTTTCCAGAAAATAAAATCAGTATTCTTGTTTCAGTAGAAGGGAGGTCTTTGCGATTGAAATCATAAAAATTGTCGGTTTTGCTCTCATCGCAACCTTTCTTGCTTTAATCATTAAAGAGCAAAAACCTAATTTTGCCTTCCTTTTAGTCGTATTTGCTGGTTGTGTCATTTTCCTTTTCTTGGTGGATAAGATTTTTGAAATTATTCATATGCTTGAAAAGCTGGCAGTGAATGCAAAGGTAAATATGGTCTATGTTGAAACGATACTTAAAATCATTGGAATTGCCTATATTGCTGAATTCGCCACGCAAATTACCAAGGATGCAGGTCAGGGAGCAATCGCCTCAAAGATTGAATTAGCAGGAAAGATCATAATTCTTGCGATGGCGATCCCTATTCTAACTGTGTTGATTGAAACCATTATTAAACTAATTCCGAGCTAAAGGAAAGACCTTAAAAAAGAGGTGTTAATCATTGAAGCAGAGGCTGCAGATTATTCCTATTTTCATTCTTTTATTCTACTTTTTGTTCATTCCAAGTGTCCAAGCTGCCGAAAAATCCAAAGACACCTCAAATCCACTTTCTCCACAGGAATTAGTAGATGAACAGCTAAAAACCTTGGACTTAACGGAACTTAAGCAATTTTGGGAGGATATTACCACTAAATATGGAGGCTTTCTCCCAGAAAGCCAAAAAGGAAGCCTTTATGATTTTGTAAAAGGAGATAAAAAATTTTCATTTAAACAATGGGGTCAAGGGGTATTAAAATTTGCCTTTCAAGAGTTTGTTGCGAATGGAAAATTACTTGGTTCGTTAATTATGTTAACTATTTTCAGCATGTTTCTTCAATCCATGCAGAATGCTTTTGAGAAAAGCGCTATTAGTAAGGTTGCCTATTCAATTGTTTATATGGTGCTGGTCATCCTGGCTCTTAATAGTTTTCATATCGCAATCAGTTATACAACTGAGGCAATCGGGACAATGACCTCCTTTGTCCTTGCACTTGTTCCCCTTCTGCTGGCGCTCATTGCGGCATCGGGAGGACTTGTATCTGCAGCCTTCTTTCATCCGGTAATTTTATTCTTAATGAATATGAGCGGAACGTTCATGCAATATGTGATTCTGCCACTCCTTTTTTTAGCTACATTGCTCAGTATTGTCAGCACCATGTCTGAACAATATAAAGTGTCACAATTGGCTGCCCTTTTGCGAAATTGGAGCATCGGGTTAATGGGTCTTTTTTTAACAATCTTTCTAGGGGTTATCTCAGTCCAAGGGGCATCAGCAGCTGTGACCGATGGAGTTGCCATAAGAACGGCAAAATTTGTGACAGGAAATTTCATTCCTGTCATTGGGAGAATGTTTACTGATGCCACGGATACAGTTGTTAGTGCATCTGTGCTCTTAAAAAATACAGTTGGCATTGCCGGAGTTGCTATCCTGCTCATTATTGTAGCTTTCCCGGCTATAAAAATATTAATGATTGCCTTTATTTATAAATTTGCAGCTGCCATCCTTCAGCCGTTAGGTGGTGGTCCAGTTATTAAATGCCTTGATATTATCAGTAAAAGTGTTATCTATGTTTTTGCAGCCCTCGGGATTGTGTCATTGATGTTCTTTTTAAGTATTACCGTCATCGTTGCGGCTGGAAATTTAACGATGATGATGAGATAGGAGGGGGGCTTCGAACATGGAGTTTTTAAAAGAGTGGGTAACAAATATAATTCTTTTTATCCTGTTAGCTACAGTGATTGATATGCTGCTGCCAAATTCCAGCATGCAAAAGTATACCAAGATGGTCACTGGGCTCCTTCTAATAGCGATTATTCTTACTCCCATTTTTAAATTGATCTCTAAGGATTTTGAATCAGCACTTGGTTCAATCCCAACCTATCAAAGCCCTGGAGAAAAAAATATGAAAAATGTAATAGATTCAAAGAAAAAAGAAATACAAGCTTCAACTGATGCATATATTTTAAAAGAAATGGCTGTCCAGCTGAAAAAGGACGTTAAGGAGGAGTTGATGGAACAATACGGATTGGAGATCGAGAAAATTGACCTAGCCATAGATGATAAAAGTGACCAAGCATTTCCTGAGAACCTCCAAAAGGTTATAGTTCTTCTAAAACAGCCGGAACAAGGCGTAAAGACAGTCGAAGTGATTAAACAAATCGAAATAAACACAGAAAAACCTCTTCCCTCTAAAGGGTCAACAGAAGAAACAAAAAAAATAACCGCATTTCTATCGCAGAAATGGAATGTAACCGAAGCAGCAGTGGAAGTTTCGATTGAAGGGGGGATTAAAAAGAAGAATGGATAATAACAAAGGGCCATTAACGTGGCTCAAAAAAATAATGAAATTGGATGAAAAAGGCGAGAAAAAAACAGGAAAATATCAGTATATGCTTCTGGTTCTATGTGTCGGTGCCGCGTTTATGCTTGCAGGGAACATTTTGTTTAAAAAGGATCCAGGTACTGCAGCAGTGCCTGTTGGAGCAAACGAAAAAGCAGCTTCTGAAGATGTACCGACCTTTGGTGTAAAAAAGAGTTCAGGAAATAAGGCAATCGCTGAATATGAGGAAAAATATGAAAACCAGTTGAAGAAAGCACTAGAGGAAATGCTGGGAGTAGATGATGTGACTGTCGTGGTAACCATTGATTCAACAGATAAGAAAGTATTTGAGAAAAATAGAGTAAATAAATCGCAAAAAACGGATGAAACGGATCGTGAAGGAGGGCAGCGCACGGTTGTGGATTCCTCTTCAGATGAACAACTGGTCATCATCCGTAAAGGAGACCAAGAGGTTCCAATTGTTGTAGAAACCATACGGCCAGAGATTCGCGGTGTCCTCGTCGTTGCAAAGGGAGCAAATAATATCGAGGTAAAAAAATGGATTAGGGAAGCAGTCACAAGGGCTTATGGCGTGCCAAGCCACCGGGTTGCTGTCATGCCTAAAAAATAAAAGGGGGATTTAGAAAATGCTTTTGAAAAAACAAACTGTTTGGTTATTAACAATGTTAAGTTTAGTTGTGGTGTTATCGGTTTATTACATTACCTCTCCGGAGCAAAAAACCAATGATTTAGCAGCAGTGCAACAAAATGCTAAGGATCAAAACCAGGGTAAAACAAAGACTGAAGTGAAGAAGGACGGTAAAACAGTGGTATCTACCGTAGCGGGTGATGATGAGTTTGCTGAGCTTCGTATGAAGCTTGAAGATCTTCGCAGCGAGGAGCAAACAGGGTTAACAGAGGAGTTAGCCTCAACTGATCTTTCTGCAGACGAAAGAAGCAAGGTGAAGGATCAAATGAATAAATTAAATAAAATTGCCCAAAGTGAAGAAATGCTTGAAACATTTATTAAAACTATGGGGTTTGATGATGTTCTGGTTAGAGCCGATGGTCCAAAGGTTATCGTAACGGTAAAATCCAAAAAGAAACCTTCTGCCTCAGAGGCCAATAAGATTATGTTAGAAGTGAAAAAGGAAATTGATGAAACGAATTATGTAGCGGTTGAATATCAGCATGCAAAGTAATTTTCGTTCACAAAGGGAAGTCTACGGCTTTCCTTTTTTTGTTTAATATCTTTATTTAATGGGGAAAATAATCTATTAGGTCAAAAGGCTACCCAAAATTCCTTTTGGCTGCTAAAAAAAGTATAATGGAAGTAGGATATTTCAAGAAATGTTCGGCCCCTTTGATTTAAAATATTGAACTATTACTAAATATTATCGTATAGTATTAGTAGTAAGTCCTAATTAAAGCTGTACAAGGAGTGTTACTCAATGTTAAAAGTACAAGAAATTCGTGAATTAATTAAATTGGTAGACCAGTCCAGCATTGATGAATTTGTATATGAGAATGAAGGATCAAAGATCAAAATGAAGAAGACTGCTGCAGCTACTATTGTTTCCCAAGTAAGTCCGGCAGCAGTTGTGCAGGAAATAGCTCCGGTTGTTCAACCCGTACCAGTGACTGCAGCATCTGCACCGGTACATGAAGCAGCACAGGAAGCTACAAAAGCAGAAGAAGTAAAGCAAGCTGATACTGCAAATTTACATAAAATCACTTCGCCAATGGTTGGTACCTTCTATGCATCGCCAACACCAGAGGCAGATATTTATGTAAAAGCAGGGTCAAAGGTCTCTAAAGATTCTATCGTATGTATTGTTGAAGCGATGAAATTATTTAATGAGATTGAGGCAGAAGTAAACGGTGAAATTGTTGAAGTACTTGCGAAAAACGGTCAATTAGTAGAATACGGACAGCCTTTATTTTTAGTAAAACCTGAGTAAGGAGCGGTAACAGAATGATTAAAAAACTGTTAATTGCAAACAGAGGAGAAATTGCAGTCAGGATTATTCGCGCCTGCCGGGAAATGGGAATAGAATCTGTTGCCGTTTTTTCCGAAGCAGATCGTGAGGCTCTGCATGTCCAGCTGGCGGATGAAGCCTATTGTATTGGACCAACTCCATCAAAAGATAGTTATTTAAATGTCACAAATATTATTAGTGTCGCAAAGTTGACTGCCTGTGATGCCATTCATCCAGGCTATGGTTTCCTTGCTGAAAATGCAGATTTCGCAGAACTTTGCCGTGAGTGCAATATCACATTTGTCGGTCCAAGCCCTGAAGCCATCACAAAAATGGGTACGAAGGACATTGCAAGAGAAACGATGCGTGAAGCGGGTGTTCCAATTGTTCCTGGTTCAACGGGAATTATTAATGATATTGATGAAGCCCTTGAACTAGTTAAAAAGATCGAATATCCAGTCATCATAAAAGCGACTGCAGGCGGTGGCGGTAAAGGGATCCGCGTTGCTAAGAATGAACAGGAATTAATTAAAGGCATCAATATTACTCAGCAAGAAGCGTTAACAGCGTTTGGAAATCCTGGTGTATACATAGAAAAATATATAGAGGATTTCCGTCATGTCGAGATTCAGGTTCTTGGTGATACCTACGGGAACACCATCCATTTAGGTGAAAGAGATTGCTCTATCCAGCGTAGGCTGCAAAAGCTGCTTGAAGAAACCCCTTCACCTGCATTAGATGGGGAAATTCGTACAGAAATGGGTGAAGCAGCAGTAAAAGCTGCAAAAGCAGTTGATTATTCTGGTGCCGGCACGGTAGAATTTATATATGACTACCGTAATCGTAAATATTATTTTATGGAAATGAACACAAGGATTCAGGTGGAGCATCCCGTAACAGAAATGGTCACAGGAATTGACCTTATTAAGGAAATGATTCGAGTGGCAAGCGGCGAAAAATTATCGATTACCCAACAGGATGTTACTTTTACAGGTTGGGCAATCGAATGCCGAATCAATGCGGAAAATCCAGAGAAAAACTTTCTGCCTTCAGCTGGGAAAATTAACATGTACCTTCCCCCTGGTGGGTTAGGTGTACGGGTTGATTCAGCCGCATATCCAGGATATACGATTCCGCCATACTACGATTCCATGATTGCGAAAGTCATCACATATGGCAGCAGCAGGGAAGAAGCAATTTCCAGAATGAAACGTGCGTTAGGAGAGTTTGTGGTGGAAGGTATCCATACCACCATCCCGTTTCATTTAAAACTGCTGGAACATGAAAAATTTGTCGAAGGAAACTTCAATACGAAATTCCTGGAATTGCACGATGTGATGAAATCTATCTAATATCTGGAGGGGTTATAAAATGAGTGAATTTAATGTCTTGGAAATGGATCAAGGAAATAACGGACATGGAAAAATTGAAATTGCCCCTGAAGTCATTGAGGTGATTGCAGGTATTGCTGCTTCCGAGGTAGAAGGTGTAGCAGGAATGCGTGGTAATTTTGCCGCAGGTGTTGTCGAACGTCTGGGGAAGAAAAACCATGGTAAAGGTGTAAAAGTTGAATTAACTGAATCAGGAATAAAAGTGGACGTATATTGTTTAATGAAGTTCGGCGTTTCTATACCGAATGTTGCTGGCGAAATACAAGATAATATTCGTCAAGCGCTGCTAAATATGACGGCTTTAGATGCAGAAGAGGTAAACATTCACGTTGTCGGAATTCAATTCGAAGCGCAAAAGATTGAGCCTGTGATTGAATCAGAGCTTTAAAAAGTATAACCAAAGGATTATTCCTTTGGTTTTTCTTATTTACTAATATCCTTGCAAATAAAAAAATCAACCATTGTGTGCGATTCTCCTTTAGTTATGCTATTATCTTTTTATGTGTAAACAAGTTATTATGCAAAAATAATAGGTCTTGTATGAAAAATCGACAAATATTATTTATATATCTAAAGGAGTTAACGGTATAATGAAAAGAAGAACAGCTAGGGAAAAAGCGCTTCAGGCTCTTTTTCAAATCGATGTAAGTAACACGGAACCATCAGATGCAATTGATCATGTTTTGGAAGGGGAAGCAGGTGACGAGTATCTATCGAGACTGGTTTTAGGGGTAATCGAACAAAAAACCGAAATTGATGAATTAATCTTGCAGTATCTTGAAAAGTGGTCTCTTGATCGATTGGCAACTGTTGATCGAAATGTTTTAAGAATGGCTACATATGAATTGAAATATTTCCGAAATGAAGTTCCTGAAAATGTAATTTTAGATGAAGCTATAGAAATCGCTAAAATATATGGGGATGACCAATCAAGCAAGTTTATTAATGGTGTTCTTTCAAAGGTGAAACAAAAGCTTCTTACCGAATAATTGATTGGGTCTTCTCGAATAAGGGGAGAAGTGACAATGACTGCACAAATTATTAATGGACAGGAAATAGCTGCGAAAAAAAGATTAGAGATTGCTGAAAAGGTTGAAGAACTTAAACGTCAGGGTGTTACTCCAGGACTCGCCGTTATTCTCGTTGGAAATAATCATGCATCGCAGACATATGTAAAAAGTAAGGAAAAAGCATGCAAAGAACTTGGTATGTACTCTTTATTAATAGAAATGCCTGAGGAGATTACTGAGGAAAAATTACTTGCAAAAATTGATGAATTGAACGCTGACCCCGAAATTCATGGTATTTTAGTTCAATTACCGCTTCCAAAACAGATCGATGAAAGAAAGGTTATTGAATCCATCTCTCCTTTAAAGGATGTTGATGGTTTTCATCCGATTAATATTGGCAGGATGATGACGGGTCAGAATGCTTTCTTGCCATGTACTCCATACGGAATCATGGTGTTACTCGAAGAATCGGGTATTTCCGTTTCAGGTAAGCATGTTGTTGTTGTTGGTAGAAGTAATATTGTCGGCAAGCCTGTCGGGCAATTATTCCTAAATCAGCATGCAACGGTAACTTATTGTCACTCAAGAACCAAAGATTTAGCATTCCATACAAAACAAGCGGACATTCTTATTGCCGCTGTGGGGATTCCAAACTTTATTAAGGCGGAGCATGTGAAAAATGGCGCAGTTGTCATTGATGTTGGAATTAACCGCAATGAGTTTGGAAAGCTTTGCGGAGATGTAGCTTTTGATGAAGTGTCTGGAAAAGCTGGGGCAATCACTCCGGTACCAAAGGGTGTTGGTCCAATGACTATTACGATGCTTATGTACAATACGCTAAAATCGGCCGCTGAAACTTTAGACCGCAAATAAGCTGATTCTTGTCCTTATCTTTAATGATTGAAGTTCTTTTTAAGTCGATTTTAAAGACACAAAAAGCGGACTTCATTTAAAATAGGTAAGGACAGTTTTCGCTATTTGGTTGAAAAGAGGAACTTTTGATGCAGGAGCAAAGATATCTATCTGTAAATGCCCTAACCAAATACATAAAAAGAAAATTTGATGCCGATCCCCATTTACGCGATATTCATGTTAGAGGAGAAATTTCAAATTTCAAACAGCATTCGAGCGGACATATGTATTTTACCTTAAAGGATGAAAAAGCCCGAATTCTTGCCGTGATGTTTGCCGGGCAGTCCCGCTTTATGAAATTTTCGCCGGAAAATGGAATGAAGGTGATTGTAAAAGGGGATATCACTGTATATGAGCCTAGCGGTCAATATCAAATTTACATAAAAGAAATGCAGCCGGACGGGATTGGTGAATTGTTTTTAGCCTACGAACAGTTAAAGCAAAGGCTAGAAGCGGAAGGTTTATTTGCGCATGAAGCAAAAAAGGCCATTCCTATGTATCCAAGAACTGTTGGCGTCATAACTTCACCAACGGGTGCGGCAATTAGGGATGTGATCATAACCATCAAAAGACGCTATCCCATCGCTAATATTCTTGTGTTTCCGGCGCTTGTCCAAGGTGATAACGCGGCTCCTTCCATTGTTAAGGCGATTGAAAAAGCAAATAACATGAAGGAGATTGATGTTTTGATCGTCGGACGCGGGGGAGGATCAATTGAGGAGCTATGGGCCTTTAATGAGGAACTGACGGCTCGTGCTATTTTTGGCTCCAAGATCCCGATTATTTCAGCAGTTGGTCATGAAACTGATTTTACGATTGCTGATTTTGTTGCGGACTTACGTGCCCCGACGCCAACTGGTGCTGCTGAACTTGCCGTCCCGCATTTGGATGAGTTATTGGATAGGATTTTGCAGCGGCAAACCCGTCTTCTCCGTGCGATGAACGGAAAGTTTCAGTTTGAAAAGGAACGCTTATATCGTGTGCAAAAATCGTATGCTTTTCGCTACCCCCACCGACTATATGAACAAAAGTTAGAACAACTGGACAAATTAACGGAATTGCTTGTTCGCGGAACGTCCCGCTTATCGATCATAAAAAAAGGCCAGCACGAGGTGCTCCATAAACGGTTGCAGCGAAACCATCCTAACGAAGCACTTAGCAAAGCAAAAATAAATTTTGATCGTACTCAAAAAGACATGAAACGCTCTATGCTGCAGATACTTTCAAAAAAACAAACTGATTTCGAGCGGATCCTTTCAACCTTACAGGCATTGAGTCCATTGAAAATAATGGAGCGTGGTTATAGTTTGGCTTACTCAGAAGATAACCGTCTGCTGAAAAGTGTGAAACAGGTTAAAGAAAATGAGCAAGTCCAGATACAATTAACAGATGGCAGCCTATTCTGTAAGGTGGAGAATATAAAGGAGAGAGAAAAAAGTGACAAATGAAAATACAATAACGTTTGAAGAAGCAATGACGAAGTTGGAACAAATCGTTGAAAAGCTTGAAGAAGGCGACGTTCCTTTGGAAGAGGCGATTCTTTTCTATAAAGATGGTATGGAACTGTCAAAACTTTGTCACGATAAATTGAAAAATGTGGAAGAACAACTGACGCAGATCATTACGGAGGATGGACGGACGGAGAGTTTTTCTATTGAGGAGGAATAAAACTTGGAAACCGGTTTACTGGACGCATTTGCACAAGAATATAAACATCTGTTAGATTCGGAGCTTCGTGCACTGGTTGAAAAGCTTGATGCTCCTTCTGTTATTAAGGAATCCATGATTTATTCGCTTGAAGCAGGCGGAAAAAGAATCCGTCCCTTATTGCTATTTGCAACCTTAGACGCGTTTGGAATCGATCCCAAAAAAGGACTGCCTGTTGCGGCTGCAATTGAAATGATCCATACCTATTCTCTAATCCATGATGACCTGCCAAGTATGGATAATGACGATTTAAGAAGAGGAAAACCGACCAATCATAAGGTATTTGGAGATGCCATTGCAATATTAGCAGGTGATGCCTTATTAACCTATAGTTTTGAAGTAATAGGCTTGCTTTCAAATGAGTTCGCACCTGCTAATACAAAACTAAAGTTAGTAGTTGAAATGGCAAAAGCGGCAGGAACAGAAGGAATGGTTGGCGGACAAGTTGCCGATATGGAAGGAGAAGGAAAGAATCTCACTCTTCCGGAACTTGATTATATACATATTCATAAAACGGGTAAGCTGCTCAGGTTTAGTGTGGTAGCAGGAGCTATTTTGGCTGATTCCAGTCAAAGCCAATTAGACCATCTTTCGGGCTTTGCACATCATCTTGGACTTGCATTTCAGATACAGGATGATATCCTTGATTTGATAGGGAATCCGCAAGTAATTGGAAAGCCTGTTGGCAGCGATACTACAAACCATAAGAGTACTTATCCCCAATTACTATCATTGGAAGGTGCAAGGGCTGCTTTACATAAACAAATTAACCTGTCAGAAGAATATCTTATAAAGACGGGACTAAATACAAAATTGCTAAGAGAAATAACGGATTTAGTTGCTTCAAGAGATCACTAATTACGGGTGTTTGAGGTAATGAATGTAGTGTGTTATAATCGTTTTCAATGTAGAGAACGTTTGAATGCCGTTATCACATATGTGTTAGCGGCTATTTTTTCAAAATGTATGAAAGTGAGTGGTCCAAAATGGATTTATTATCAATAAAGGACCCATCCTTTTTAAAAAGGATGTCGAATAAAGAATTAGAGGCATTAAGTCAGGAAATTCGCCAATTCTTAGTTGAGAAACTGTCAGTGACAGGCGGCCATATTGGCCCTAATTTGGGTGTTGTGGAATTAACCATTGCATTACATAAATGTTTTGATAGTCCAAAGGATAAAATTATTTGGGATGTTGGCCATCAATCCTATGTTCATAAAATATTAACCGGCAGGGCATGTGAATTTGATACCTTAAGGCAATTTAAAGGACTATGTGGTTTTCCAAAACGGATTGAAAGCGAGCATGATGTTTGGGAAACTGGACACAGTTCGACATCTCTTTCAGCTGCGATGGGGATGGCCATTGCCAGAGACTTAAAAAAGGAAAAGTCCTTTGTAGTACCGGTGATTGGTGATGGTGCATTAACAGGTGGAATGGCATTAGAAGCCTTAAATCACATTGGCCATGAGAAAAAAGATATGATCGTCATATTAAATGATAATGAAATGTCCATTGCTCCTAATGTTGGTGCCGTCCATAATATTCTCGGTCAATTGCGTACGGCCGGAAAATATCAATGGGTGAAAGATGAACTTGAAGTGTTGTTGAAAAAAGTACCCGCAGTTGGCGGTAAGCTTGCGGCAACTGCAGAACGGATTAAGGATAGCCTAAAGTATTTAGTTGTTTCAGGTATGTTTTTTGAAGAATTAGGTTTTACGTATTTGGGCCCGATTGATGGCCATAATTTTGACGCGTTATTTGAGAACTTCAGCTATGCTAAAAAGACGGAAGGCCCCGTCCTCCTCCATGTGATTACCAAGAAGGGTAAAGGGTATCAACCGGCTGAAAGTGATAAAACAGGTACGTGGCATGGAACGGGTCCATATAAAATAGATACCGGTGATTTTGTTAAACCTGTTAAAAAGCAGCCGCCAGCCTGGAGCAGTTTAGTAAGTGAAACAGTCCGAAAGCTTGCAAGAAACGACGAACGAATTGTAGCGATTACTCCGGCAATGCCGGTGGGTTCAAAGCTTGAGGGCTTTGCCAGTGAGTTCCCTGAACGAATGTATGATGTGGGTATTGCCGAACAGCATGCAGCGACGGTTGCGGCAGGTTTAGCTACCCAAAACATGAAGCCTTTTTTAGCTATTTACTCTACGTTTTTACAACGAGCCTATGACCAGGTTGTCCATGATATCTGCCGGCAAAATTTAAATGTTTTTATCGGAATTGACCGTGCTGGTTTAGTCGGGGCAGATGGGGAAACACACCAAGGTGTATTTGATATTGCCTTTTTAAGGCATATACCGAATATCGTCTTAATGATGCCTAAAGACGAAAATGAAGGTCAGCATATGGTGTATACCGCCTTGAATTATGATGATGGTCCAATTGCGCTGAGATTTCCGCGTGGTAACGGGCTAGGTGTCCCAATGGATAAGGAATTAAAGGCCATCCCTATTGGTAAATGGGAGGTTTTAAAAGACGGTGATGATGCAGCCATTTTAACCTTTGGTACTACCATTCCAATGGCATTAGAAGCAGCAATGGCACTTGAAAAAAAGGGAATTTCGGTAAGGGTTGTAAATGCCCGTTTTATCAAGCCTCTTGATGAAAAAATGCTGATTAGCCTTCTAGAAATAAATATCCCGCTTCTCACCATTGAGGAAGCAGTTTTACAGGGCGGATTTGGAAGTGCTGTTCTAGAATTCGCTCATGACCATAGTTTTTATCAGGCACAAATTGACCGAATTGGAATCCCCGACCAATTTATTGAGCATGGGGATGTAGGCTCCTTGCTTGAAGAGATTGGCTTAACGACAGATGCAGTCATTAAAAGGATTTCCACTCTGGCAAGGAAAAAACAGCAAAGGGCTTAAACAATGAAAAATAAAGAAAGAGTAGATGTGTTACTCGTGGAGCGAGGTTTAATTGAGACGCGAGAAAAAGCTAAACGAGCGATTATGGCAGGGTTGGTTTATACAAATGAAGAGCGTTTAGATAAACCGGGTGAAAAGGTTAAAATCGATATTCCGTTAAATATTAAAGGAAAGATGCTCCCGTATGTCAGCCGCGGGGGTTTAAAGCTTGAAAAGGCGTTAAAGGTGTTTGATGTAAATGTCCAGGATAAGATCCTACTAGACATCGGTGCTTCAACTGGCGGGTTTACTGATTGTGCCCTCCAAAATGGGGCGAAAATGTCCTATGCCCTTGATGTCGGTTACAATCAGCTAGCTTGGAAATTGAGGCAGGACGACCGTGTCGTGGTAATGGAAAGAACTAATTTTCGCTACGTAACACCAGCAGACTTAAACGGGGAAATGCCGAACTTTGCATCGATTGATGTATCATTTATCTCCTTAACCTTAATATTGCCGGTGTTAAAAACACTTCTAATACCTGGAAGTGATATTATCGCCCTTATCAAGCCGCAATTTGAGGCCGGACGTGACCAAGTGGGTAAGAAAGGGATTGTTCGGGATGAAAAGGTCCATTTACAAGTTATCGAAAAAATAATTAGCTTTTCCCTTCAGCAAGGATATTGTGCCGCCAACCTTTCCTTCTCACCGATTACTGGCGGGGATGGAAATATTGAATACCTACTGCACCTAAAATGGGAAGGGGAACAGGAGGAAGGAAGGAATTTATTGCCTGTTAGCCCTTTAGAAGTCGTAAAAGAATCCCATAATGAATTTAAAACGAAACAAACCCCCGAAGGATAGGCAAATGCTTATCCTTTTTGACGTGTCCAGCTCCAGGCGCCATCGGCTAGTGTACTTCGCTCTTCTCCCTACGATAAGTCAACATCGGATCGCTACGCTC
>NZ_AJLS01000054.1 GCF_000307875.1 Neobacillus bataviensis LMG 21833
GGCGGAGAGCGAAGGACACTAGTCGCTAGGGCGCTGGAGCTAGACATTTCTCAAAGTCGAAAATTTCTTTCTTATCTATTAAAAATATCTGTAAGACTTAGAAATTCTCTGAAGTCAGCAGGTATTTTTTTATTAATATTCTTACAGGTCGCGATCCAGCGTAAGATTAATGAAAAGGGATACCTATTAACCCCTGTTAGGTGTACAATGGAAATTATATTTTCATAAGATAATAGGACAAAGGAGTATTGCAGCTTGGAGGATCAAACTAACAGGTATCAGGAACAATCGTTATTCAGCATTTCCTGGCCACTCTTTATTGAGCTAGCCCTACATATGGGTATGGGCATCATCGCTACGTTCATGTTAAGCCATTACTCGGATGAGGCAGCAGCCGGAGTAGGTGTGGCAAACCAACTATTGAACATTTTTATTTTAGTCTTTACGGTTACTTCGATTGGAGCAACAGTTTTGATCAGCCAAAACCTCGGTGCCGGCCGCATGAAACAGGCAAGGCGGCTGTCTCGCTCTGTCTTCGGATTAAACTTTTGGTTTGGCATTATGGTGGCGGTCATTGTTTTCCTTTTTGGCGAACAGCTTTTACGCTTATTCGATATTCAGGGTAAAGTTTTCGACTACGGATTAATATTTGTTCGAATTTGTGGAATCTCTCTCTTTTTTGAATCGATCTCACTTGCATTAAGTGCTGTCCTCCGCAGTCATGGGTATACGAAGGAATCAATGGTTGTAACCGTGGTGATGGACTTTATTAGTATTGCCGGAAATATTATCGCCATCTCGGGGATTTTTGGCTTGCCAATTACAGGAGTAACAGGTGTATCGTGGGCGATGGTGATCGCACGGGCATATGCCGTTTGCGCCCTCATTTACCTTGTGTATAACAGACTATCTTTAAAACTGACTTTTCGCGATATTTTTAATGCGAAAAAGGAAGACATCAAAGGGCTTTTAGAAATTGGCATCCCATCAGCGGGCGAGAATCTTTCCTATCAACTATCCCAGCTGATTATTACAAGCTTTGTTGTTTCGATGGGAACGGCATCCCTGGCTGCCCGTGTGTATATATTAAATATTAACATGCTCTGTTTTTTGTTCACTCTCGCGATTGCCCAAGGGACACAGCTCCTTGTGGCACGTGACATTGGCGGCAGGCAATTTAATCGGGCACTCCAGCGAGGCATTCGCACGCTAAAGATTTCGATGGTCGCCTCCCTTGTTACTTCACTCATCATTGCTTTAATTGGATCGCCAATCCTGGAGTTATTCACAAAAGACCCAAGCATCATTGCTGTCAGTCTGCCAGTTTTATGGGCAATTGTCTTTGTTGAACCCGGCAGGGCAATGAATATCGTTTTGATGAGTTCTCTCAAGTCTGCAGGTGACGTTCGCTTTCCAGTCATCATTGGCATGATTTCAATGTGGGGCATTGCTGTTTCACTTAGTTATCTACTCGGTGTTCATTATGGCTTAGGATTATTAGGCATTTGGCTTGCCTCAGGGGCAGATGAATGGCTCAGGGGCTGTTTCGCCTTGAAACGCTGGCTTTCAAAACCGTGGGAGCGTGTGCGGAAGGTTAAAAAGATAGAAGCGCATGTTTAGCACTTAAGATTGATATGTAAATAAGATAAAAACAGTGGTACCCTAATTCAAATCGGGGCACCACTTTTTCTATTTAAAAGATAATTTTGCATTTCACAAGCTGGGAGTGGTTTGCTAAACAAATAGCCTTGACCAATCTTACAAGCATTTTCCTTTAGAAAAGATAGTTGCTCAACTGTCTCGATCCCCTCGGCAATAACGGTAAAATTCAAATTCATCCCCATATCAATAATCGTTTTTACCATCACACCTTGGTTTGAATGGTAAAGAATATCATCGACAAAGGATTTATCAATTTTTATTTTATCGATCGGAAGGTACTTTAAATAGCTTAACGAGGAATAGCCTGTTCCGAAATCATCGATGGACAGTAATACACCAAGTTCTTTCAACTGATTTAGAATGACCGTTGAATTCTCAAAGTTTTGCATAATACTTTCGGTAATTTCCAAGTCTAATTGGGTTGCCTCCAGACCCACTTCATCCAATACGGTTGAAATATATTCAATCAGATGGTCATCCTCAAATTGGCGAACCGAAACATTGACGGCGATTGGAACATCGCAAAGGCCGATGCTTTCCCAAGCCTTTCTTTGGTTGCAAGCTTCCCACAACACCCATTTTCCAATTGGAACAATCAGTCCAGTTTCTTCTGCCAATGGAATGAATTCAGAAGGTGCAATAAATCCATGCTCCGGATGCTGCCAACGAATTAACGCCTCTAATCCCACTAATTTCCCTGTTACTAGGGACATCTGCGGTTGATAATGAAGCGTGAATTGATTGTTTTCCAGCGCTTTTCTTAAGCCAATTTCCAACTCCATCTTCCGAACAGATAGGCCATTTAAATTAGAGGAATAGAACTGGAAATTATTTTTCCCACGTTCTTTCGCCTGGTACATAGCCGTGTCTGCATTTTTTATTAAGGTTTCCTCATCATTGCCATCTGTTGGATAAAGGCTAATTCCAATACTTGGAGTAACGAAAAATTCCTGATTATTTACTTCGAAGGGTTTAGAAAATTCATAAAGAATTCGCTGGGCTACTATTGCTGCTTTTTCTTTATCAGTATCATCAAGTAATATAATAAATTCGTCCCCGCCTTGCCTTGATACAAACCCTTCCTCTTGAACAGCTATTTCCAACCGGTTCGCTACCTTTTGCAGAATTCTATCTCCAACCGTATGACCCTTAGTATCATTAATAATTTTAAACCGGTCTAAATCTAAAAATAATACAGCCAGCATTTTATTCGTATGAGACCGATTCAGCACTTTGTTAAGGTAATCCCTAAATCTATTTCGATTTGCTAAACCAGTCAACGAATCATGATAGGCTAAGCTCTTAATTGTCCTCTCGGCAACCTTTCGTTCCGTGATATCCCTGCCCACCACCTGGACAGCAAACCTGCCTTCATAAAAAAGGGTAGTCGAAGCCATTTCCACATCAATGGTCTCTCCATTCAGTTGTCTAATCTGGAATTCAAGTCTTGTTCTTTTTTCCTGGCTTTTCATTATTTTAAATGCTTCAACAATTTCTGCAGGGGCAAATTTCAACGGAGATTGTCCAATGATCTCTTCCGGATATTTAGCTCCTATTAGCATACAGCCCGCTTCATTAATATATTCGATTCTATTTTGGTTGACAACAGCAACAATATCAGGGGACATTTCTACTAGACTACGATAGCGGTCTTCACTTTCTTTTCGGTCGGTTATATCAAACAAAACACTATTAAAATCAACAAAGTTTCCGTCAAGATCAAGCGTTGGAAATCCCCTGTCCTGAATCCAACGAACTTCACCGTCAGGGCGAATAATCCGATACTCACTTGTTACAGTCTTTCCTCCGGCTAATTTCTTTTCTCTATCAGATAAAAGATGTAAATCGTCTGGATATATAACTTTTCTCCACAAATCTAAATCCTTATAAAAATCGATATAAGAATAACCATATAATTTTTCTATTCCTGGGGTAATTAATAGCGTATCGGACTTCAAATCATGTGACCAAATGGCGACATCCAGCGTATCAAAGATATTTTTCAATTTCTGTTTACTTTGCCTAAGCTCTTCGTCATTTTTCCCTATTCCCTTAATCGTAACAATCAGGACAGGTACTATTCCAATTAGAAGGATAGTGGAAGCATACTTAAAAAACTGAATGTGTGGAAAAAGAGATGCAGCTACAAAATCAAGCAACAATGAAAAGACAATTAAACAAAGAATTAATATACATATATGTTGATAGTTTAATTTATTCGGGTTCCTCATTTAAAAAATCTTCTCCCTTGTATCCATTCATTTGGTCAATCCACTAAAATATTATACCTATAAAATAACAAAATTCGACTTTTTTAACAATCGAAGGTTTTACCAGTGGAAGCAAATTCATCACTTTGCTTTGGTTTAGTGAGAAAGAGTCGAAATTTATTCCTTAATTATTGATAACCTAAAATATGACACTTTTGTGTTGTTCACTCCTTTGTCAAAACATTTCGAACAAAATTTGAACTTATCACTATTGTCATGTTTTTAATGGAAAAATCTAATATATTGGAAGTAGAAAGAGAAACAAAATAATAAACGAAAGGCGGAAGGAATTATGTTTAATAAATTTTTAAGGGAAAATAAAATCTCTGCCGTCCTCTTAACAGTCATACGATTATATCTCGGTTATGCTTGGTTCACAGCTGGATTACACAAACTAACTGGCGGGTTTGATGCAGCTGGATTTTTGAAAGGGGCAACCGCTAATCCGGTGAAGGGCCCAGACGGAAGTGTTGTTTACGGCTGGTACGTCGAATTCTTAAAAGGCTTTGCCTTACCAAATGTTGAAATCTTTAACTTCATTGTCCCTTGGGGTGAATTATTAATCGGTTTGGGCTTACTCTTAGGCTGCTTAACTACCGCCGCCATGTTCTTTGGTCTAGTGATGAACTTCAGCTTCTTCCTAGCTGGAACTGTATCTCACAACCCAACAGACATCCTCCTTGGTTTCATCATCTTGGCAGCAGGTTGTAACGCTGGAAAAATTGGTTTAGACAGATGGGTCGTTCCATTCTTTAGAAAATTGAGCAAAAAAGAGATTGGCAATCGTGGAAAACCTAAAGTAACTGCTTAACTTAGCTGGAGACAGCAAAAAGACGATTCGGAAACCGAATCGTCTTTTTTTATTGCAATAAATATACCCTTGTTTCATACGGCTTAAGAGTGAACTCTTTTCGTAATTTATGATTCGCTAATTGATAATTATTTAGGACAAGTTCAGCTGTTTTAAAGGACACACTTGATGGCAATTTAAATCTAGTTTCTTTTGCACCGAAATTATTAATAACAATTGCCTTGCGGCTGCCTAATTTGCGTGTATATACAAACAATCTAGGATGGTTTGGCAGCAAACATTCATAGGTGCCGTAAACAAATAATCGATTATCTTTGCGTAATTGTATCAATTTTTTATAAAAATTCAAAATAGAGTCCGGATCGTTTACTTGCTTCGCGACGTTGATTTCCGGAAAGTTAGGATTTACCCCCAGCCATGTATGATCTGCCGTTGTAAATCCACCCATGTTGGTGGCGTCCCATTGCATCGGTGTCCGGGCATTGTCACGGCATTGCTTCCAAATGATCTCCATAATTTCGTCATGCGGACGGCCCTTTGCTGTTTCCACTTTGTAAAAATTGACCATCCCGACATCATTATATTCTTCAATCGTTGGGAATTGGACATTGGTCATCCCAATTTCCTGACCCTGATAGATAAAAGGCGTGCCCTTCATGAGGAAGTATAGTGCACCAAGCATCTTGGCGCTTTCCTTCCAATATTTCGTATCATTGCCCCAGCTTGAAACCCGGCGCGGCTGGTCATGGTTTTCAATAAATAATGCGTTCCAGCCTTTACCTTCAAGCCCAATTTGCCACTTGGTTAAATTCTTTTTCAAGGCTCGGACATCGGTACCGCCGTCGGCATCCTTATTCCAAAGGTTTAAAAATTCAAATTGAAAAATCATATTGAAATAGCCATTTTCTTCGCCAACCCAGCGATCAGCATCATCAAGCCCAACACCGTTAGCTTCGCCAACGGTCATCACGTCATAGTTCTTGATTGTTTTCTCAGAAAGCTCCTGTAACCAACCATCAATGCCCTCGACATTCATCATTTTTGGAAAACATGGGACATAATCTAAATTGTCCGGGTTAGGCATATCCGGGAAACCAGGTTCTTTTTTGATATGGGAAATGGCATCCACCCGGAAGCCGTCGATTCCTTTATCCAGCCACCAATTCACCGTTTTGTGCAGCGCATCTCGAACATCAGGATTTTCCCAGTTTAAATCAGGCTGACGGGCAGAAAAGATGTGCATGAAATATTGGTCAGTTTCTTTATCATATCTCCATGCAGGACCGCTGAAAATCGATTCCCAATTATTAGGTTGTTTTCCATCTTTACCATCCCGCCAAATATACCAATCACGCTTTGGATTATTCTTAGAAGAACGAGATTCAATAAACCATGGATGCTCATCACTTGTATGATTGATGACCAAATCTAAGATCAACTTCATGCCGCGCTGATGAACGCCTTCAAGCAGCTCATCGAAATCGTCCATCGTCCCGAATTCATCCATAATGTCCTGATAATCAGATATATCATAGCCATTGTCATCATTCGGCGATTTGAACATTGGCGACAGCCAAATGACATCAATCCCTAACTCTTTTAAGTAATCTAGTTTGGAGGTTACTCCTTTTAAATCACCAATCCCGTCACTATTGCTATCCATGAAGCTTCTTGGGTAAACCTGATAGGCGACACTTTCTTTCCACCATTTTTTGCTCATGCTGCACCTCTTTTTAAAAGTTAGCTGTTAAACCCACCACATTTGCGAAACGGGTTCCTCAATTAACACCGATTTCAAATTTACTACAGCACGGTTAAAGCCTTCGTTGATTGACATGATTGGATCCTCATGTTCGATGCTGACAACATAATCATAACCATATGTGCGAAGAGCACTCATCATATCCGACCATTCTTTTAAACTATGTCCGCATCCGACTGAACGGAAAGTCCAAGCACGCGAACGTACTTCACCGTATGGCTGCATATCCGTTAACCCATACATATTGACATTTTCCTGATCAATGTAGGTGTCTTTTGCATGGAAATGATGAATTGCATTTTCTTTTGCCAAAATCTTAATAGCGGCAACAGGATCAATTCCCTGCCACCACATATGGCTTGGATCTAAGTTAGCACCGATGGCATCACATGTTTCCGCGCGGAGTTTTAACAATGTGTATGGTGTATGGACTAAGAAACCGCCATGAAGCTCAAGGCCAATTTTCACATTGTGATCCTTAGCATATTGGCCAACTTCTTTCCAGTAGGGAATCAGCTTTTCTTCCCACTGCCACTTTAATACATCACCATATTCATTCGGCCATGGAGTAACTGGCCAGTTTGGATATTTTGCCCCTTCATGGTCGCCAGCTGTACCGGAGAAACAGTTGACAACCGGTACACCAAGTAACGAGGCTAATTTAATGGTTTTTAAAAGAGTATCATGAGACTTCTGAGCAAATTCCTTTTCAGGAGAAATTGGATTACCATGGCAGCTGAATGCACTAATCATCAGCCCGCGTTCTTCAACCTTTTGAATATACTCTACACGGGCAGCTTCACTTTCCAACAACGCATCTAAATCACAATGGTTGTTGCCCGGATAGCAGCCAGTTCCAATTTCAACCGCACTCAAACCAGCTTCCTTTACAGTATCCAGCATTTCTTCGAACGATTTTTCCGCAAATAAAACGGTAAACACACCTAGTTTCATAGTGTAGTCCCTCCACTCTCATAAATACGATCAATGATCTGTGAAACTTGTAACGCCTCCTCAGGCTTTACAATCAACTCAGCTAATCCCAAACAGGCATCGATAAAGTTTTTTGCCTGCGACAATCCTGGATTGTCCTCACCTGGAATCCAGGCAGCTTGGCTATTTAACAACATTCCGTTCTTTGTGGTATATAGTTCAAAAGGAAACACATTAATACCGCCGTCGATACCTGAAATGCTGACATTTGCTACATCATCTTTAATATTCGCTGCCCATGATGTCTCGAACAACATAGAAGCGCCATTTTCAAATTTCATATAAGCCGTAACATGATCATCGACATTAAAGGTTTCGTGATCAAATGTTCCCCATTGGTTCACTTGATCAGGGATTCTGCTTAACTCATTATAAGTGGTGCCTGACACCTCGATATGCTTTGGATTTCCCATCAGCCATAGGGCTAAGTCAAGAAGATGACAGCCAAAATCGATGAGGCTGCCCCCGCCTTGAAGGTCTTTATTGGTAAAAACCCCCCAACCCGGTACTTTGCGGCGTCTTAATGCTTGGACTCTAACGACAAGCGGTGTCCCAACTTCGTTCATTACCTTCTTCGCGGCTTGAACTTCTTTCATAAAACGGTAGTGATACGCAATGGCCAGAACTTTTCCGGCTTTTTCAGAAGCTGTAATCATTGCCTCGCACTCATTTGCACTCAGTGCCATAGGCTTCTCGCACAAAACGTGGACTCCTGCCTCAAAGGCAGCAATCGTAATTTCAGCATGAAATTTATTCGGTGTACAAATACAAACGGCATCCACCTTCGAAAAAAGCTCCTTGTAATCCTGGAAAACATATGTGATGCTATGTTTTTCTGCAATTTGATTTGCGCGTTCGATGTTTACATCACTTACCGCTGTAATTTCACACCTATCATTTAATTGAAGAAAAGCCGGGATATGTCGATCCTGTGCAATACCGCCTACTCCTATAATTCCAATACGAAGTTTTTTCATCTTTAGTTCACTCTTACAATTTGTTTAGTTTCATTTGACTTGAGTGCTGCTAAAATAACCTCTAAAGACTTCATGCCTTCCTCACCCGGAACTGGCGGCTCATCATCAAGAAGAACACAATCCACAAACTTATCAATCACATGGGAGGTATTTTGACCGCCTTCATCATTGGACTGGATTTTTCCAAGCTCATATTTAACTACTTCACCATTTGCATATTGAACCACGAGCGAATGTGTTGGGTCTTCTTCTAAGCGAAGAATCGCCTTTTCACCATATATAATAGTAGAATTATCTTCCTTACTTACGTATGCCCAGCTTGCCGCTAACGTACCGATAATGCCGCTTTCTGTTTTTAACACACAAACAGCGTTGTCGTCGACCGTGGCGAAGTCCTTTGCACTCGTTTCTACAAAGGAACCAACTTCGACTATTTCCTCTCCTAATACATATCGCAATAAGTCCGTTTTATGAACACCTAAATCGCCCATCGCACCCACAAACGCTTTTTCCTTTTGAAAAAACCAGCCTTCTTTTCCCTCGACACTCCAGCCTTCCGGGCCGCCATGACCAAAAGCAGTACGGAAACTGTAAATTTTGCCTATTTCGCCGCTCGCAATTAGCTGTCGTGCTTTTTGATGTGAAGGAACGAAACGCTGATTGTGCGCAATCATTAATTTTTTGCCGCTTGCTTTTGCAGCTGCAATCATTGCCTCTGCTTCTTGTTTCGATGTTGCCATTGGTTTTTCACATAGCACATGCAGGCCTGCTTCTAATGCCGCAATCGAGATTGGTGCATGAAGATAATTCGGCGTACAAACGCTGACCGCATCCACTGTACCGCTAGTTATTAACTCTTCATAGCTAGTGTAAGCAACGGCTCCAAATTTTTCAGCTACTTCCTTTGCACGCTCTTCATTGATATCACAAACCGCAATTAGCTCTACATTTTTATTTGCTTTATATTCAGGTAAATGACGGTGCTGCGCAATGCTTCCGCAGCCGATCACTCCAACTCTTAATTTTCCCATGATTATTTTCCTCCTTTAATTTCTTCTAAAGGCTTGGCGTTTCCATAGATTGGACGTTCGCGTTTGACTGGCTGCGCCCATTTGACTGCATTGATGATTACACGCTGGATTTGTTCGTTATGGTAGGTTGGATACGTTTCATGTCCTGGTCTGAAGTAGAACACTTTTCCATTCCCGCGTTTGTATGTACAACCGCTGCGGAATACCTCGCCTCCCTCAAACCAGCTTGTAAAAATAAGTTCATCTGGCTGTGGAATATCAAAATGCTCGCCGTACATTTCTTCTTTTTCTAATTCGATATATTCGCCAATTCCTTCAACAATTGGATGGTTTGGCGCTACGACCCAAAGACGTTCTTTTTCATCTGCTTCGCGCCATTTCAAATCACAGCTTGTTCCCATTAATGTTTTAAAGATTTTGGAGAAATGACCGGAATGAAGAACAATCAGTCCCATGCCGTCTAGTACACGCTGCTGCACCTTTTGCACGATTTCATCCTTTACTTCGCCGTGTGCTAAATGGCCCCACCATACTAAAACATCAGTGTTAGCTAATACTTCATCCGTCAAACCATGTTCTGGCTCATCAAGAGTAGCCGTTCCTGCTTTGAATCCATCAGCCTTAAGAAATTCAGCAATTGTCCCATGGATTCCGTTCGGGTATATATCTCTAACCATTGGATTCTTTTGTTCGTGACGGTTTTCATTCCATACTGTTATATTCAACATAATCAAACACTCCTTTTAATCGTTCACTTTATCTATAATTTTAGAGAATCAAAATAATTATGAAACTGCTTACATTGACAGATAGGGTGGAAAATATTGAACTATGAAGATTACATAATTCCAATCTTTTCTAAATAATCCCTACTAATTTCAATGCTTTCAAATGGCGTCTTGCGGGATGAATCCTGCTCGACGATCCACCACTGGACATCGGCTTTTTCGCCAATACTGAGCACAGCTTCAATATCAACTCCACCTGTTCCAAGCTCTGCAAAAAATTGATCGGCATCCATTGTCATATCTTTCAAATGAATAAGCGGTGTTCGATTTTGATAGCGATTGATCCATTCCACTGGCTTTTCACCTGCTTTTGTCAGCCAATATACATCTAGTTCTGCCTTTAGATTTTCACTATTTGTGTCTTCAAAAATAGATTCAAGTGCCATTCTGTCGTCGGATAAGCGCTCCAATTCAAAATCATGATTATGATAGCAAAGGGTAATCCCTTCACTACGACACGTTGCACCAGCTTGATCCAAAAAGGAAATAAGCTTTTTATAATCCTCTTCACTTCGACGATCTGGCATTAGGTAGGGACAGACAATATATTTACTTCCTATTATTTTTTGATCATCAATGACCCCGGCTAGATTGTTTTCCAATTCATCAAGCGGTATATGGCTTGCCGCTGCCTGCAGTCCAAATTCATCCAATAACGCCTTTACCTCTTTTGCTGTCAATCCTCCAAACCCTGCAAACTCAACGCCATCAAAGCCTAGTTCCGCCACTTTTTTCAGGGTGCCAGCAAAATCTTGCTCGCTTTCTTCCCGCAATGTGTACATTTGTACTGCTACTGGTATATTTGACATCCTTAGCCTTCACTCCTTTAAACATCACTTATTTGATTACATCCTACAATACTTATTGATAAATCAACATAGATGATATAATCAAAACATCTACTATTTTGCTATTTTTTGAAGGTGAGTAAATGAAGACAAACATATTATTCTGCGGCTATTCATTTCATACAATTGGATACCATTCCCAACATAAATCCGGATACCCTTCCTATCTGTTCCGCTTGCAAACAGAAGGGATTTGTGAGGTAGTGGTAAAAGGGAGAAAAATGAATCTTGAGAAAGGCGATCTCCTGCTAATTAAACCAGGGGATCATTATGAACTGTTGGTTAAGGAGGGACAAGTAAGCGGTGACTATCACTTAATCTGCGAAGGTACTTGGATTGACGAGTGGTGGAGCGGTTTCGCCAAGCCAGATGTCTCTCAAATCGAGTTGGATGAAAAGCTGTTAGCATTATGGCGTTATATTATGATTGAAAAACGCCGTCCACAATCCAGTCAAAATGAAGAGCTTACCGGATATTTACTTCGATCTCTTTGTCTAACTCTAGAACGTGTCATCAGCGAAGCAGGTTCCTCATTCAGTCATCCTTATCCGGTGACACGGATGATGCGCTATATTGAAGAGCATGCCATGACAGTCTTTAAGGTTGAAGATGTTGCACGGCATGCCGGTCTAAGTATCTCCCGATCTATTCATTTATTCAAAAGTAGTGTGGGGAAAACAATGATGGAATATGCGCAGGAAATTCGGCTGGCGGCAGCCATGGAGCGGATGAAATATACATCTATGACACTTGATCAGATTGCTATAGAATGCGGATTTGGCAGTTATCCTTATTTTCATAAGGTTTTTAAAAAGAAATACGGAAAATCACCTGGAGTATATAGACGGACCTAAAAAAAAACGATAAAGAGCCCTTTATTAAGAAGGGCTCTTCCGCATATCCTTTTTCAATCTCTTATTCATCTAAACTGTTTTACTTCCTCATGGGAGGGTAATGCAGTAATGGCTCCCACTTTCGTACAAACCATTGCTCCTACCTTATTACTAAAGGAAATGATTCCTTTTAGATTTTCAAAGTCTTGTAAAACTTTTTTCGGCTCATCCTCTTTAGCTAATTGGTAAAGCGTTGCTCCTACGAAGGCATCACCTGCACCAGTAGAATCAATAGAATTTACTGATATACTTGGAACTAATGCCGAATTTTGACCATTCGAAATCATCGTTCCTTCTTTTCCTAAGGTAACAGCTACTACAGCTGCTCCAAACTGATGAAGAACTGTGATTCCTTTACTTACATCGTTCATGCCAGAGATAATTTTTAATTCCTCATCGCTAACCTTTACAAAATCAGCAAGCGCGATTCCCTTTTTGGCTAAATCAACAAAGCGATCATTCTTGCCTTTCCAAAGGTCAATTCGGTAGTTAGGATCAAATGAGATATACTTCCCTTCTTCCTTTGCTGCTTGCATGAGATGTAAATAGGTAGATTGAAAGGGATCAACTAATAAAGCGGTTGCTGAACCGAAGTGCAGGATACTCGATTCCATTATTCTTTTTTTATCAAGGTCGTTTTCGGTTAAGAAGGCATCCGCCCCACGGTTAAAAACAAAATCTCTTTCTCCATTTGCTTTTAATGAAACAAAGGCAAGTGTTGTTGGATGTTCATGATCGAGTACCAGCATAGAGGTATCGACATTCACTTCATCTAATGCATTCCTTAAAAAATGCCCAAATGGATCATTTCCAACTTTTCCACTGAATAATGCATTGCCCCCCAATTTTACGACTGTTGCGCAAACATTAGCGGGGGCTCCTCCGGCCTGCTTTTCAAAATTTTGACCTTCAACTAAGTCAATATCCACATCTGTACAGAAAAAATCAATTAATAATTCTCCAATACAAATGACTGATGAATTTGTATTCATTTACTCTCAACCTCTCATTTCAATGTACGTTCATGAGGACAAAATCACTTATCCCATATCGAATTAAGTTCCGTTAAGCTTAACGAGGACACTAGGGTAGATCCTTCATTCGAAAACAATGCCATTTGCTCATATGGCCGGTTGGGAAAAATTAAGCTTGTTAGGGCTGCCTTGCCATCATTTGCAAATACCTCAATGGAAGAAGCATCAATAATGATTTGCAGCTTAATCCGATCATTTTCCATCTTTAAGGGGGCTTCTTGTACGGTTGAAAATGACTCTGAAAAGCTATTTTCTCCAGCTTTCGTTCTATCGACGAGCAACAGTTCCTTTTCTACATCATAGCGAATTCCTATCTTTTCATCGTTAGAACTTTGAAAAACGATACCAAAGGATGTCGAGGTTTGTTTTTCAAACGCAATATTCACTTCTATTAATGGACTGACCATAGTAAAAGTCTTAGTTTGGTTCGATTCTATTGTTAGATCTTTGTAACTTTCCGAACCGTTTCGAATCACATTTATTTCTGATACCACCTTTTGGATGACGCGAACGCCTATCTCGCTGGCAGTTAACGATAATTCTCTTGGCAATGTCATCGCACTGCGCCAGCCCTCAGTCGGTACTTGATTCGCATAACGCCAGTTGCTCATCCAGCCAATATACATTCTTCTCCCATCTTTTGATGGGATATCAGACCAGCTTACACCTGCGTAATTATCCCTGCCATAATCTAACCAAAGAACCTTTTCGTCAGGATTTTCATTATGAAATGTTGTCCCGTCAAAAGCACCAATAAAATATTGTGTTCTCGAACCCTCCTTGAACTCATGGTTATCACCGATACTGACAAACATCACCCATTTTTGATTATTTTCATCACCATTTACTGGTAATTCAAATAAATCAGGGCATTCCCAAACACCATCATGTGACCCGGCATGATTGCCAAATTCACTGGCAAATTTCCACTCTTTTAGGTCAGTAGATGTATAAATGGTGACGGATTGTCCAGTAGCCAATACCATCACCCATTTTTCGGTTTCTTGATGCCAAAAAACCTTTGGGTCACGATAATCGGTAATAGCAACGTCTGAAAGTACAGGATTTCCTTCGTACTTAGTCCACGTTCTACCATTATCACTGCTATAAGCGAGACTCTGGCGTTGACGAGGCCTGTCTGATTCAGGGTAATTGTCGGCACTTGTATAGATTGCAACTAAACCAGGGGCATTTTCAAAAAAACCTGTCGTATTATTCCAATCCACAACTGCACTTCCAGAAAAAATCGCTCCATGCTCATCCGGATATAAAGCAATCGGCAGCTGTTCCCAATGAATTAAATCCTTACTAACGGCATGCCCCCAATGCATAGGCCCCCAAGTTATCCCAAATGGGTGGAATTGATAGAAAAGGTGATACTCTCCATTAAAATAGACCATTCCGTTAGGGTCGTTCATCCATTTTTCTTTCGGTGAAAAATGAAATTGCGGACGATGCTTTTCGCTATATATTTGTTTCATTATGTGATTCCCCTTTTTTATTTTTTAGCAACTTGGAAACTGGAAGAAGGCTGTACGATTTTTGTAGTGTACAGCCTATATTCCCTATTTATTTAATAGACTATTATTTTGTGTTTCTATCGTAACCGGATTGCTTAATTTTTAACCACTCTTGCAGACCTAAACGATCCAATTCTTTCAAATAGCCATCCCATTCTTGTTCTACTTTACCATTTTGAATCCATTCTGCACGTTTTCTCATCACATAGGCAAACATATCTGTTTCAATAGCTGAAAGCCTGTCTAGTTCTTTTAAGGAGAAAAATACTTTAGGATAAATATTTTCCGCCTTCATATGAGGGACCATGACATCCTTCATTAATCCTAATCTCCACGCTGCATCATCTGGTTTTGTGGTCACTTTTCCATAATACTCATCTAAAATGGCTAATGGCCCGCCAATATTTGTTTTTTGTCTCAATTCTACCGGCGCTGCTCCGTTTAAAGGCAAATGCTTCAGCATTCCTGCTGCTTCGTCTAATTCAAAAATATTTTGCTGGTTCTTATCACCATAAGTTCCCCAGTTGTCTTGTACTGATTGTTTTGGTTCGTATAATTGATCAATCCATTTTGCTGTTAACTCCAGATTTTTGTTCGCACTTGTAATGACCATTCTTCCTCGGTCAAATCCCATACCATTGGTTCTCGCAACATTTACATTTCCATCCGGACCCGCTAATGGCGGCATCAATTCATATTTGTCATTCATACCGGTAATATTGCCTTTGTCCCAAGTGAAATATAAACCATACCGATCGTCCTTACCTTTTGCTAGGTATGTGTTCCAATCTTGTTCAAAAGCCTCAACATCGATCAGGCCTTCTTTATACAACTCATTAAGAAATTTAATTCCCTCTTTATACCCTTTATCCGATGCAGTGAAAGTAACTTTACCGTCGTTGGTTACAACTGTATGATCCCAGTTTTCACCAAGGCCAAATGAGCCAAATAAGAATGCTAAGTCTTCCCCGCCGGCTTGTTTGCCGATAAATGACATTGGTATTTCATCAGCTTTTCCGTTTCCATTTGGATCTTGGGTTTTAAAGGCAATCAATACTTGCTTTAATTCTTCTGTTGTTGTTGGCATTTTTAACCCTAATTTGTTTAACCACTCTACATTGATCCAAGGAAAATCATCCACAGAGTGAATACTTTCTTTCCCTGAACCTAGTTCCTCAATCCATGGGAAAGAATAAATATGCCCATCAGGAGCCGTCATCATCGCTTTATATTCAGGTGCTTGTTCAAGAACTTTTTCTAGATTAGGCATGTGCTTCTTAATTAAATCTTCAACTGGAACAATCGCACCATCTTTTGCTAGTTTTAATAAATCATAGTCTCCATATGCTGCATCTAGAATGGCATCAGGCATATCACCGCTCGCAATGGCAAGGTTTCTTTTTTCAACAAAAGAATCGGATGTGTAATTCTTCCACTTAATGTGAACTCCTGAATCTTTTTCTAAACGCTTATAAATTAATTTTTTATTTGGATCTGATGGGGCTAATGGTGAGCTTTGAGTCATAAAGTTTAATGTTACCTTTTCCTTTAATGGAAAGGTAATATCATTTAGTTTATACTCCTTAGATGCTGTTTCACTTTTCCCGCTATTACTGCAGCCTGAAACTAGTAATATCGTTGCAAGTGATGCGGCCATAACCTTTTTTACATTTTTCATGAAATACCCTCCAATTTGTTTGTGTAAGCATTTGCAAATGTCTAGTTTATTAGTTCATTATTTCAATGAGCCAACCATGACACCTTTTTCAAAGTACTTCTGGAAGAATGGATACATAATCATTAGCGGCAGACTGGAAATCACAATGGATGAATATTTAATCATTTCCGATAGCTTTTTCAGTTCCGCCATTGCCAATTGATCACTAATCATCCCAGGTCCCGTTTGATTTTGAATCAAGATTGATCTCAAAACTAATTGTAATGGGTGTAAATCAGGATCTTCGAGATAAATCATCGCATCAAAATAAGAGTTCCATTGGCCTACAAAAGCGTACATGGCCAATACAAAAATAATAGGTTTTGAAAGCGGTAAGACAATCTTAAAGAAGATTAGCAGATCCGATGCTCCGTCTACCTTTGCTGCTTCATGTAATTCATAGGGAATTCCTTTAAAGTAAGTCCTCGCCAAAATAATGTTCCAAACGTTTACAGCTCCAGGCACCAAAATGGCCCATATAGTGTTTAACATGCCTAAGTCTTTTATAACCATATACGTTGGGATCAGCCCGCCGCCGAAGAACATGGTAACTATAAATAGTGTCATGAAGAAGTTCTTCCCAACAAAACCATTAATAGATAACGGATAGGCTGCAAAAATACATACGACAACAGTTATAACGGCAAAACCAACTGAGTAGAGTATGGAATTAAGAAAGCCTCGTACCATCGCATCATTAGATAGAATCAGCTTGTAACCTTTAAAACTCCAATCTGAAAAGTGAAATGATATCCCTTTATTTAATAGCACGGTTGGATCCATAAATGATGCAAGAACGACATACACCAAAGGAACTAAGACAACTAAAACGGCGATGCATAGAAAGATATTATTCAAGCTTAATATGAGGCGATCTATGCGAGTATGCTTTATATTCATATCAAGACTCCTTTCTCGTTAATATAAACCTTCTCCTTCGTTTAATTTCTTAACGATTTTATTCACTACCACCAACAAGATCACGTTTATGACGGAATTAAACAGGCCAACAGCTGTTGAATAGGCATAATCCCCTGCTTGTAAACCTACTTTATAAACATAAGTTGGCAAGATTTCGGAAGATGGCAGATTCATTGAGGTTTGCATTAAATAAGCTTTTTCAAAGCCAATCGACATAATGCCTCCCGCCGCTAAAATAAAGGTAACCGCCATTAACGGTTTAAGTGTCGGTAAATCAATATGGATAATTCTTTGCAAAATATTTGCTCCGTCTATTGTCGCCGCATTGTGCAATTCAGGATCAACATTTGCTAACGCTGCAACGTATATAATGGAGGACCAGCCTGCCGCCTGCCAAATTCCTGAGATAATATAGATGGATCGGAAGTAATCTGGATTGGACATAAACATAAGCGGCTTCCCCGTTATGAAGCTAACGATTTGATTGATAGGGCCTGTTGGTGATAAGAAAATAAATACCATCCCAACAATAACGACCACGGAAATAAAATTTGGGGCATAGAGAACGAGCTGAATATTCTTCTTTATCCCCGCCCTGCGTAATTGGTTAATCATTAATGCAAGGATGATAGGGACTGGAAACCCAAGGATTAAACCATAGAAACTGAGTTTAAGCGTATTCAAAAAAATGTCTGCAAAGTTAGGTGAGGATAAAAATTTAGTGAAATTATCAAACCCCACCCAGTCACTGCCTAAAATACCTTTAATCGTACTGAAATCTTTAAAGGCAATAATGGCACCATACATGGGTATATATTTAAATATAATGGTAAGAATAACGGCTGGCGCGATAAGCAAGTAAAGATAGTAGTTTTTCCTGATATACTCCAATTGATATTTTACTTTTGATGCCGCTTTCTTTTTTGTCTTTATTTGTACAGCTGTATCTTTTGAAGCATTTACTAATTCTTGCAATCTCTTTACCTCCTATCTACTTGTTTGTAATTTCTTTTCTGATTTTAACTTTAACAAAATTGAAAAAAGAGAGAGTTTAATATCTTCGGAAAACGGCATTTAAAATTTTCGGCACTTGAAAACGGTCTCATTCGCTTCACAATTTTCAAGTTACAAGTGAAAATAAAAAATCCTCTAGTTACAAAACTAGAGGGGTAAATTAATGATAATTATTGATTTTGTATTTCCTTTAAGGCTGTATTGATGGTTTCTACCGCTTCTTTCGCAGAAGTCTTTACATCCTTTCCGCCAATTCCAACGTCCTCAAATAATTTCTTGATTGTATCACTGACAACCGCATAGGCAGGTGTAATCGGACGGTTTCTTGAATACTTTTGTGCTTGCTGTAAAAATATATTTGCCGGATATTCATTAAGCTTTGGGAAATCTTCCGCAACGGAATATCTCGCAGGTATATCACCAGTTATGGTGACATATTTTTTCATGCCTTCATAACCAGTTACATATTTAATAAACTTCCAAGCCTCCTTAGGATGTTTTGATTTTGCGGAGATTCCGAGTGCCCAGCCTCCATTTGGAACAAACTGATTCTTTTCCTTTGGCAGTGGCGTTATCCCAAAATCCTCTCCAAGTTTGAATTCGGGGTGATTTTTTTCAAAATCCGATAGTGTCCATGAGCCCAGCACAGTCATCCCAAGCTTACCCGACTCGAATACGGCCGGTGGTAATTCAAATGCAGCCACTCCATTTTTATGATACAGATTTTGGTAAAATCGAAGAGCCTCTATTGCCTCTTTTGAATCCAAATATCCGCTGGCGGTACTTCCATCAGGGCTTAAAACGCTGGCACCAAACTGCCATAGGAGCGGGGTTTTAAAATAGGCTGGAGATTCTCCGCCACCAAACCCCTGTGCGGGGTCAATGCCGATGATTCCTTTCGCGGGATTATTTACCTTTTTGGCAATCTCCAAAACCTCATCCCATGTTAAGGGGTTATTGGGGTCTTCTGTTGGAAAAGAGACACCCGCTTCTTTAAAAAGATGTTTATTATAAAATAGAGCAATGCTTGACTCTACGATAGGGGCAAGATAAATTTCTCCATGATAACTTAACCCTTTTAAGGTTGAGACTGGTATATCCTCCATCTTTCCCTCTGTTCTCATAAACGAATCAATTGATAGTAGCGACCCTGCATTGGCATATAGCGCCAGGGTTGGACTGTCAATGGTCATTATATCTGGAGGGTTCCCTGCAGCAAGCTCTGTTCTCAGCCTTATTTCATAATCGCTATATAGAATGGACTTCATATTCACCGCAATATGGGGGTTAGCTTTTTCAAAAGAAGAAACCAATTCTTCATATGCCTTATTTTCCGCTGCATTCCCGTAGTTTCGCCAGAACGTCAGCTGGATTCTGTTGGAAGTATTTGTTTTCTTCTCATTATCTTTTGAGCTGCCAGAGAATGTATCAAAAAAGGACAACGCAAATACTAAAATAGTAATAAGCAGAATGGCAAAAATAATTATTGTAGGCCACTTTTTCATCTACATTCCCTCTCTTTCCTAACTTTTTAAAACTTATGAATCCAAAGAATTTCGAAATTCCACAGGTGTTTGTCCAATGTGCTTTTTAAAAACAGTACTGAAATATCCTGAGTTAGAAAAGCCCACTAAGTTTGCGACATCAATGATTTTAAGTTGCTTATCTCTCAGGAACTGTTGGGCTTTCTCCATTCGTAAGTTTACAAGATAATCACTAAAATTCTGCCCTATATAATTTTTAAACGTCTCAGATAAATGCGCACTATTGATATGAAACAGTTCAGATAATAATGTAAGTGAAATTTCACTGGCATAATGCTGGTCCAAATAATGCCGAACACTATCAACAATTAATTTCCCATTCGAAAAGCGTGCAGTTCGAACCTTTTCAATAATTTGTTGCGCTAATTGAAGGAGATTCTCAATCACCCTACTTTGGGAGTTGAGTTCCCAAATACTTTGTTGGCAATTCCAAATCATTTTTTGAATATCCTTCGTTTCGTTATCATATTTCCTTGCCAGCGATTCTAACAAAAATAACACCCGATTGGCGGCAAATGAAAAGGATAAAATCGATTGGTTTCCATTCCCATGCAATAAAGTGTGAATATTTTCCTTAAATGCTCCAAAATTTACATTTTCGACTGCATTTGTTAACTTTCTCTCAAAATCAGGTAATACTTCAAATACTTCCTCTTTCGTGATTGCCGCGTCAATCACCTGCGATTGTGAACCAAGATGACTTTGGCTCCAAGCAAGTAAACTTGAAATATAACCCATCTTAAAATTTGGAAGACCAGTGACTGTATTCCCAATTCCAATCACTGTTTCTAATTTCAACAACTTCCTCACATTGCGTTGGATATTTTCCACTAAACTGGAAGTACTATATACCATTTCCTTATCCATCAGCTTTAAAAAATGAACCATATTTGCATAACTTGGGTCGTAAAATGAATACGTTCCGGCATGCTCTTTAGCAATTTCCTTACATAACATTTGAAAAGGAAGCCAGAGTTCCTTTAATCTTGACGGATTGTCATCGCTCACTCTAATTTCCACCGTAAAAAATTGCACGGATACATTCTCATTTACAAGTTCCTCTAACCGGAGCTGATGGAGCCTTTCTGTTATCAAATTTAGTTGTAGCCATTCCTCTTTTACTAAATACAGCAAATATTGTTCCTGTACTTCCTGCAGCTGGGTGTAAACAAGCTGACGCATCTGAGCTGTTTCCACTTGTTTTCTCTTTTCTTCCTTTATTTCTTTACCGACTTTTCGTAATACTTCTACTAATTCGTCAGGGGCAACCGGTTTTAACAAATAGTCTTTCACCCCTTCCTTCATTGATCCCCTTACATATTCAAAATCGGAATATCCCGATAAAACTATGACTCTTACGTTCGGAAATTCTTGCTGACAACGCTTCGCTAATTCAATCCCATCCATAATGGGCATTCTCATATCGGTAAGGACGACATCTATATCCATTTTACCGAGCAATTCAAGTGCTTCCTTCCCATTGGATGCTTCTCCAACAATTTGAAACCCTTCTTCTTCCCAATCCACTTTCATCCGTAAGCCTTTACGAATTTGAATCTCATCATCTGTGATCATGATCTTCATCATGGATATCACCTCTATTAATATTTATACATAATGTAATCTTTGTGCCCGCATTCTTTTCAGATTCAATCTGATACGAAAAGTTTTGACCATAGTAAAGCTTCAAGCGCCCAAGGACATTCTTTAGCCCAATGCTGCTTCCTTTACTTTTTAATACACTATTTATTTCATATTCTTTTTCTTCGTTTAATAAGTCAGAGATTACTTCTTCCGACATCCCTATCCCCTTATCTTCTACAACAATATATACTTGATTGTTTATCTTCCGCGTTTTGATAAAAATCTCGGCAGATGCCTTTTCAATAAAACTATATTTCACTGCATTTTCTACAAGTGGTTGTAGTATAAATTTAATAATAGGCAACGTTTTTGTTTCTGAATCTTCGTCGAAATTAATCGTGATTGCATCTTCATACCGCACCTTTAAAATGTCAGTGTAACTTCGGATATAGCTAAGTTCTTCACCCAAATGCACCACATCACTATGCGTATTTAAGGAATATCGCATCATTCGGCCTAAGTAGATGCTTACATTCATGACTTCTTTATTTTTCCCCTGTGCCGCTAATCCTCCGATGATTTCAAGCGTATTGTTTAAGAAATGTGGATTAATTTGTAGTAATAAGGCTTTGTATTCAGCATCTTTTCGGCGAATATTAGCTTCATATTCCGTTTCAATGACCTTCTTTAATTGATCAATGGTATGGTCAAACACTTTTATAACATATCCAACCTCATTATTAGAGGATTTTATCGTTGGCATAAAGCGTTTGGCCCCCGAAAAATCTCCACGTTCCATAAATCTCATCGCTTTTGCTAGTTTTCCTAAGGGACTTACGATATTGGAAGAAAGCATAAAAGAAGCTAAAATCGTTAACAAAAAAACGATGACGCTGATTAAAAGTAGGTTTCGCTGCAAAAGATAAACTTTTGAAAATAAGTCAGACTTGGTTACTTCACTGACTAGAATCCAATCACCCACCGATAAATTTTGATAGAAAACAATGTATTTTTCTCCATAATACTCCGTTTCAAATAACCCCTTTTCCTTAGGGCTATTTTTTATTTTTTTGAGACTTTGGTTTACTACCTTTGCAGGGGTGTTGATTTTCCCTTGTAGAACATTAGCCCCCTGTTGATCCAGCAAATAGGCATGTCCGTTTTTTCCAATCGTGATTTTTTTTAAGGCGGTCTCTAACAAAGTGGTAGGGAAATTGACCTTTATAAATCCGTAGGAAACAACCGTATTTAAGTCAACGAGTGGTAAAATGTAGCTATTACTATTACCTTGTGCCGGCATATATGGATCAATATGTGACTTTACAAATCGTTGTTCATTTATCGCAAAGTCTTGAAACCAATCTATTTTATGCAAATTGGGATTATTCCCCCAAGTCCCTTCGCCATTATTAAGAACGACTGAAATAGTCATTCCATTTGAATTGTTAATCATCATAGAGGATAGCAGCGTTTTGAGCTGATTCTTTTGCAGCAAGCTCTGTTCTTTAGGTATATTTGCCTCCGCATTTTCCAGCTTCAGCCACTGTTGTGTGGTTTGATTGACAAGAACCTGCTTCCCTAAATCCTCAGCTTGCGTTGTGATTGAGTCAATATAAAGTGAGTACTGATCCATTGCTTCTATTGTTAATTCCTGAGTCTGAGATTCAATAATTGATGTAAACCAGCTTGGGATAATAATGGACAATATGAGTAATGGAATCGTTAATAAACATGTAAAAACGATAAATAAACGATTTCTTAAGGAAAAAAACATCTCAGCCCCCCTCAAAGCGTAACCCCTTACAAAAGTAAGCAAATCCACTAATCTAGACTTTACCTTTATCTATTATAAATTCAATTTAACATTATACCTGAAAAAATAAAAGAGACCCAAAAGGGTGAATTAATCCCTCTGGGTCAACATTACACTATTTGAAGGATTTCAAATAATCCAATATATTATACAAAATATTGAACTACCTGATCTTTATCGTCAAGATAATCAATTACCGATTTATTCGATTTAAGATCGATAAACAACGTACACCACTTTTCAGCCTGATGCCAAGAAAGGCGAATCTCATCATCGGAAGATTCTATAACTTTAAACTCCCCGTTAAAAGCATCATACTCATTTCTAAAGCGTATCAACTTTAACAAACGCTGGACAACATCTTTTTCAAGAGACTGTTCGATTTCATCAAGTGTGAAGTTGTGCCGGTTAATTTCACGGCCTTCCCCGGTTTTTTCAACATCGTTTTCCCCTGCAAGCAGTCCCACATAATACACTTGCGGCACGCCAGGTGCAAAAAATTGAATCGCTCTTGCCGCTATGTAAGCATCATCATCACAATTAAGCACGGAGTAGTAGGAACATCTGATTTGATGGACATCAAATCCATCCTTATCCTTGTGGTCTTCAGATAAAATAAGACTAAGGTTCGAACCTCTCTCTACACAAACATCAACTAATGCTTTTGCCTCTTTTGTATCAATCAAATCATCCATATCTGGTTTCACAGGAATCCCGTCATGACAGTCAAGCATCGTAAACTGCTTGTGCGGGCGTGTCTGAAGATAGTGACGAAGATCGCCGCTAGACTTATTAATCAATGTATCTAGAATTTGGTATGGCAAAATAAAATCATAGATCCAGCAGCCATGCTCAGCCAATTTATATTGGATTGAATAATGGGCATGCACCTCTGGTAACAGTTCAATGTCTAAAGAATGGGCTAGCTCCATAATCCAGTCAAGAAACTCATAGATTTCCGGTTCGACAAAAAAGCAGCTTGTACCAAGCTTTTTAATAATATATCCTACAGCATCCAGCCTGACGATTTTCACATTTTGCTCTTTGAAATTCATAAAAAAATCTGTAAGCAGCTGTTTTACTTTTTCTGATTTCACATCTAAATCAATTTGCTCAGAAGGATCTGTTTTACCAAACGTTGTCCATACCTTTTCCTCTATACCAGTTTCTTCTATCGTAAATGTGGAATAGGGTAATGGTCTGCGCAAGAACATTTTTTCAATATCTTCTTGTACCGGTTGCCCATCCTTCCAAAGCTTATCCAAAGTAATAAACAGATCGGCATACTTGGATCCACGGCCTTTTTTTAAGAAGTCCTGAAAGTATTCGGATTTCTGGGAAATATGATTCACCATTAAATCAACCAACACATCAAAGTTTTCTCCAATGGATCGTATATCTTCCCATGTACCGAAGCTCGGCTCAATTTCTAAATAGGTTAATGGAGCAAAACCTCGGTCACCCGATGAAGGAAAGGGCGGCAAAATATGAACTCCGCCTTTAAAAATATCCGAAAAATGCGTAAGAAGCACTTGATTAAGAGTCTTTAAATCTCCCCCTAGTGAATCTGGATACGTAATCAGCTGAACTTGATTCTTTACTGCCATTCCCTATTCCTCCTTTAAACCGTACATTTCTTTGATGACTTCTAGCGTCGGTAAATTGACCACTGCCCCGGTATATTTCAATTTATAGGCACTAACGGCAAAACCCAGTGATAACGCCTGTCTGATTGAATATCCTTTGACAACTGCTGCATAAAATCCCGACCAGAATGCGTCACCTGCACCTGTCGTATCCACTACCTCTGTGGCCAAGGTGTCCAATTTAAGCGTCTCTATTCCATTCGAGACAATCGCACCATCTTTACCTAACGTCATGATGACAAGTTTAGCGCCCAGCTGTAAAAATTTCTGCACTTGATTTTCATAGGTATCTTTTCCGAATAATCTTTCGGCATCATCTTCTGACGGCTTGATTATATCAACTTTGCTAATAATAGACTTCACGTATTCGACACCATCTTCACCCTTTTGCCATATCATCGGATGATAATTTGGATCAAAACATACAAGAATCTTATTCTCAGCTGCCACATCAAGCACTTTTTCAATTGTCTGACGAACTGGTTCCATCGAGATTGGCCAGCAGGAAAAGTGAACAATCTTGGAATTTAGCAAGGCTTCTTCGAGTTTAGAAGTATAAGCTAAATGGTAGTCAGCCCCTCGATAAAAGATCGGAACAGGTGTTAATTGACTCTTTGATACGACTACCATACTTGTCGAATAATCTACCTGCTGCACGCAGCCAGTATTTATTCCGGCATTACGCAAATAGCCGATTAAAAAGGTCCCTAATCCATCTTCACCAACAGCTGATGCAACAAGTGAATTTATTCCTAACCTCTTTACGTTCATACCAATATTAGAGGGTGATCCTCCGAAAAACTTTTTATACGAATTACACTCAAAATGGTCATCATAGTCATCAGATATCATATCTATGAGAAGTTCACCAACAGTTAAGATATCATTCCTTTTGTTATGAAATTCTAATTTATCGCTTAACTTAAACATACTAGTCCCTCAACTTTACTTCATTATAATATCTTCAAACCACTTAACGGTAAGTTAAATAAGCTGTTTAAAGCCTTACACAGTTTATTATTTTTTCTAACCTAGAAATTTGCTAAAACAAGGCTTTCATAGGGACGAAGTGTAACTCTTCCACCTTTTTCAAGCTTAACGTCTTCATAATTGTTCATTACAACTTCTGAAAATAGAGGAGAAACATTTACTTCCGCTAACTGATTATCAAAGTTCACAACTATAAGTATTTTCTCATCATCTAGTTGCCTTTGATAGGCAATGACATTTCCTTCACTAGCATTATCCGGAACAAACTCTCCGTAAACGATAGTTTCTTTATATTTACCTTTTCTTCTCATCGAAATCAATTCTTGATAAAAGGCTAATACTGACTGATCGTTATCCTCTTCTTCCGCTGCATTAATTTCTTTATAGTTCGGGTTTACTTTTAACCAAGTTGTATCAGCTTTCGAAAAGCCACCATTCTTGCTGGCATCCCACTGCATAGGTGTTCTGGAATTGTCACGGCTTCGACGAAACATACCTTCTAAGGCTTTCTCTTCACTAAAACCTGATAATAGTGCACGGTTATACTGGTCATGTGTCGCGATATCGTCATAATCTTCAATTGAATCCATTGGAATATTCGTCATCCCTAATTCTTGCCCTTGATAAACAAATGGGGTTCCTTGTAAGAACATGAACAATGTTCCAAGCATTTTTTTACTTGTCTTACTAATGTAATCTTCTGGAATATACTTATTAATTGATCGAGGATGATCATGATTTTCAAAATAAGTTGCTCCCCAACCAGCTTTCTGTGTCACTAATTGACAGTTAAATAATGCATCTCTTAATTCTGGGACTGTCCAATTGTATTGTTTATACCATTCCCCTGTTTCTGGCACATCAATATCGCTATGGGCAAAATCAAATACCATTGAAAAGTATCCATTTCCATCACCAATGTACTTAGGTAATAAATAATCGGGAACATTCGCTTCAGCGACAGTCATACTATTGTGTAATTTAAATGTCCTTTCATTTAATTCATTCAGCCATTCACCAATACCAGGTTGATTTAATATCCAATTGCCGATAAATACGTAACCATCTTCACCATCCGGTTCAAATCTGCCACTCTCAATTTTTTTCTTTATATTTAATATTGCATCAATCCGAAACCCACCAAGCCCTTTTTCTAACCAATAGTTCACCATTTTATAAAGTTCTTCTCTTACTTCTTCATTTTCCCAATTTAAGTCAGGTTGTTTCTTACTAAATGCATGTAAATAGTAGGTATTAGAATCGTCTCCTACTTTTTCCCAAGCAGAACCACCAAAGTAAGAACGCCAATTATTGGGAGGACCATCTTCTATTCCTTCTCTAAACACATAGTAATCTCGATATTTGCTATGCTTATCTTTCAAAGCTGCTTGAAACCACTCATGTTCATCTGAAGTATGATTAATGACTAAATCCATTAATAGTTTTATTCCTCTTTTGCCTGCTTCTTCAATTAATTCATCTAAATCTTCATCTGTGCCGAACATTGGGTCTACATGATAATAATCTGAAATATCATAGCCATTATCATCCATTGGTGATTTAAATACTGGACAGAGCCACAGGACATTCACGCCTAAGTTTTCCAAATAATCCAGACGATTAATAATCCCACGGATATCTCCAATTCCGTCCCCGTTGGAATCTTGGAAGCTTTTTGGGTAAATTTGATACACTACTGCTTCCTTCCACCATTTTTTCTTCATTCTATACTCTCCCTTATTTACCGCTTTTTCCTATATAATTTAGAATTTCTAGTGAAACAATTTCAACATTTCCCCCAGAAATCATTAATTTATTTATTTTTTCAAAAGGATAAATTCTTGAAGACATTGTATCCTTACCCCCATCTATAAATAGTTCTATACTTGAAACATCTAATAGGATATCAAGTTGCACATTGTCTGTTTCTGAACTTACTTTCACACGACGAGAATTCAATGGAGGGTTTTCTTTTCCAATAATCTTATGGCCCATTTGACTTCTGGAAAAAGTAACTTCATTCTCTTGTTTTGTATAATCAATTAACATATACTCTTCCTCTGTTGAGGAAAACTTTAGTGTGATATTGTCATTTTTCTTCATTATCACTTTTATGCGACAACAATCAGTAATGGAAAATAACTCATTATTCTCTATTGTATGTTCTTGCAAAAAAGTGTCCCGTTCGAAATAGTTATCTATTAAGGGGATCGGAACTTGGTACAGTTGCTTGTTTTTCAATTGTAGTTGTCTGGGAATAGTCATTGCCCCAGCCCATTTATGTCCTTCAGTATGTGTTGGAATATTTCGATCCCACATCTGCATCCAAGCGACTAATACTGGATTACCATCCTCTGAAATCGTAGTCTGAGCTGCATAAAAATCTAGCCCATGATCAATTTCGTTCATATCCTCCAGCAAAAATATACCTTTTTCCCAATCTATTTTACCTGTCACATATACACATGATGAAAGATTTTGAAAATCCTGAACATCAGATAGCAGTTCTATTGGAGAAAAAATGAGAACATCAGTCCCATCAATATGCACATAGTCAGGACATTCCCACATTCTCCCTTGCCCGTCCATCCCTTTTAATAATTCAGAAAAGAAGTTCCATTCGATTAGGTCCACCGATTTATACAGTAATAATAGAGGAGTACGATCTTGGGTACATGAAGCCACAATACAATAGTATTCATCATTTTTCTTAAAAATCTTAGGATCTCTAAAATCTATCGAACTTGCAAATTCTGGAACCTTTTCACTTGGTATAACAGGATTAAATGGATATTTTGTGAAGCTTACCCCGTCTTTTGAAAAAGCTACATTTTGATTTTGAACTACTTCTCCATCCGAATTTTTGTAACAACCCGTATATAGAATGTTCAAATCCTCATCTTTTTCTATTGCCGTTCCTGAAAAACATCCCATACTATCAAAAGAATCTTCTGGAGCAATCGCTACAGGCAAATGCTCCCAAGAGATTAGATCCTTTGTTATAGCATGACCCCAATGCATCGGTCCCCACACACTGTCATAAGGGTGATATTGATAGAACAAATGATAGTGACCTTGATAAAAGATAAAACCATTTGGGTCATTCATCCAGCCAATTTCCGGCATCAAATGATAATTCATCCGATACTGAGAATTTACCTTAGCTTTATTATTTCGTGTATACACTGTAGCTTTTTCAGCGGCATGGCATTTCATTGATGCTTCACCCCATTCAGTTTTGAAATTATTTAATACCACCGTCCATAACACCTTGAATAATTTGTTTTTGCATGATGAAATAGAAGATTAAAATTGGAATAATACACAGTACTAAGGCTGCCATTGCAATATTATAGTCAGCAGTATATTTACCAAAGAAATAGAAGGTAGACAACGGCAATGTTCTAATGTCATCTTTTACCAATACTAATGAAGGCAATAAGAAATCATTCCAAATCCAAAGTACATCTAGAATGGCAATCGTTGTTGTTGTAGGTTTTAGTAATGGAAAAACAACTTTAAAGAATACAGTAAACTTGCTTGCACCATCGATTATTGCTGCCTCTTCCAGTTCCACCGGAATATTCTTAATAAAGCCATGATACATAAATGTTGCCATACTAATACCAAATCCAAGGTAATAGAAAATTAGCATCTCTCTACTATTCAAAAGACCAAATTCTCCAAAAATAGAAACAAAAGGGATCATAATCGATTGAAATGGAATAATCATGGAAGCAATCATTAGCATTAATATAATTCCATTTATTTTCCATTTCCATCTAACCAAAAAATAAGCTAGTGTTGATGAGAAAAAAACAATTACTATTACCGAAACCGTTGTGACCAAAAGAGAATTAATGAAGGACGTTCCAAAATTCATTGTTTCAAAGGCAGATTTATAATTTTCTAGAGAAAAGACCTTAGGAATACTAATTGGATCTGCTACTACTTCTAATCTTTCTTTAAACGAATTGACAATAATCATTAAGAAAGGAAAAATGTACAAAACGAAAATTAGTGCACTAATAATCCATAAAGAGATTTTACTGAGATTCACTTTTTTCATTATGCTTCAACCTCCTTCTTTTTCATTACAACTACCTGGGTAATCGCGATTGCGGCAACGATTAGAAATAGAATAATAGCCTTCGCTTGACCTGTGCCGTAATTATGATATAAAAAGGCATCATTATATACATGCATGGAAATTAACTCGGTTGACCGGTATGGCCCGCCCTTTGTTAAGGAAAGGTTTGTATCATACACCATAAAGCTTCTTTGAAGTGTTAAGAAAATGCTGATTGTAAACGATGACACCATTAACGGCAGTTTAATCCTTGTTAGAATTCTCCATTTGCCGGCACCATCTAATGCTGCAGCCTCTAATAACGACTTAGGAATACCGGACAGACCTGCTATATAAATGAGCATCATATAACCTGAGTTTTGCCAGACACCGACAATGATTAATGACCATAATGCTGTTTTAGGGTCTGCAAGCCATGAACTGCTTAATAGTTCAATGTTAAATGCCGTACCAAAATAGACTAATACTTTTGAAAAAATAAATTGCCAGATAAAACCCAGTAACACCCCGCCAATTAAGTTTGGTGTGAAGAATCCCATTCGGAATGTATCTTGGCCTTTCATCCCACTGGTAACAATTAATGCTAAAGCAAAGGCAACAACGTTTGTAATGATTAAAGAGCCGATTGTATACTTGAAGGTTAGCAATAATGCATCCCAAAACTGTTGATCCTTGAAAGCATTTAAATAATTCTTTAATCCTACAAACTCAGTTGAAATCCCTGTACCTGTCGAGTTAGTAAAGGTCATATAAACACCGATAATAAACGGAATAAATACTACAGTTAAAAAGGCAAAAATAGGTATACCGCCAAAAGTGAGAAAAACTTTTATTTTATCTAATAAGTTTTTTTCTTGATACATTTTTTTATCCTCCTTTAAAATAAAGGCCCTAATAAGCAATAGCAGAAAAGCTGTCTTGCTAACTTTTCTGCTATAATAAAAGTCTATTATTTTTTCTTAGTGCTTAACCAATAGTCTTGTAATTCCTTTGTTAAGCCCTTTTTGTCGATTTTACCATCTAAATATTTTTGTAATGACGCGCCCATGGTTGGATACGCTTCAGCAGGATAGTAAGTATTCATCCATTCTAAAGTATCTCCAGAGCGTACATAATTAACAATAGCACTTGATAAAGGATCATCTAAAGTACCCTTAAAGTCTTTAGAAATTGGTAAGAATTTTAATTTATTCACATAGTAATCCTGTCCGGCTTTATCTTGATACATCCAAGTTAAAAAGTCCTTCGCACCTTGTTGTTGCGCTTTACTAGATTGATCTTTATCAATAACCCATGATTGTGGTACACCTACAGAAATCTGCGAGTTGCCGTATGCACCTTCATCATCCGAAATCGGTACAGGTAGAATGCCAAACTTTGCATCGGGATTAGCTTCAGCTAACTGTGGATAAGCCCAGTTTCCCATAAACCAGAAGCCAATATCTCCATTTGCCAATGCTAATGTAGACGTGTCATATTCAACAGCTAATGGATTTTTCTTAGCTTGATTGTAATCTTTCATTAAATCAAAAGTAGCTACCCAGTTATCATACGTTTTATTACCTTCTAATTTTTCATTTCCAGCAGCTACATTATTTAAAAAGTCATGGCGTTTAGAACTATCTTCTGACTGATCTGCAAATACTAAATTTGTAAAGTGAGCTCCTAATGACCAATCCATTGGGGAAATTTGAATAGCACGTTTACCTAACTTTTCAACTTTATCAAATACAGCTTTTAAATCTGATCTTGTTTTGATCGTAGTTGGATCAAACTTACCTCCTACGGCTTTATCTAACACATCTTTATTGTATAATAATCCAAAGGCCTCAATTGTAGCGGGGATTCCATAAATCTTTCCATCTACAGTTGTTGTATCAAGATAGACTTGATCAATCCCTTTAACAATATCCATATCTGACAAGTCTAGTAATTTATCAGACCAGTTTTCTAATTCAGCAGCTACTCCCATGTTAATCATGGTTGGTGCATTTTTAGATGCATATAATGAACTTAATTTTTCATTTACATTTTGTCCTGCTAACGGTAAAACTTTCACCGTATATTTTTCTTGACTGTCATTGTATGCTTTTACCATTTCATCTAATTCTTTAGCTACTTCTTCTTTACCGATAAGCAATGTCACTTCTGTCTTGTCCGACTTACTACCGTCAGATCCTCCGCAGCCTGCAAGAACACCAAGCATTAAACATAGTACTGCTACCAAACTAATTATTTTTTTCTTCATCTCTACTTTTCTCCCTTACAAATTTTTTAAAATACTTCAATATTAAGAAGATTATATTTAAACAAAAAGTAGCTCCCACATCAATATGTCAATCGTTTTCATAAACTACTAAAAAAATTTCTACTATATTTATTTTCAAATATACCTTTCTCATTTCTAAAAAAATTATATGTCAATCGTTTTCATATGTCAAACGTTTTCATACATTGTTCAAAAATTTATGTTAATCGTTTTCATGTTGTTTCTCTAATAATTAATGTTGTCCTTAGCTCTATTGGTTTAGGTGGATCTTCATCTAACAATTTGGATATTAATACATCAGCAGCATATTTCCCCATTTCCTTAATAGGCTGTCGGACAGTTGTTAGTGACGGATGAAGAACTTCTGCAATTGGCTGGTCATCAAAACCAACTACTGCTAAATCCTTGGGAATTTTAATTCCCAATTTGGGCGCTTCACTGATAATTCCTGCCCCAACTTCATCTCCGTTTGCAAATACAGCATCTGGCATCTTCTCTTTTAATGCAACAATATCATGGAGAGTCCGCTGACCATCTTTAATATTTAGTCTATATGAAAAATAATAATCTTCATCAAATTCAAGATTATACTCTGATAATGCTTGTAAATATCCTTCATACCTGTGGTCATTTTTGTGATAATTTGACCCAGTGCAGTAAGCAATTTTCCGATAGCCTTTTTCAAGTAAATGTTTAATTGCTTCATAAGTCGCTTGCTTTTCATCTATATGAATAATTGGAAGCTTTTCATTACCTATATAACGATTACACATTACGATTCTTCCATCCAATAGGTATTTTTTTATGATTTCCGTATCATTTTCAGTATTTGTCATAAGGATGCCATCTAATTGCTTTTTTTTAAGCATATCAATAAATGTCAATTCCCTCTTTGGATCCTCTAGGGTTTGCAAAACTACAACCTGAAATCCTCTTTCATAGGCTTCTCTCTCAATTGCATCAACTAAATAAGCAAAAAATGGATTCGTGATATAAGAGATTACAACACCTATAAGTTTAGTACTTTTCCCCCTTAATTGCTGGGCAACGCTATTAGGGTAAAAATCCATCTCTTCCATCGTATCAAAAATCAACTTTTTTGTTTTATCAGATACATATGGATGATTGTTTAATGCCCTTGAGATTGTCGTAATAGACAGTCCTGTTTTTTTGGCAACATCTGCAATTGTAGCCATGCCTTATCTTCCTTCCCTTAGTTAAGTAAAAATAATATAACAATAATACTAATTCTATTTCAAGAACATCATTTGTAAAAGACCTTTTATTTTAAATTGAGATATCTTCGGTGTTAATTTGCCCGGTACTCATTCGGTGTAACACCGACCACCTTCTTAAACACCTTGCGAAAATACTTATCGTCTTGATACCCAATCATATTTGCGATGTCATAGATTTTCATTTCGCTATTTTTCAATAAAGTTTTTGCCCGTTCCATGCGAATATTGACAATATAATCGGAGATGTTTATATTGAACTCCTGTTTAAACTTCCTCGATATATATTCTCTGCTTATGTAAAAATGATTCGATATTTCCTGCAATTTCACATCACGGTCAAAATTGGCTTGTAGATATTTTTCAATTTCAACAATCACATTACTATTTTTCTGGCTTGCTTTCTGTTTTACTCTTTTTAAAAAGAAGGAAATTTCCTGTTTGATTCTTTTTATATAATCATCCAAAAGAAAGGTGCCGTTTTTGTCAAAAAATCCGTCAATTCGTCTTTCAATCTCTTCTACAGCCTTTATGGAAATGTCATATTTCTTATACCATTGATGGCTGATCACCAAATATTCATTTTCGAAATGAAGCAGCTGCTTCAGGGATAAATAATGGTTTTCCGTATAATCGCCTGTAATTTGCTCAATCAATTCTTCAAATGCTCCGATTTCATTTGCTTGTACTGCTAGCTCAATATCGGAAGAATAAGACATCAAACTTTTTAGCGTTTCCCCAGGCAGTATATCCTGTCGATATACTCGGCTCTCCGTTTGCTCCAACAGATTACCATTTAACAAAACCTGCTTTGCATGCTGATAAGAGTCCATTAATTTTGTACGTTTATCAATTGCTTTTCCAATTGCTATTGGGCAAAAAACATGAATGACCTGTTTAATTGTCTTGTAGATTTGCGCTAACAGTTCCTCCATACGTTCAAACTGATTCCAGAAGATGATAACAATTTCGCCCTTACTAGCCAAATAACGAAAACCAATTCCACATTCGTTTTCCAACAATAATTCATTAATGATGTTCAAGATGGTAAAGTACGCTAAGTCCCTGTCACCATTTAACGCCATACTCGCCATACGATTAATCCTGACTAATGCAACTGTATAATGGAGCGATGGAAGAAAACCGAATTCCTCATACAAATCTTCCTCAATACTTTCACTAGTAATAAGCTGAGTCAGCTTTCGATCACGGTAAACAGGCTTCATCTCATTGATTAATTGGGCGCTGCTCGCCTTTCTCTCTCGATCCGCTTCTTCCTTCTTCCATTCCTTAACCGCCTTTTCCAATGTAAGATTTAAAATCTCTGGATCAACAGGCTTTAATAGATAGTCCAAACTCCCGAAATGGATGGCCTTCCGCATATAATAGTAGTCATCGTAGCCAGTCACAACAATCGTTTTACTAGTAGGTTGGTTTTCTTTAATCCATTCTAACAGCAGCGTTCCATCCATTTTCGGCATTTTCATATCTGAAAAAATGATCTGCGGCCTAAAGGTTTGAATCAGCCCAATCGCCTCTTCGCCATTCGCCGCCTCATAAATTTCTGTGACTCCGTTCCGCTCCCATTCTCCAAGGAGCTTAATTCCTTCGCGCACATGTTTTTCATCATCGACAATTAAAACTCTCATGAATGCTCCACCTCTTTTTGCATTACATTGGGAATCCAGATTTTAACCGTAAAGCCTTCCTCCGCGCTTTCGAAAGAAATGGCAGCTTTAGTGCCATAATAAATCTGCAGACGGTCATAGATGTTTTTTAACCCGATGGATTCTCTATGCTTCCCTTCTAGAATACGCCCCTCAAACAATTCTTGGCGGATTCCATCCAATTGCTCTTCTGATACTCCGATTCCATTGTCATTGACACTGATACAAACCATATCTTCATCGTTTATGGTTGCCCCAATATGAATCACTGCTTTTTCAATCTGTTGATCAAACCCATGCTTAAAACAATTTTCCACAATTGGCTGAAGTATCATTTTCGGGACGAGAATCGCTTCAACTTCTTTTTCAACATTTATATGAAAGTCGAGCTGCTCATCAAAACGCTGTTTTTGTAAGGAAAGATATGCCTTAACATGCTTGATTTCTTTTTCGAACGGAACGATATCTTCCTTCATATTCATACTGTATCTCATGATATTTGATAATGAGGTCAGTAACGAATACACCGGGACTGCCTGCATTTTAAGCGCCAATGTGCCAATCGATTGAAAGGCATTATATAAAAAGTGCGGATTGATTTGCGATTGCAACACCCTCAACTGTGAGGATTTATTTTCAAGTTCTAGTTTATATTCACGTAAAATTAATTCATTGATTTGATTAATCATTCGTATAAAATGGCGGCCGAGCATGCCGATTTCATCTGTTCCTAATGAGTCAAAATCAGCCTCAAACTCACCCTTTTCTACTTTTTTCATATTACTAATCAATACTTTAATCGGAGCTGTAATCTTAAATGAGATGACCATGGTGGCTAATAAGACAACCACAAGTGTAACTAGCCCAATAAATATATTCATTAGCGCTGTTTGTCGGGCACTTTGATATAAGACATTATAAGGAATGCGTTTTACAATATTCCAATTCTTATACGGTTCGGAAAATCTTTGATAAACAATAACGCCTGAAAATTGTTTATCCTTCCACTCGATACTTTTTCCATTAAGCGGTCTCTGCTTCACATCTTTGTACCACTTTTCGTCGTTCTTAGTTCCAATGTCTTTTTCATTTGAAGAATAAATAATTGTTCCGTTATCATCCATTATGTAAAGATCTTCTACATCTTTTGTGTATAATCGGCCGGCAATTGCACTTATTTTTGAAAGGTTAATATCAATCGACAAAAGCCCTAAAAAATGGTCTGACGGAAGGTCGATTAAGGAATTATGGAAGCTTAACACATTCTTCTTCTGGGAATTAGGAATGACTGATTGCTGATTATAACTATAAATTTCATGCGGCGGCTGAATCACCGAAAAATCATCAGAATGATGTAACCGGGCATAGTAGGGATTTGAAAAGATATTCTCATACTTCCCCCTGCCGCTAATTCTTGAATGATAATTAGTATAAGAATCCTTTCCCTTATCAATATAAATATGCATTTGTTCAATTTCAGGACGAGAGTTAAATAAATAGGCTAGTGCCCTGCGCACCTCTTCCTGATTGTTAATATAGTCCTGCGAGATGCCATCTCTCATCACACTCATAAAAGGAGTATAGCGGTAAAGTACCGAAGACATTTGCGCAACATCGTCTAAATACACGGTAAGCTCTTCTTCCCCTTTTTCAATCAGTTCATGATTGGTCGAAACAAATCGCTTATTAAGAGACGTAGTCGTTTGATAATACGTAATAGCGATGGAAGTTCCAAAAGGGAGAACCGTTGCTGCTATTAAAAAAATGATTAATTTTTTTCGAATGCTCCAGCCCATATTTCATCGGTTAGTGTTCATCATGAGTGAATTATGACTAACCTTCCTCCCCTTGCTCAACATTTTTCAGTGATGTTCCTCCTAAAAAGGAGATTTCCCTTATAGTATCATAACTTAACAAAGCCTTTCATATAGAGAGGGGAATATTGTGATTCTTAAAGACAGTTCAATATTTTCCACCCTTTTGGTCAATGTAAGCCGTTTCATAATTTTCTAAAATCCCTAAAATTAAGTTATAGGAGGTGCAGTCGTGAATAACCAAAGTAAAGTAGAGACCGTAGAACATACGGCCATAAATCAACGAACAATCACAAATAGCAAAGAATCGGTTACCTTAAAGAATAAGAAGAAACTGAAAGATGCAGGGTTATTCGCCCTATTTGTTGGACCGGTCTTTCTTGCCTTCACCCTGATAGTCCTAGTCCCTTTCTTTACAGGTATTTATTATTCCTTTACGGACTGGAATGGAATTACTGGAGACATCAAATGGGTTGGACTAGATAACTTTAAATACTTATTTACCGAGGACAAGCAATTTCAGCAGTCCTTCCTACTTACAACCAAATATACAGTAGTAGCTATTATTTTAACGAATGTGATTGGATTTGGATTAGCCTTGCTAGTGACACAGAAGTTGAAAGCAAGTAACATTTTGCGAACAGTTTTCTTCATGCCGAACATGGTCGGCGGGTTGTTACTAGGATTTATCTGGCAGTTCATTTTTGTAAAAGGATTTGCCTCCCTTGGAGAGCTAACCGGAATTCCCTTTTTCGAGTTAGCATGGTTAGGAGACGCAAAGACTGCATTCTGGGGAATTGTGATTGTTAGTGTGTGGCAGGGTGCAGGCTATATCATGATTATCTATATTGCTGCATTGCAAAACGTTCCACAGGAATTAATCGAAGCGGCGAAAATAGACGGGGCAAACAGATGGCAGATTTTACGCCACATCACGATGCCACTCGTAGCACCAGCCGTAACGATCTGTTTATTCTTAACAACAGCTTCATCCTTTAAAATTTTCGATGCAAACCTATCGTTAACGAACGGTGGTCCATTTAAATCAACCGAAATGTTAGCGCTTAACATTTATACCGAAGCATTCGTCAATAACCGTTACGGTATTGGTGAAGCAAAAGCATTAATTTTCTTCATCGTTGTGGCAGCAATTACCGTCCTTCAAGTAACGATTTCGAAGAAGAGGGAGGTTGAATCCTAATGGGAAACAAGTATACAAGCAAGACATTTATTGGTGAAATCTTTGCCATCCTGCTTGGTCTTGTCTTTTTAGTTCCATTCTATTATTTGATTACAAACTCCTTGAAACCGTTCGCCGAGATTTTAACGAACACATCAGCATTACCAAAAGTATTGATGTTGGATAACTATGTGAACGCTTTTGAAAAATTAGATTATCTAAAGGTTTTTACAAATTCATTGATTATCACCGTTGTGAGTAATGTTGTCTTGGTGATCTTTTGCTCCATGGCAGCGTACATGCTGGTTCGAACAAAAAAGAAAATCAGCAATATTATTTTCATGACCTTCGTTGCGGCGATGATCATTCCGTTTCAATCGATTATGATTCCGCTCATTAAAACAGCAGGTAACTTGGGAATGTTAAACAGTATTTGGGGCCTTGTCATCATGTACCTTGGTTTCGGTTCCGGAATGACCATCTTCCTATATCATGGGTTTGTCAAAGGAATTCCTGTAGAACTTGAAGAAGCCGCCATTATTGATGGTTGTTCACGGTTTGGCGTGTTCTGGAGAATTGTGTTTCCATTACTAAAACCAATCACTGTTACCATTGTCATCCTGAACAGCTTATGGATTTGGAATGACTACCTATTACCATCATTAGTCTTACAGGATCCTGGATTAAGAACGATTCCATTGGCAACGTTCTTCTTCTTTGGCCAGTATACAAAACAATGGGATTTAGCACTGGCAGCACTTGTTCTTGGTATCATACCTTTGTTAATTTTCTTCTTCTCGATGCAAAAACACATTATCAAGGGTATAACTAGCGGTTCAATAAAGTAAGTAATTTTATGTTGGGAACAACCTCTGCTGTCTGAATTAAAACGGGCAGCAGGGATTTATATAAAAATTAGATCTAACAAACCAGGAGGGAAAACAAATGGCTTTGAAAAAATATTCAATCGCAGCAGGGATTTTATCCGCATCACTTTTATTAGGGGCTTGTGGTAACAGCGACAGTGCTTCTGGAAATAAGAAAGACAGCGGCAGCAAAGATGGTAAAGTAGTGGTCGATATCTTTAACGGAAAAGTTGAAATTGCAGATCAATTGAAAGCGTTAACAGATAAATACACAAAAGAACACCCTGATGTTACGTTTAACATTGAATCAGTAGGCGGCGGTGCAGATGGTTCGGCAGCTCTAAAAGCAAAATTTGCTTCCAACAAAGCGCCTGATATCTTTGGTAACGGCGGCTATCAAGAAGCTATTACTTGGAAAGATAAATTTGAAGATTTATCTGATCAGCCTTGGGTAAAAGATGCTTATGAAAATGCATTAAAGCCAATGACAATGGATGGAAAAATCTACGGACAGCCTGTTAACATGGAAGGCTACGGCTTCGCATACAATAAAAAGTTATTTGAAAAAGCCGGTATTAAAGAACTGCCAAAAACCTATTCAGAGTTAGAAGCAGCTGCGAAAAAACTGAAGGATGCTGGAATCACTCCATTCTCAGTTGGCTATGCTGAATGGTGGGTGTTAGCAAACCATGGTCTTAACGTTCCATTCGCGTACCAACAAGCTGACGATGAAAACTTCATCCCTGGCTTAAACGATGGTAAATCTAAGATTGAAGGCAATAAATATTTTGAAGATTACCTAAAGCTTGTTGATTTAACTGTTAAATACGGTAACAAAAATCCATTAACAACTGACTATAACACGGAAGTTACCCAATTCGCTAACGGCGAAACTGCGATGATTCAGCAAGGTAACTGGATTCAGCCAATGCTTGATAAATTAAACCCTGGTATGGAAGTTGGCTTTATTCCACTTGCTTTAACTGACGATGCTAAACAAGCCGATAAGTTAATGGTTGACGTACCTACAAACTGGGTCGTTTATAACAAGGCACCTGAAGCAGACAAAAAAGCAGCAAAAGATTTCTTAAATTGGATGGTTTCATCTGATGCTGGTAAAGAAGCATTAGTGAAGGATTTCAAATACCTTCCTGCTTTTAAAACAATTGAAGCAAAAGCAGAAGATATTGGACCTCTAGGTGCTGATCTTCAAAAATATTCACAAGAAGACAAAACTTATTCTTGGCAGTTTATGAAATATCCTGATGGCGCAGGTCAAGAATTTGGTGCAACACTTCAAGCATATGTTGGCGGTCAAAAAACTGCTGCCGAAGCATTGAAAGCTTTTGATGCTACATGGGCTAAATTGAAAAAATAATGATGATAATCCGAAAAACTCCTCTTTTTGCAGAGGAGTTTTTCATTTTAAACAAAGTAAGATCCCGACACCGGTGTCGGGATCTTTGTTACTCACTGTCTGGTGTATTCACCATGATTCCGGCAACTTGTGTTAATCGATCATAAAAGGCACGTCCTGCCGGGTTTTGATCAAGTCCAATTTCCTGAAAGGCTTCTCTCATACAGCGAAGCCAGCACTGTGCCCTTCTAGGAGTTACCTCAAATGGCAGGTGACGATCCCTCATTGCAGGTGGACCAAATTCCTGGCTATAAAGCGCTGGGCCTCCCAAAAATTGCGGCAGAAACATCCTTTGCTTCCGCTTAATCTCTTCCATATCCCCTTCAAATAATGGTGCCAATTCGGGATCATCATATACACGCGGATAAAACGCATTGACCAGCTGATCAATTGTTTCCTGTCCGCCAATTTCGCTATAAAGTGACTTAAAAGTATATTCCAATTTCTTCACCATCCTCTTTTATTTTTCCCCTGTTTAAATTTATTATAATGATTATCCAGCAAGAGTTTTGTGATTTAAATCACACCAAATTTCTTACTAAAGGAAATTCCCCATGCTTTTACAGGCAACTTCAAGCAGCTTTTTCAGATGATATGGTATCCTAACATAATATGTCGGTTTCGCTTAGGGAATAGTAATGAGACCATAGCAGGCATCTTCTAGAGGTGAATAAAATGAATAAAGCCTGGTTTTATGTAGTTTTAACTTGTTTGTTTGAACTTATTTGGGTGTACGGTTTTAATACTGCTGAGACTTGGTGGGAATGGGGAATTGTAATAGGGATCATCTTAATCGATTTCCACTACCTTCCAAAGGCATGTGCAAGTCTTCCAACAGGAACGGTTTATGCTGTTTTTTCGGGAGTTGGCACTGTTGGAACTGCGTTAATGGATGTTTTCCTATTTGGCGGAAGTTTTAATACGGGTATGTTTTTATTCGTCGCTTTAATCGTAATTGGTGTCATCGGTCTAAACCTTGCTGATAATAAAGCAAAAGTTGAGGAAAAAGAAACCGCGAAAGGAGCTGCCTAAAACATGGGCTGGTTGTTTGTTCTTATGGCGGCTGTAGGTGAAATTACCGGTGCTGCTGGATTGAATTTATATAGTCAACGGAAAACCTTCAGAAATGGTTTGCTTTATATCGGCGGATTCGGTGCTTCCTTTGCTTTTTTATATACCTCGTTCCATTTTTTGCAGCTGAGTGTTGCCTATACCGTTTGGGTCGGCATTGGCACTGCAGGCGCTGTACTCATTAACATCTTCCTTTTTGGGGAATCAAAAAACATCGGACGGATCGTAAGTGTTGGGTTGATTATCATTGGGGTCATAGGTTTGAAGGCATTTTCATAATATGAAACATAACTCAGAGAAACGGACACTTCCCTGAGTTATTTTTGATTCGCGATTCTTTCAATTTCATGTGAAGGATAAGTATTCATAACATTTTTGCCTGATTCCGCAGTTATAGCCATTGCTAGTGCGACTTTTTTCGCCTCAATTGCTTTATAGGGACGCAACGGTCCTACCATAACTTTATTTAATAATCCACTAGCTTTCGCCGCTAGTTTTTCTCCAAAGCGAAACTCTTTACGTTTACCCAATAGCAAAGATGGGCGAAATATATGTAATGATCGCAAATTTAATGTTTTTAACGATTTCTCAACATCACCTTTTACCTGATTGTAGAAAAATCGGGATTTGGAATCTGCCCCCATTGCGGATACAATGAGAAATTTTTCTGCGCCGCCCTTTAACGCTAATTTTGCGGCCTCTAACGGATATTCAAAATCCACTTTCCGAAACACTTCTTTTGACTTCGCTTTTTTAATCGTTGTTCCCAAACAACAAAAAACATCTGTTACCTGAAATAGTTCGGAATAGGCTTCTAGCTTATCAAAATCAGCTATAAACTGTTCGCAAACTGGTGATTCAAAATTTTCAATCGGTCTGCGGATTAACAAATGAATCTTGTTATATTGATTTCGCTGGATAAGTGTTTTTACTAACTCATTACCGACAAGACCGCTTGCCCCTAAAACAAGGGCTGTTTTATTAGTGCTCACTTGATTGGCTTCCCTCCTTAGTGACGATTTCGTAAATTCCCACTATATTAAAACAACTTTTCATAACAAAAGTACGTTCCATGCTCAGCAGGTTTCGAAGAGAAAAATACTTCGCCTGTTTTGTTGTAGCCTCTTTTCTCATAAAAGCCTAATGATCCTTTGTTTCCGGAATAAGCATCGAGCCGTATTCCGTCATATCCTTGTTCCTTAGCCATTTTCTCTGCAAATTGCAGCATGATTCCACCAAGACCTTTTCCCTGAACGGTTGGATGTGTACAAAACGAATGAAGGACTAAATAGTTTCCATTCTTATTAGACCAATCTACCGCATCCCATTCAGCAATTTCCCATTCATTCAAAACCATGGCTCCTAATATTTCCGATTCATTATGTAAAATAAACATTTCTTTTTCGTTAATCGTATGTGCAAAATACTCTTTATTCGGATACTCATCATCCCATTGATAGATCCCCTTTTGTTGCAGTGCCTCTTTACAATCTTGAAAAAGTCGCTCTATTCTTGCTAAGTCCCCAGTTTTCGCCAATGAAATTTGTTCTTTTTCCATCCCTATTCTCCTTTTATCTATTTTCCAAATATCGGCTTTATACTAATTGTAACATTTTACAGATTTTCTGATAATACAAGCCATGCAAAATAAAGCACCGCAAGTTGAACGATTTCATCCGACTTGTGGTGCTTTATTTTTATGAAAGTATTTTTTGAATAATATTTTTCGGTTTTTTCCTTAATTTTTCGACGAATAATTGAAACAAATACATTAGCACAGATTTTGCCATAAATAAAATCCCCATTTGATAATGTTTCATTCTGACCAGTGAAACCACTCCCATATTTCTGAGGATGATCATTCCGGGGTATACAAACAAAAAGTCCGTTACTAAATTCACCACCAAGAAGCGGAGGAAGTTTCCAAATGTGAACTTTAGAATCCATATTGAACCTATAAAGAACGGCCCGACAATAAAAGGAATTTCCCCCATTACATTTGGAATGAGTTTTTCATAAAAGCGCCACCATACCCGTTTTTTTGCTAAAAGACTTTCACAAATTACCCAGATGCAAACAAGCAAGGCCCCAGGATAAAATCGCCGGAACGATTTTTTCCCTAAGAGCGGCAATGACAGCCAAGATACTAGCATCATCGCGAGTAAAAACATTTTATTATATTTCATCTATCAGCCATTCCTTTTTTTCTTATAGGATGCACAAATTGGAAGAATTTTATTAATCTGGATGTGTTTTTTGAAAAATATTTAAATTTTTTCCAAAATAGTGTCATTGACGGGCACCTTTATTTATATTAATATATTAGATTGCAAGTATTATATTTAACGTGGTTCGAGAACCTCCCACGTAAAAAAACTAAGGAGAAATGATTATGGAGAAAACAACTAATACATTAGCGCAGCCAATGGGAGCTAATGCAGGGGCTAATTCCACCGGAACTGCCGCGGCAGGCAAGGTAAAGGGAATTGTCGTTAACGGGATTATTGCTGCATTGTATATTGCAGTCTCGGCCTTAATCCAGCCATTTGGATTTACCCAGGTACAGTTTCGTGTATCGGAAATGTTTAATCATCTTATTGTTTTTAACAAAAAGTACATTTATGGAATCGTCCTTGGTGTATTTTTGACGAATTTATTCTTTTCACCAATGAAGGCATATGACCTGATTTTCGGTGTCGGCCAATCGGTGATTGCCTTGTTAATCACGATTGCGTGTGCACGCTTTATTAAAGGCATTTGGGCGAGAATGATCGTCAATACACTTGTCTTCACGTTCACGATGTTCTTGATTGCCCTTGAACTGCATTTGGCGTTTGATCTGCCGTTCATGTTCACGTGGCTGACAACAGCAATTGGTGAGTTTGTCGTGATGGCAGTTGGCATGCCTGTTATGTACGTTATTAATAAACGTGTTCGATTTGATAAAATGGTTTAGAAAATAGTAAGAGCTGCAGCTTGATCTTTTCAAGCTGCAGCTCTTTTTTGTTTTGACTGTATTTAAGGTCATTGTTGATTTACTCTACAACCATCGCTTGTTTTTGAGCTGACAGGCAAAGTTCAGCAGCTTTAAACGCATGTTCTTGCGTCATCGCTCGTTCTGTCCTGTTTAAGCAATCCAAAATCAATTCTCCAAAGAAAGGATATCCGACTTTTCCGCTTAGCTCCAAGTGATGTACTCCTTCATCGTTCACCATATACAGGTGATCACCACTCGGATCACGGGCAATATCAATATACTTTCTAAGTTCGATATACCCTTTTGTTCCTAAGATGGTTAATCTCCCATCACCCCAAGATCCCAGTCCGTCGGGTGTTAGCCAATCAACACGAAAATAATTGGTTGCTCCGTTGTCACCAAGTAAGGTAGCATCTCCGAAATCCTGCAGTTCAGGGTATTGCTTGCTGTGATAGTTCGCCACCTTGCTATGTAGCACCTTTGCATCCTTACATCCAGCAAAAAAGAGAAATTGCTCGATTTGATGGCTGCCAATATCACATAAGATGCCCCCATATTTTTCTTGCTGAAAAAACCATTCCGGGCGCAAATGCGCATTCAATCGATGCGGCCCTAATCCGAGCACTTGAACTACTCGACCAATCGCACCATCTTGAATAAGCTGACCGGCAAAGACAGCACTTTCCACATGTAAGCGTTCACTGTAATAAACCATATATTTTTGTCCGGTTGCTTGTACTTTAGACTTTGCCTGTTCCAATTGTTCAAAGGATGTGAAAGGAGTTTTATCAGTAAAATAATCCTTCCCATGCTCCATCACTTCGACCCCAAGCAATCCACGTTCAGAAGGAATAGCCGCCGCCGCCACTAGGTGCACATCCGGATCCTGTAAAATATCTTGAGCAGAGCTTGCCACACTCACCCCTGGGTATACTTCACAAAATTTCTTTACCTTTGCAGGGTCTGGATCATAAACCCACTTTAATGTTGCCCCCGCCTCCAATAGACCGTTACATTGACCGTAAATATGCCCATGATCAAGTGCCATCGCAGCAAAAACAAATTCACCTTTGCCTATTACTGGTTTAGGCTTTCCTTGCGGAGCGTAGTTCATTCCATCACTTTTTTGCATTTAGAATGTCTCCTTAATTGCCTAATACTAAGTTCAAATTTTAATAGAATGTTTGGTCGATAGATAAATCCTTTTGCCTTCAGCAGCGGACCAATAAGCAGCATAAATTGCTTTCGTAGTATCATATGCAAGCTTAAAATCAGATTTCGGTTTTCTCTCGAAAGCAACACACTCCATAAAGTCCTGGAATTCGCCTATATATCCCCTTACATACTCATCCATTGCGCTTACAAATTGCCAGCCTTGCTTCGTTTCCACTTTCTCACTAATAAAAATTTGATCCATATTCATTTCATTCGCGAAATAGGATAATGTATGGTTATTTGGTGTCATATTACAAATATGTGCGCTTTCTGAGGTAAAGACCTCTAGTAAGTTTCTAACTCCCCCAACAATCATATCTCCAGCCATCACTGCCGCCTTCGTACCATCTGAAAAAGTAATACTCACATTTGCCCAATCTTCAACATCTACAGGGCGTGCAGCAATAACACCTCTATCTTGCTCAGTTAAATGATTTGTAATATTTCCAACTTCCGCAACAACGCTTTCAATATGAATTTCTTCATTCCTTGCCTGAGCTTCCACTTGTTTTAAATAAAGCACGGCTGATAATGGGTGGCATCCCTGACGGATTAATGCACCGCCGCCAGTTTGTGCCCATAAAGCAGAATGAGCAGCATGAGATCCACTGTGACTCTCTTCACCTTTTAACAAAAGGACTTTGTTTTTTCTCTCTTTGATGATCTCTGCACATTTTGTAATCGAGGGTGCATACACCCAATTCTCTGCATACATGAATAACTTGCCGCTTTGCTCGGCCACTACTTTTAGTTTATCCATCCGACGAATCACATCATGATACATCTCTTCTTTGGAAACAGTAGACCCAACATTTGCTTCCCCTGTTCCATAATAGCCGGTCATAGGTTTTTCACAAATAACATGCTTTCCTGCCAACAAAGCACGTATGATCATTGACTCATGCAGGTGGGCAGGAGTACAAATATCTACAACATCAATTTCTGGATCTTCCAGCAACTGATCAAACTGCGAATAAACTTTTTCAATACCGTATTTGTCTGCAAAAGACTGTACCTTTTTATTGGTTGATGCCACTGCCTTCAAACAAACATCAATCCCAAATACCTTTTTATAACTATCTATGTGGATTGTCGCAATAAACCCGCTGCCGACGATACCAACATTCACTTTTTTCATTCCAAAGTCACCCCGAGATGTTTTTCTTTTTAGAAATAATTGGCTTTAACTTATCAAAAACTTTTAACTGAGCTAAAATCATTAAGATAATACCAATTACGAATACAAGACATAACGGTCTAGTTAAGAAAGGAGCCAGACTTCCATCAGACAAAACCAATGCCCGTCTTAAATTCGAATCAGCCATTGGACCAAGTACGACACCTAGCAAAAATGGAGCGGCTGGATATTTCATTGCTGATAAAAGCACACCGAGAATTCCGAATATGAACATCATGTAAACACTGGTGATTGAGTTATCAATAACGAATGAACCAACTGCGCAAAATACGAAGACGATTGGCATTAGAATTCTTTTGTCAATTTTGAGCATTTTCACCGTATATCGAGAGACGAGAAGTCCCAAAAGCAGCATAACAAATGCGCTAGCTACCAAATACATGCTCATTGTATAGATAAATCCAGGAGATTCGCTCAACAATAATGGCCCCGGTCTAAATCCGTGTAACCATAAAGCTGCTAGTAACACAGCTGAAGAAGTGCTTCCCGGTACAGCTAAAGTTAGAACAGGGATAAGGTTTCCACCAATCGTCGCATTAATACCGGTTTCTGCTGCGATAACACCTTCATATGAACCTTTACCAAACTCTTCTTTCTTTTTGCTGCGCATTTTCGCTGCCCAATACGACAACCAACCTGCCACATCTTCCCCGACTCCAGGAATAATCCCAACAGCGACTCCAAGGAAGCCGGATCTAAATACGGTAGGAAACTTTCCTTTTAAAATAGAAAGTCCCTTTTTTACTCGTAGATTTATGACTTGTTTAATGGCTTTCATTTCTTGATGTTTAAAAGAACTTACGATTTCAGGAAATCCAAACAATCCTATCATAATCGGAATTAATGGAATGCCTCCTATTAAGGCCATACTTCCAAATGTAAACCGTGGATAAGAGTTCAAGGCATCTAAGCCAATCTGGGCAACAAATAACCCAATTAGTCCGGAAATCCAACCTTTTAAGGAGTCGCCTCCTGATGTCAAACTACCACAAATCATGACGCCGAAAACAGCTAGTAAAAAGAACTCCCAAGAACCGAATTTTAAAGATAGCATCGACAGAAGCGGTGTTAGTATTAAGACACAAACTGCTCCGAATAAAGTACCTAGGAAAGCAGAGGCATTTCCGAGAAAAATGCCTAAGCCTGCTTCGCCCCTTTGCCCAATCTTATAACCATCCACTGCCGTTGCAGCTGCAGCTGGGGTTCCAGGTATGTTTAATAAGATGGCTGTTTGTACTCCGCCAGAAATTGCCCCAACATACACCCCAATTAATGATAAAATCGCTGTCTCTGAAGAAATCCCATAAGTCAAACCAGTCAAAAGCGCGATTGCCATTGTAGAAGTTAATCCCGGCAGTACACCGACTAATAGACCGAAAAACACGGCAAGCACTAGCGTCAGAAGATTAACTGGCGTAACAAGTTGATAAAGCGTATCGAGAATATATTGTAAGGCCATGTTATTCATCTTCTTTCTTTAAGGTAATGGTACTTTAAATATAATTTCAAATAGCGTAAAGATCGATCCGCTTACACAAGCAGATATAATAGTGATTTTAAGAATGGAACCAGCCTCCATCACTTTCATCAAAATAAACGTAAATATGAATGAAGAAATCAAAAACGGAAATCTAGGAAGCAGAATAAATACGAATAATGCAAGTATTCCTATTCCTAACAACGTATTTAATGTTTCTTTCATCTTGATGAATTCTGTAAACCAATGTTTGAATGCACTTATATTGCCTGTGAATCCTACATTTTTCAAACATCTAATAAATAATAATACGGAACATAGCGCAATCATCGTTCCAAGAAATAATGTTAGCAGTCCTGGCGAAGCGTAAAGCGGACCTCCAACATCTTCATGAATTCTCCAGCTATCCCATATAATATAGACAGAGACCAGAAACAAACAGATTGCCGAAATAAAATCGAGATGTTTAATATTCCCTTCCATTTGTTACCCACCTAATTTCATTGGAATTATTTTTTTGGCTTTGCAATGTCAAATTTCTCCGGTGAAATCTTTGCAACTCCACCATCGTACAATGCCCAGTCCACAGTAGTTGCAAGCTTCTCGACAAATTTTTGTGCCTCATCGCCGCTATAGCCAAGAACCTCTACACCTTTTTCCTTCGCAAATTTTTTCATTGTTTCACTTTTGATAGCTTTATTAAACGCTTCATCAATCTTCTTTACAACGTCTTTTGGAGTATCCTTAGGTACTGCGATACCAAAGGTTTCTCCTAATGGAACGATTGACTTCAATTCAGGATGAGTATCAGCAATGGACGGAATTGGATCTGCTCCATCAATTTCAAGCGGCTTTTCTGTTAGAGCTGCAAGTCCTTTTAATTTTTTCCCTCTAAGCATATCTACCATTTCCATCGATAATTGTGGAACAAAATCTACTTCGCCGGATAGAGCTGCTAGAATAGCTGGATTTCCTCCTTGGTATGGAACATGTTTGTAATCAAATCCAAGGGCTGACTTTAATACTTCACTTGCGATATGTCCGCCTGTACCAATACCAGCTGTACCTACAGATACCGCTCCAGGATGATCCTTCAAATCTTTTATTAGTGAGTTAACATCAGTGTATTTAGAATCTTCCTTCACAGCAATAACGTTCGGAGAAAGAGTGGCAATCCAAATATTCCAATCACGGTGTGTTTGTTCTGTGTATCCCATAACTGGGTAGCTGACAAATGCCATGAAGCCGTTACCTAACATTGTATAGCCATCATGTTTCGCATTCTGTACACTTAGCGTACCGACTGAACCGCTAGCTCCTGGCGTATTAACGACAGATATATTTTTCCCAAGACTCTTTGACATTTCATCTGCTAATGCTCTCGTTGTCAAATCAGTTCCGCCACCTGGATTAAAAGGAACTACCATGGTAATATCTTTCTCAGGCCAATTTGATTTTGGTTCAGCTTGGAATTTATCCGAAAATTTCGGCCATGCTAGTGCAAGTACAACAACAAGCGCAATTACAATTCCCCATACGATTCCTTTTTTGTTTTTCATTACAATTCCCCCTGATTATTTAAATTTTTTACAGAGTCTCCCGGCACAACTTCACAAAAAACTTTTTCTTTATGCCATGTCTGGCTCTCAGTTTCTCCTGCTATGTTTTTCAATAAAATTTCCGCGGCGATTTCGCCAATCTGCTCCTCACCTTGTTTGACACAGGTAAATTTCGGTAGACTTAACTCCGCCCAACTAGGGGTACCGACAATAACAACAGACATCTCTTCTGGAATACTTATCTTTCTCTCCCTTAACAATCGAATCGCACCTTCTGCCAGAATGTGGTGGCCAAATACTACAGCGGTAATATTTGAATCAAGGCAATGCTTCATTAAACGATAACCCGAATCTCTTTCAAGAGAACCTAGTTGAATCCATTGTTGCTTTACTTCTAGACCGGATTCCTCCATTGCGTTCAGGTATCCATCTTTCCTGTCTTGGACGTTAATAAAGGTGTCCCACCCGAGAAAGCCAATCCGTGTATGACCATTTTCTATTAAATGTTTTGTAGCCGAATATCCACTACTCAAATTGTCTGAACCTACGAATTCATATTGACTAAGTCCAATCAACGGTCTTTCAAGTATCACATAAGGGATCCCTAAGTTCCTAAGATGGTCCGTATTTTCAGTTCCCTGAATGGTAGGGCTGATAATTAAACCATCTACACGCTGTTCAATCATTTTTTTGATAATTTCTCTTTCTCTCTCCATATCGTCCACTGTGGTGCTAATGGAAATAAAATACCCATTACGATGTGCCACTTCTTCAATTGCTACAATAATCCGAGTGAAAAATGGATTATCGAACTGAGGAACTAATACCGAGAGGATACCCCGATCCTTACCCTTTAAGCTACTTGCAACAGCACTTTTTACGTAATTTAGCTCCTTAGCAGCCTGAAGAACTCGTTCTCTTAATTCTGCACTTACGTAGCGCCCCTCAGAACCATTGAGAATATAAGATACGGTAGCAATAGATGTTTCTGCCAACTTGGCCACGTCACGGAGTGTCGTATATTTCTTTTTCGGTTGTTTCTTCAGGATTGAACACCTCCTTCTAAGTAAACGTTTACTTATAAAAATAAATTAAAAGTAAACGTCCACTTTGGTAAATTTATGTAAACGTTTACTTAATCCAAGTTTATGAATCTTATAATACAATGTCAAGATGATTTTTTGAAAAATTTTAATTTTTTAAATTTATAAATTTAGTTTTCAGTTCTAAATTATAGTTCAATAGCTTACTTGAGCCAGGTAAAGTACAAACTTTCCCCCCGTTAAAAGATCTAGTTTAGACAACTACTAACTAACAAACGACTCATATACTTCTGATCAAAAAGTGACCATTATAATATTGACTTTATTAAAAGAAGTGTTACACTTTTGGTTAACGTTTACATTAAAGACTATTCGGAATATTTAAAAAATATATCCTTTTTGTCTCCTACTCTGCTATTTTTAAAAGTGCAGGTAAGAAGAATATGTAAACGTTTACTTAAGGGGATTTAATTTTTTGGGAGGTGATTGAATAGTAATTTACAAGAATACGTGGCAAAAATCAACCCGAATTAGAATAAAAGGAGTGAGAGCATGTATAAAAAGGCACGAAAAGTACTGAGCATTATTTTAGCGACTCTTTTAACATTGACATCGCTTCAATTTACATTGGGCACGAAGGTTCAAGCAGCCGACAATGCCGCCGATGGGGAAGCTATCATCACTTTTGATACAAATACTGGTCTTCTTGACCTTTTGGCGCAAGCCGGCTATGACAGCACAAATCCCGAGCAAGCCGCTAAGTTGAAGACTATTATTGTCAAAGCAGGTAAAGCAAAGAAAACGTTAGCGAATGCTGACTTTAACCCTGCGGGTAAGTCCTTTAGTAATTATAAAAACCTGACATCTTTCACGATAGAAAAGCCGGATGACCCTACTTATCTAACATGGAACGGTGGTAAATTGCCTAATAATGCCTTTAAAGGACTTACAAATTTGAAGGACGTAAAAATAGGAATTGATACTTCTAACATCGGTTCATCGGCTTTTGAGGGTTGTTCCTTATTGGAGAAAGCCGAGTTTGGCTTAACTAGAACGATCAGTCCGGGGGCTTTCAAGGGTAATACAAGTCTTAAATCACTCACATTTAACAAAACATATCTTCCAGTTGCGTTTGATGAATTTCCAGGTGAACCCACCGACTGGTTCAAAGACGTCAATACCGATAATCTCATCATTTATGTTCCTACAGTTGCAGTCTCTGTCTTCAAAGACGACGAGGACTGGATCAACAATTGTGTTGGCTGTACCTTTACTTCAAATGACGATGACGCCGAAAAAGATGCTGACGCTGGACCACGTGCAACAAAAGAGGTTGTAATTAATAATTTTACAACTAAAAAGCTGAAGGACGCCATTGACAAATATAAATTCGACTATAGTGATATCAAAGTACTTACCATTGAAGCGGGCGTTTTAGACCCTGCTGACTGTGCCTTTATTGCAACCAGTCTTAAAAAACTTGAAGAACTTTACATTATTGGTACAGCTAATTTCGTAAACGGGACCATTCCCAAAAATGCCTTTGAAGGCAATAGATATCTAACAAAAGTCAAAGCGGATAACGTAACGACAATCGGGGTGAAAGCGTTCAATTTATTTGAAAGCCTGACTGAGGTTGACTTTCCGAATGTTACAACAATAAGCTCGCAAGCATTTGCCCAAACAAAGGGTTCTACTGCTAGCATGCTTAAAATAGCTAGGTTTCCAAAAGTTAAAGTTATAGAACAACGGGCATTCTATTTTTGTGTGAGCTTAGAGCAGTTGTACTTGGGAAGCGTACCGCCCACGCTTACTGTGCCTGAAGGCAAACAAGGTCTGTGGTTTAATTATGTGACAGATATGACCATACATGTGCCCGACAAGGCAGCATATGATGAATATATCAAACTTGAAAATAACGATCAGATTGATTGGAGCGCACTAGATTTTATCGCGGATAGTGGCGAAGTTTTACCTGTTGTAGAGCGAGCGCCTGAATACATTGACGCTGACTATGACTATCTACGTGTGGATCAAGATCAAGCATTGCCATATTATAACGGTGAGTTCAAAACTAGCCTCAACTTGTATACATTTAACATGAATATAAACTCATGGATACAAGGGCGTACTTCCCCTGTCCCAATGACGACGATTGAGGCGATACAGTGGGCGCATGATCACGGATTTGACGCTGTCGACGTCACATGCTATTACCTACCCGGGTATAGCAATACAGCAATGCCGACACCTAAACAGCAAGAGGAAATTCTCGCGTATGCCAAAGAGATTAAAGAATTCAGCGCTAAATTGGGTATTGCGATAAGCGGTACAGGCATTCAGAATAACTTTGCTGATCCTAATAAGGCGAGACGTGATTTAGATATTGAGCGCATTAAGTTTTATATTAAGGTAGCACATGAAATGGGCGCGCCTATTATCCGAGTGTTTACTGGTCCTCCACCTGTTGATATTAAGCGCACTGGCTGGGAAGCGATTATGCAAGACCGAATTGTGCCTGACGTTCGGGTAATTGCGGATTACGCAAGAGATAATTATCCAGACGTAGAAATCGGCATCCAAAACCATGGCGATATGCTGGCAACGGCGAACCAAGTGTTGCGGTTTTTGGAATTGCTTGATAGAGACAATGTTGGCATCGTGAATGACACTGGATTCTACAAAGACTTTTTGACTACTGATGGCAGACAATATGATTGGTATAAGGATATTGCACTTGTCCTCCCGTATTCAAACAACTTTCAAGTCAAGAAAAAACCTGCCGGAGCCGAATCAGAAGAGCTTATGGATCTAGAAAGATTGTTTAGGGACATTAGAAGAAGCTCATACCGCGGTTATATACCAGTTGAACTTTTGTGGCTTCCCGCCGACGAAGGCTACCCGGGAAAACTTGACACACCTCCTTATGAAGAAACATTAGCGTTTCTTAAGATGATGAAAAAAGTGATGGAAGATACAAAACGGAACAATATTTATTCTGATTTGAGCGATATTAGCTTGTCATCGGGCGCATTGAAAGAAGATTTTACATCGGAAAAGACGAGCTACACGCAGCTAGTAGCAAATAGCGTTACAAGCCTGACGGTTACACCAATGAAAGCAGAGGCTGAGGCGACTGTAGAAGTGAACGGAACGATCGTCGAAAGCGGTCAGCCGAGCAAAGAGATTCTGCTTAACGCAGGGGTGAACACCATTACGATCGTTGTAACAGGAACGGATAAATCCACGAAAACCTACACGATTGAGGTCACAAGAGATAAACTGACATTTAATAATCTTTATCAGTTAATTGATGATGCTACAATTCAACATGGACAAAAAGATGCACTCAAAGCTCACATCAGCTCAGCTGAAAAAGCAAAAACAGCTGATCAACGCCAAAAGCATTTGGAGAATTCTCTGAAGTTTGTTGAAGGAATGTCAGATAAACATATTGACGCCTCGTCTAGACGAGATATTAAAACATACTTGAGGATAATGCTGAATCAATAAAATTAAAAGGCACTTTACTTGATGTAAAGGTCCCTTTTTCTATGAAGATGTTAAACTTTTTAATTTCATCCAATACTTTACCGTGGTCATTTTACATGAAAAGAAGTTAGATTTTGATAGTTTAAAACATTTATGTAAACGATTACCTAAAATAAAAAGGTGGTTTTTCACATGTTTAAATTAAAAAAGATTTATAGTTTAATTCTTACCACAGTGATGTTAATTGCTTTAATGCCTTTTTCAGCAATTGCAGAAACCAATCCGGATGGAGAAGGTGTTATTTCGATTCGTATATCAAATGCCGGGGGTGGACTAAAAGAAGCAGTTGATAGTATTGGTATCGGATATAAAGAGATTACCAGTCTTACTATTACCGATGGAATTCTGAACGGAACCGATACGAAATTTATTAATGAAAGTCTTACTAGCCTTCTAACTTTTGAGCTTGTAGACAAGGCTGATTTTGAGAATTCAACTGTGCCCGAAAAAGCGTTTGAAGAAAACCAAAGCCTTCAAACCGTAAAGTTTCTTAATACAAAAATCCTTGGAGGAAGAGCGTTTTATCAAGGGAGAATTGGAGGAGGAAATTTAAAGGCTGTGGAACTGCCCAAATTAACTGCTATGGGTAATAGGGCATTTTATAGAACTACGATTACATCTCTCACCCTTGGAGAAGAGCCGCCAGAAATGCTTCCAACGGGATACTGGTTTAAGGATGTTCAAAATTTAACGATTTATGTTCCAACCGAAGAAGCTATTCTAAAATATAAAGATAATTATGAGTTTATGGATTTTAGAATAAAGCTGATTGGTGATCTTAGTGAAGATGATGACGTAATTGACGAGAATCAATTTTACGATTATAAATACGACAAAAATCTTGATTATCAATATACAGGTGAATATTACACTGGTGATTATAAGGTTAGTCTTAATTTGTACAGCTATAATGTAAATTTGAACGCTTGGAGAGACAACAAATCAGATGGCCCACCTCCAATCGATACTTTTGAGGCAATACGAGCAGCCAAAAAGGCTGGATTTGATGCGGTAGATATTACGGCTTACTATATTCCAGGATACGATAATAAAACGATGCCTACTAAATCAGATGAAGAGATTTATGACTTCGTTAAGCGGTTAAAGGATCTTTGTAAAGAACTTGGAATGGAAATTAGCGGAACGGGTGTACAAAATGATTTTGCAGATACTAATGCTGAAAGACGTGCTCTCGATGTTGAACGGATAAAATATTGGATTGATGTAGCAGCAGAAATGGGTGCACCTGTCATGCGTGTATTCTCTGGTGATGTACCAAAAGATATTAAAAGCCTTGGCTGGGAAACAATAGCCAGAGATAGAATTGCTCCTCCTTTAAGAGAAATTGCAGAATATGGGGCATCTAAGGGGGTTAAGATCGGCCTTCAGAACCATGGTGACATGACTTCTACTGCTGGACAGATCATCCAAATCCTAAACTGGGTTGATCATCCTAACATTGGAATTATTAATGATACTGGTTATTTTAGGAATTTCCGAAGTAATAACTACGGATATGATTATAATTGGTATCATGACATGCGGGCGGCACTCCCTTACACCAATAACTTCCAAGTAAAGAAGAAAACTGCTGGACAAGAAACAGATGTAAAAATCGATATGGATCGACTATTTACAGATGTAAGAAATAGCAGCTACCGTGGATATATTCCGGTTGAGTTACTATGGGTACCAGGAGATGAGGGCCATCCTAATACTCTTACCGAACCTCCACATGAGGAAATTAGCCGTTTCCTTGGATTGGTAAAAGAGTCTTTAGAAGCTACAAAAACAAGTCCACGGGTGAAAAACATAGAGGTATTAGGGAAAGAGAAACTTAATCTTGGTGAAAAGAACCAAGTAATAGTTAATGGTATTTATAGAGATAACAGCAAAAAGCTACAGACAGAAAACATAACCTATCATAGCTCCGATCCATCTGTAGCAAGCATTAATTCAGAAGGTCTTGTTACAGCATTGAGCGAAGGAGAAACGGTTATAACTGCTGAATATGATACTTTTAGAAAAAAATATCTACTTAATGTGAAGGATCCATCTTTAGTCAAAATAACAACAGCTGATTTAGAAAAAATGCTAGAGGAAAATAATCTTACCATTACTTTCGAAGGTAAAGAAGGAGAACTGCGTCTGCCGACAGCAGCAGCAGAAATGCTTGGGAATCAAAAATTAGACGTGATGTTGGGAAAAGCGACATGGTCGATAGATTCAACAACTTTATCAGAAGTGGCTGATTTGATGAAAAAGCAAGAAATCGCGGATGGAATCATTTCCTTCAAGGTGCACCGCTTGTCGGATGAAGCGACAACATCCCTCCTAGAGTCCCGACATAATAAAAATGGTTTGATTGAAAAGGTTAGTGACATTTTCCAACTTACTTTGGATGGAATCCGTCCTGACGGTAGTACCGTAAATGTGAATCAACTAAAAAAACCGCTTCATGGATTGATTAGTCTCGGATCAAAAGCGGATGGAAATATTGTAGGTATTTATGATTTAGGCCTCTCAGGCGAGGATTGGAAGATCGCCAAAGGAAAGAAAAACAATAATGAAGCAACAGTTGAATGGCTGCCTAATCGCTATTTCGCCATAGCGATAAATTCGAAATAACTTGAGATATAGAATACAGGATGAAGATTAGTCTAAGTTCCTGACACCGATAAAAGCAATGCTGCTAAAATTAATATGCTGCAACTCTTTTTTGTTAAAAACTACTTCGTATTCTTAGTTGGACGGCTAATACCGATTAACTAATTTTTTCCTTACTTTTTCAATCTCAACTCCGTTGATTCGATTGCTAAAATCACCATCAATCCTTACTGCAGAGCCAAAATGATATTCTGCAGCATGGAGCTGGTCGTGAATGTATTCAATATTATTGGCGGAAAGACCTGAACCTGGCATGATGGTTGGGGAGTTTGCGGATTTCTGCGACTCCTCAATCATTCTTTTTAATATATCAAGTCCTTCATGCGCAGCCGGTTTTCCACCTGATGTCAGGATTCGATCTACTTTATAACTAGAATGGCATAGGGATTGATAAGCCTCTAGTGAATTTGTTTCATCAATCGCACGATGAAACGTTACGGAGAGTCCCTTCGCTTCTTCTAACACCATAGAGAGCATGTCAAAATCTACTTTTTGCTGATTGTTTATTGCCCCGAAGACAATTCCGGCCGCACCCAATTCTTTCATTATTTTAATATCTTCGCGAATGGCCACCCATTCATCATTGCGGTACACAAACGAAAAGCTATGTGGCCGTACCATGACCATCACAGGAATCTTCACACTCTGAACAACTGTTTTAATGATTCCGTAACTAGGTGTCAGTCCGCCTTCTGTCATGGCGGAAACTAACTCAAGACGGTCAGCGCCATAGGCCTCCGCTGTTTTGGCATCTTCTTCATTTAAAACAATGATTTCTACTTTGCTCATTTTCATAACCTCTTAATTAGAAAAATATTTGTATTACACTTTAGTTTGCAACTTTTTTCTGTATTTTACAAGTTATACCTATTAATTTCTCCTGCTAACAATATATTGGGATATGTTCGTAACCTATCCCAATTATTATTTCTTTTTTTATACCTAGAAAAGGAAACGAGTTTTTATTGTTACCATTTCCAACCTAATCTTTTCGATTTTTTTGAATATTGTGGTAGGATTGAAATGTTAATGATTAAATATGAAGGGTGAACATGCCTTCGAGATTAGAGGGGAGAGAACGGGATTGTTACAACGTCCATTAGAGAATGAATATCCTGAGTATTATGTACCTTATGTAAATTTAGTATCGGATAGTGACCTTTTGTCGATTTTAAAAGAGAATTTAGCGGAGACGGTTGCTCTTTTTGAAGGCCTATCCGAGGAAGATGGGCATTACCGTTATGCATCTGGAAAATGGAGTATAAAAGAAGTTCTTGGTCATATGACTGATACCGAAAGAATAATGAGCTATCGCCTGCTTCGTGTTGGCCGCGGTGACCAAACACCATTGGCTGGGTTCGACGAGAACGATTATATTAAGGGATCCCAGATTGACCAACTTTCGAATAAAGTGATTCTTGAGGACTTTAAAGCAGTACGAAATGCCACCATCACCTTAATCCAAAACATGGCGGATGAGCCTTGGGGCAGAAAAGGCTTTGCCAACGGTACAGAAATCACCACCCGTGCCATCGCCTACATCATCGCAGGGCACGCCATCCACCATGGCAACATCATCAAAGAAAGATACCTGTCCGGATTGAAATAAATAACACGGCAATAGTGAAATTGGTGTCAGGCACCAATTTCACTATTGCGAACATAGGTTCTTTGTTTTATAATTGAATTATCGGTAATACTAGGATGTGGCTGCTTTTATTGGTTAGTGTCAGCAAGATGCCTGTCTTCATACTATCGAATAAGGCAAGTAACTTTTCTTATGAGACAAGGAGCGATTATTTTATGACAGTAAGATTGATTCCCTATTTGGTGATGAAGGGTAATGCAAAGGAAGCGATTGAGTTTTATCAACATGCATTGGATGCACAGGTTCTTTTTAAACAATCTTTCGGTGAAATGCCGGAAAATCCGGAGTTTCCTCTCCCTGCAGAAGCAAAGGATCTCGTGAGTCATGCAACAATTAAAGTTGGCGAGACAGATCTAATGTTTTCTGATACGTTCCCAGGTCAGCCACATGAAAGCGGAACCCAAGTGACCATCTGTATCACCACTGACGATGCTGAAAAGGCTCGCAAATTTTTTGATGCCTTACAAGACGGCGGTCAAGTTCAAGTGCCATTGCAAGAAACTTTCTTTAGCCCTGCCTATGGTAGTGTTACAGATAAATTTGGTGTTACCTTCCAAGTTTTCGCTGAAGGCAAACACTAATTTATTGAACGAAAAAAACGGCTCTGTCAGCAATCTTGTGACAGGGCCGTTTTTTTTATAGCGCCACATACAACTCTGATTCATATTCTACAATCTATAATTCGAAATAAACTTTAAAAATTCACTTTGTTTAGAATGATTATATTTCATTACCGCGTAGGTATTGGCTTCAGGCATTTGAATTGAATGACAGTCTACCTCTAGTAATCTCCCCTCTAATAATTCTCTCCTTACCGTCGATGTCGGCAGAAATGATACTCCTAACCCTTCAACAATAAATCTTTTTGTAATATGAACCTGCGAGACTCTCATCATTCGTATACCTGGATATTGATTTTTGACCATTCTGCAAAGAAGATCCCAGTAGCCAGGATGATTGTGGGTGATTAAATAATTGGTTGTTAGCACCTCTTCCTCGTTTAGAGGCGGCGCTGATTCAGCATCCCTCCCATCATGAGGAGCCACCAATATAACACGGTCTTTTGATAAAAGTTCACAAAGCAAATTGGGATGGCTGCTGTTTAGGCACGAAAGACCTAGATCAACTTCTTCCTTTAAAACCGCCTGCTCAATATCGACAGATTCAATTATTTTTACCGAAATCTCTACTTCCGGATACTGATTTGTATAGCTTTTTAAAACATATGGCAAGATGGTATCTGCAATAAGTGGTGAAATTCCGAGTAATAATTTCTTTGTATATCCTTGGGTAAAAGAATTCAGATCCTCAAGGCCTACTTGATAGACTTCAAGTAATTTTTTTGCGTGAACTAAATATCGTGTTCCCTCTTCAGTCAGTTTTATTTTTTTCCCATCCCGATGGAACAACAGGATACCAAGCTCTTTTTCTAGATGTTTTATATGAACCGTAACGGAAGGTTGTGAAATATATAATAGCTCCGCTGTCCTGCGAAAATTCCCATATTCTGCCGCTGTAATAAATGTGTTGAGCCATTGAAATTCCATAAATTGCTCCTTATTAAAAATAGTAATCAATTACTTTAATAATATTTAATGTTCTTAATTATCTTTATTTTATAAAATAATAATAAATAAGGAAAGGAGCGATTTTTATGATTCAGAAAGGTTTAAAAGGGATTGTGACGGCAGAAACATTGATTAGTCATATTGATGGGGAAATTGGCGAGCTATTTTATCGCGGTTATGACATTAAAGAAATTGCGAGGAATAACTCATTTGAAGAAACTGCCTATCTTCTGTGGTTTGGTCATTTTCCCGATGCTGAACAGCTAGCTGCGTTGAAAGGTGATCTGAAGAGTAATCGTGGACTTCCCGAATATATTATGAGAATAATTAATCAGCTTCCTCTAGATATGGATTTAATGAGTGTTATTAGGACTGCCATTTCAGCGGAGGCTGGTTATTTTGATTACGGCTGGAAACCTACTGTTACGCAGGCCATCCGTTTAACCGCCTTGACCCCTACCATTATCGCCTATCGAAAAAGTCAATTAGAGGGAAAAAAGTTCGTATCTCCTCGGAATGATTTAGACCATGTTGAAAATTATTTGTATATGTTGTACGGGAATGTTCCTTCGTCTGCCCATGTGGAGGCACTTGAAACGTATATGGTCTTAACACTTGAACATGGAATGAACGCCTCTACATTTTCTGCCAGAGTTACGGTATCCACTGAATCAGACTTAGTTTCAGCAATTACATCAGCAATCGGAACAATGAAAGGCCCTCTTCATGGAGGGGCTCCTTCAGGAGTCATCGAGCTTCTTGATGAAATTGCTATGGGGGCAGAGCCAGAAATGGTGATACGGGAAAAGGTTTTACGCGGAGAAAAATTAATGGGCTTTGGGCATAGGGTATATAAAACGCACGACCCTCGAGCGATTGCCTTAAAAGCAAAAATAATGGAACTGGTTGGAGAAGATGAGTGGCTTGACTTAGCGATGCTTGTAGAAGACACGGCTGTCAGGGTATTAGCAGAACTGAAGCCTGGTCGTTCCCTTTATACAAACGTAGAATTTTACGCTGCCGCCATCATGAAAGCAATCAATATGGATTCAGAACTGTTCACCCCCACCTTTACCGCAAGCAGAACGGTAGGCTGGACAGCACACGTCTTAGAACAAGCAGAAAACAACACCATCTATAGACCACAATCTAAATATATTGGAACCTTCAAATAAAGCGGTAAACCTTCAAGTAAAAAGGAAATTAAATATAGTGTAAATAGTAGCAATGGTGACAGGCACCATTACTAACCCCAACGCAGGGTTTTTGCGTTGGGGTTTCGGTTGGGGCAGGTTTTAGCCCATTTTTGTTCGAGCGGCGGCTGGTTGGTATTTTCTCATTGGGCCTTTTTCGAGTACTTCCTGCAGATAGAGGTTGCCGTTCGGACTTTCTTTCTTGAGCAATTCCATTAAATATGTAATATCGTCAAGTGCTCTATGTGTTTGGTAATTGGTAATGTTATGGGCTTGTAAAAGGGTCAAAAGTTTCCCATTTGGAAATCCATAATTTTTCCACGGTACCCCTCTCATCGTACAATACCACTTTAATTCGTTAACCTCTGGGTACATGTGATAAAGAAAGCTGCGGTCAAAGGATGCGTTATGTGCAAACACAGTGTCTGCACGATGAAAATAGGTTTTTATTTTTCCATCGAAAAAGCTTTTTCCTTTAACTAACTCATACGGAATCCCATGTACTCTATATGCTTGGTCATAGTTAAAACGAGCTGACTCAGAAAGTGGCTCCCTTAAAAATGAATCTTCCTCAATAATATCGATTATTTCACCCGAATCGGATCGATAGGTAAATAACTTTAAGGCCAATTCAATTACTTCATCTTTAGTGGGACCCAATCCGGTCGTTTCCACGTCCAAAATTAAACCATATTTTTCTATGCTCCGCACAGGCATCATTCCTTATTACTTAAGTTTTCCATTATTATAACAAAGCTTAGCAAACTAATACATCTCCAAAATGTCCCTTATGGTTATAGATTGTCCTAGCAAGATTCTTCTTTTAAATCCTTTTCAGTACAATGTTATAATTTAGTTATCAAACTCAAAAATTCAATTGTACTGGAGATGACCGAATTGATTCAATACGAAGAACTTCTTCATCACGTTAGTCTGACCGTAACCGATCTAGAGCGTGCAAAACATTTTTATAGTGAAATCCTATGTTTAAAAGAACTTGAACGTCCACCCTTTGATTTCGCAGGAGCATGGTATAAAATAGGCAACCAGCAGCTTCATCTTATTGTCCTCCCGACCTCTCAAACGATTCGCAAGGAAAAACATCTGAGCAGCCGGGAAGGCCATTTTGCCCTAAGAATCAAATCCTACAATGATACTCTTTACTGGCTTAAACAACATGGGATTGCGACATTAGAAAAACCTCATAGTGCCAGCGGCTTCGCCCAAATCTTTTGTGCCGATCCTGATGGGAATCTAATTGAATTAAATGTTGATCAAAAAGATTTGTAAAGTATTTATAAGACCGAACAACGGGGGCTCTTTATCAAGATACCCCTTCTTTTTCCATCCCAGCAAGAAATGCCTTAAGAATAATCGACAGACTTTCATCCAAATCCAGCGCCATCTTAAAACCGCCTTTTTGCTCCAATGCGGAAAAGCCATGTAAAATACTGCGCAACCCCCTAACACCATGCAGGGCGAGATCCCCTTCTAAATGATAGGCATGTAGGATCCGGACAGAAAGGTCGACAATTTTTGCCCCGGCTTGCTGGACTTCCTCATCCTCCGGGTCGGGGGCAAACAATGTTGCCTCATACATCCCAGGGTGCTTCCGGGCAAAATTGACATATGCCTTACTGATTGCAAGGACAGCCTCGGTGCCTGACACCCCAATCGCAGCATCCGCCATTTCCCCGTAAAGCATATCAATCCCGTATATCGCCAGCTTTTTCCTTAGTCCCGGCAATCCGTCAAAATGGTTATATAGTGATGGAGGACGAATCCCTAACTTCTTTGCCAGATTTGCTAAAGTAACCTCCTGCATTCCTTGCTGATCCGCAATTCCCCCTGCTGCATCTAGTATCGCCATTAAATCGAGTCCAATTTTTGGTCTAGGTGACATGATAACTACTCCTCTATCCTATTTTCCGTTCCAAATTCTCAATAGCCTGTGCCATCACACTCACAGGATGCACAACCATTTCCCCATGCCCCACCGCAAGAAGCTCAGGTTCATAGCTCACAAGTTTCTTCGCACTAGTTAATGCCGTCTTTTTACTCCATGTACCAAATGACGGGAATGGGAACAATGGCTTCAAATCCCCAGCCACTGCGATACCACCCCTTGTTTGAAAGGCATCCCCCGCAATCAGCGCCTTGGAACGCAAATCTAAAAACGCCATCGATCCTGGTGTGTGCCCCGGTGATTCAATTGCCGTTAACGAACCGACAAGATCACCTTCCTTCAATAACACATTTGCCCGTGTCTTTAATTTTTTTGGTACTCCGCCCTTGATCGGTGTTTGCTCCTCATGCGGGTCAAGCGAACGATCATCATTCATTAATCGGTGGTCACGAATCGAAATATACACTGGTACCTCTGGCAAGATTGCTTTTAAAGAATCAAGCGCACCAACATGATCTTCATGTGCATGTGTTAAAACAATTTTTGTAATGGGCTTTCCAATGGTTTCGGCAGCCTTCAAAATCCCCTTTGCACAATATCCGAGAGCTGCATCAATCAATGTTAATCCATCCTCTTCCTCCACCAAGTAACAATTAACCGGAAAAACATTTGCCATAAATGTCACTTGATATAAATAACCGTTTTTGATCATTCTCACCGTGATCATCCCCTTTTAACTAATATCGTTAGTTTTATCTTAACTAATGCAATTAGTTAAATCAAGAACTTTTTTCCATTTTTTATCAAAAGTATTTCGACACCGGCATGTGAACAAATTCTCAGGCTCTGAATTTTTCTTAGACCACTAACTACAATCTTTTTCCGGCTTATCATGGCCGAAACTATATCCAGGCCATTTTTGAAAAAAATTGCCTTTTGCTGGATTCTTTAATTGTATAATGAAACAGTAATTGTATTTTCAGGCTCTTCCTGTATAATGATTTCCGAATGGAACAACGTGAAACTTGTTTTAACTGTAAAAAAGGAGGTCACTTTAATGAGCGGTGCTATTATTCAATTTAAAAATGTAACAAAACAATATGATAACGACCCGCCCATCCTAAACGATGTAAGTTTTGAGATTGAGCGCGGAAAATTTTATACGCTTCTCGGTCCTTCAGGATGCGGGAAGACGACAATATTACGGTTAATCGCCGGATTTACTGAAGCATCTGAAGGAGAAATAGTTTTTAACGGTAAAAAAATCAATCATGTACCTGCAAATAAACGCCAGGTGAATACCGTTTTCCAAGATTACGCCCTTTTTCCTCATTTAAATGTATTTGAAAATGTGGCATTCGGATTACGTATTAAAAAAATGAAGAATGCGGAAATTGAACGAAAGGTAAAAGAAGCGCTAAGCTTTGTTAACCTTTCGGGCTATGAAACGCGCGAAATTAGAGAAATGTCCGGTGGGCAGCGGCAGCGTGTTGCGATTGCTCGTGCAATTGTCAATGAGCCGGAAGTGATCTTGCTTGATGAACCATTGTCAGCGCTTGATTTAAAGCTGCGTACTGAAATGCAGTATGAGCTGCGTGAATTGCAGCGCCGACTTGGCATTACCTTTATCTTCGTTACACACGATCAAGAAGAAGCACTAGCGATGTCTGATGAAATTTTTGTCATCAATAAAGGGAAAATCCAGCAAAGCGGCACACCAACAGATATTTATGATGAACCGATTAACCGTTTTGTGGCGGATTTTATTGGTGAATCCAATATAGTAGAAGGAAGAATGATGGAGGATTATCGTGTCGAATTTGTCGGCAGAGAGTTCGAGTGTGTTGACCAGGGCTTAAACAAGAATGAGACGGTTGAGATTGTCATCCGCCCAGAGGATTTGGAAATCACAACTCTGGAACGAGGCAAACTTCAAGTACGTGTTGATTCGCAATTATTCCGTGGTGTTCATTATGAAATCAGTTGCTATGATCAAGACGGAAATGAATGGCTCGTCCATTCCACGAAAAAGGCAACCGTGGGTGATAAAATTGGGCTTTATTTCGACCCGGAGGCTATCCATGTTATGCGGCATGGGGAAACTGAGGAAGAATTCGATCGGCGATTAGAAGCCTATTCGGATGTGGAAGCCAATGGAAAATAAACTCAGCCGCAATTTATATATGGTTCCTTATTTCCTTTGGATTGTTCTTTTTGTCATTGCACCCATTCTTCTTGTACTCTATTATTCCTTCTTTGATATTGAGGGAAATGTGTCACTCGTGAATTATCAAAAGTTTTTCACACCGGTGTATCTAAAGATGACACTTAGCTCCTTTTGGTATGCCTTTTTGATTACAGCTATTTCACTGTTGGTTGCCTATCCCACAGCCTATTTATTAACAAAAACTAGGCATAAACAGCTGTGGCTCTTATTAATTATTGTGCCATCATGGATTAATTTATTGTTAAAGGCTTATGCCTTCCTAGGTATTTTTGGTACCTATGGAGCGGCAAACAGCTTTTTAAAAATGATTGGGATTGGGGCGCAGCAAATCTTATTTACAGATTTCAGTTTTGTGTTTGTTTCAGTTTATATTTTTATCCCATTCATGATTTTACCGATTTTCAATTCATTAAATGAATTGAATCCGACCCTTTTGGACGCAGCTAACGACTTAGGGGCATCCAAATGGACGACGTTTCGCCGGGTTATTTTTCCCTTAACGATTGATGGGGTGAAATCAGGCTGCCAGGTAGTCTTTATTCCTGCTCTATCCTTGTTCATGCTGACAAGATTAATTGCGGGGAACCGTGTGATCACTCTTGGGACAGCGATTGAACAGCATTTCCTTGTAACCCGGGACTGGGGTATGGGCGCCACGATTGCGGTCTTTTTAATCATGATCATGGTTTTCATTATGATTATAACGAATACCCGAAAGCGAGGTGTGTAGCGTGGATAATAAAATTACTCCATTATCAAAGGTATTTTTATTAATGATCTTTTTTATCCTGTATGCACCTATTTTCTTCCTGGTTATCTTCTCTTTCAACAGTGGAGAAACGATGTATAACTTTAAAGGATTCTCGCTTGAGTGGTACCGTGAACTTTTTCAAGATACAAGGCTTCTGATTATTGTTTTGAATACGGTTGTAGTTGCATTATTATCAGCACTCTTTTCTACCATCATAGGTGTACTAGGGGCGCTGGCGATCCATCAGGCGAAAAAAAGACAAACCAAAAATTCATTGTTATCATTAAATAATGTGCTCATCGTCAGCCCTGATGTCATCATTGGCGCTTCTTTTTTAATTTTATTCACGATGGCTGGGATCAAGCTTGGGTTTTATTCGGTGCTGTTATCCCATATCGCCTTTAGCATTCCGATTGTTGTCTTGATGGTGCTGCCAAAGTTGATGGAGATGAGCCCTACCTTAATCGACGCGGCTCGGGATCTTGGGGCAAGCCGCTGGAACGTCCTGACAAAGGTAATCATTCCTTTTATCACACCAGGAATTTTCGCAGGATTTTTCATGGCATTAACGTATTCATTCGATGATTTCGCGGTTACCTTTTTTGTCACGGGTAATGGCTTTTCAACACTTTCCGTTGAAATTTATTCATTAGCCCGCCGGGGAATTTCCTTGAATATAAATGCATTATCAGCCTTATTGTTCCTGTTTACAATGCTGCTCGTGGTCATTTATTACTTTATTACCCAGCGCAACAAGGTTAATGGAATGGGGGTTCGAAAACGATGAACAAGCTTTTTCGTTTTTTCCTCATAATCGCCCTTGCATCAGCAGTGCTATTATATGCGATTTCCAGTTTAAACACGTCCCAAGGCTATTCAGGCGGTAATACGCTGACGATTTATAACTGGGGCGATTACATTGATGAAGATCTTATCAAGCAGTTTGAAAAAGCAACAGGTATCAAGGTCATTTATGAAACCTTTGATTCAAATGAGGCGATGCTGACCAAGATTGAACAAGGCGGCACGACCTATGATATTGCCGTTCCATCTGAATATATGATTGATAAAATGCGGCATGAGGATTTACTTATTCCCCTGGATCATTCCAAGCTACCCAACTTAAAGAATATTGATAAACGATTCATGGATCTGCCGTTTGATCCGGGAAATAAGTATTCAGTGCCCTATTTCTGGGGGACTGTTGGCATTGTCTATAATCCTAAAATGCTGAATGGTAAGAAAATTACCAGCTGGAATGACCTTTGGGCACCCTCATTAAGAAATAAGATTTTGCTCATTGATGGTGCCCGTGAAGTCATGGGAATGGGGCTGAATAGTTTAGGTTATTCACTTAATGATACAAAGAAGGCCCATCTAATTAAGGCAAAGGAAAAGCTCGATACGCTTACCCCAAATGTCAAAGCCATTGTTGGCGATGAAATCAAGATGCTGCTAGCCAATGAAGAGGCCTCTGTTGGTCTGGTATGGTCAGGGGATGCTTCCGAAATTATGTCCGAGAATGAAGATTTGGATTATGTTGTCCCAAAGGAAGGCTCTAATCTTTGGTTTGATAATATGGTCATTCCAAAAACGGCGAAGAATATTGAGGCGGCTCATAAATTTATTAACTTCATGCTCGATCCAAAGGTTGCTGCACAAAACACAGAATATGTTGGCTATTCAACACCGAATAAGCAGGCACTCAAACATATGCCTAAAGAGGTCGTCAAGGATGAGCGGTTCTATCCATCCCCTGAATTGACGGAAAAACTTGAAGTATATGAAAACCTTGGTAAAAGGAACTTAGCCTACTACAATGAACTGTTTTTACAGTTTAAAATGCATCGGAAATAATGAGAAAAGCGCAAGTGCCCTGGTCAGCGGCGTATGGCCTGGAGCGCTCCAACTGAGATAAAGGAAACACGGTGAGCGTAGCGAACCGATGTTGACTTATCGTAGGGCGGAGAGCGAAGGACACTAGCCGCTAGGGCGCTTGCGCTAGACAATTCTCAAAGTCGAAAATTGTATACTTTCTTTATAAAAAAATGGCAGCAATCTCAGTTTTCATTGAGATTGCTGCCATTTCCTTACATTTAATAACTATTATCTTCTTTATAACTTTCCTTATTGGTATACCAATTGGTTATTTGAGTTAAAATTGCAAAGACAAAAAAGAAATTCATCGCCCAGACATTAACGAAAGGGGCAATCCCGCCAAATTCAATCGTTGCGTATCCTTTTAGTTTGATGACAATCATCGATTCGATAAAAATCAAAATAAACCCTAACACACCCGCCGCGGCCGCTCTGAACATTTCAATTTCCCCCTTCTAAAATGGTACTTCTATCCATAGGTTTCAAATTATAATTAGTGAAAATAGTGCATTTATGACAATTTCGTGAACATCCTTACCTCTATTATATGGCAAAATCCATTAAACACAACTCCCAACTTACCAATAAAGAAAAGGGTGTCAGGCACCATGTTCACATGGTGCCTGACACCCTTATATACTCATCTACTGTTAGTATAGTGTTTTTCATTCCAAGTCTCTCTGCTAATTGGGTGATCCCTGGCGGTTCGACTTTGGCTTGGCTTAAAATAGCTTTTTGCGAGAATACGAATCGTGTATCTCCATCGAGAAGGACTTTTCCTTCATTAAACACAATTGTTCGCTCAAAATTCTCTGCAACAAAATCCATATCATGGATAATTGTCAGGATCAGTTTATTGTTGTTCTTCAATTCATTGATGATTTCACGAATCTTCTCTTTACCTTGATGATCCTGTGCAATGGTCGGCTCATCAAAAATAATAATGTCCGTATCCATTGCCACAACGGAAGCGATACAAAGCAGTTTCTTTTCCGATAAACTCAAATCATGAGGATTCATCTCAAGTTTATCATCGAGCTCGACCATTTTTAAAGCTTTGATCGCCTGTTTCTCCGCCGTATATTTACCCATTTTAATATTCAACGGGCCGAACATCACTTCTTCCAAAACCGTTCGTTTAAAAATTTGATCATTGGGATTTTGAAACACAAGACCAATTGTTCTAGCCATCTCAGCAGCCGTTTTTAATTTTGCATCAAAGTGATGAACTAAAATTTCTCCTTCATCCGGTTTCAATAGGCCCTTTAGCAGTTTTACAAAAGTGGTCTTTCCGGCACCGTTTTGGCCAATAATGGCCGTTGAACGCTGGTCAAACTCTATATTTATTCCCGAAAGCACCCGGTGGCCACCCTTTTTATAGGAAAAAGAAAGATTAGATACCTTGATCATCCTATCTGCCCCCTTAAAGCCTTTTCTGCATCCTCCAAGGTTACAGGGTAACAGTCCGAGCCTGCCTTCTTTATACCTAATGCTTTACACAATCTAGTATAAACAGGTGCAACAACCCCATGATCCTCAAGATCCTTCCGCGAAAAAACCTTCTCAGGTGTATCAAAGTCAACCATTTTTCCTTCGTGTAGGAGTAAGACCCGATTGCAATACTGAGCAACCTTCTCCATTTTATGTTCAGCCAGAACAACGGTAATCCCCTGTTTGCTAAGCTTTTGAATCGCACTAAAAACTTCCTCAGAGCCCGCAGGATCAAGCTGGGAGGTTGGTTCATCCAATACCAAAATGTCAGGTTGCATGGCAATAATACTTGCAATCGCCATCCGCTGCATTTGCCCTCCAGATAAATCAAAGGGATTGTGATCTTTTACCTGCTCAATTTTTAACAGGTCAAGCACGTAATCAATTCTTTCAATAATTACCGGACGGGGCAGCCCAATATTCTCAAGTCCAAAGGCAATTTCCTCATAAACCGTCATCTTCGAACCCGTCACCTGAGTGAATGGATTTTGAAACACCATACCTACCTTTAGAGAAATATCAGCAATCGAACTATTTTTTACTTCCAGCCCGTCCACTAGGACTTTACCGCCGTAAGCCCCTTTATAAAAATGAGGGACAAGCCCGACAAGTGCCTGGCATACGGTCGACTTTCCCGCAGAGTTTTTTCCAATAATACCGATAAATTCTCCTTCGTTCACTTCAAACGAAAGATCGTTAAGGGCAAGCTTGTCGGATAATGGATATTTATATTTAAGACCTTCTACGACTATCTTTTTCATGTAAAAATCCTCCATGCGACTGCGCCCACTACTAGCAGCATCATCACTGATTGAACTAGTCCGCTATAAGTGTAAGTCTTTTCCTCATAAAGGTATGTTTTGGGGGACTTTGAATTAAAGCCCCTCACTTCTAATGCCATTGCCCGTTCCTTTGTGTTGATTAGCGACCCGAGGATAACCGGGCCCAATAACGGCACGAAAGCCTTGATCCGGACAAGTAAATTTCCTTCTGTCTCCATTCCTCTTGCTCTCTGCGCATCCATAATCGTCTCCATGCTCGACATCATTTCGGGGATAATTTGAAAAACAGAAACAATCACATAGCCAATTCTAGGTGACATTCCTTTACGGACAAGCGTTTCGACCAGATCTGATGGTTTCGTTGTTAAAACTAGGATCATAAAGGAACTGACGATATTCGTTACCCGGAGCGTAATCGTTAAGGCATATAGCAGACCTTCTTTATACATAGCAACCGGGCCCACTTGAAAAAGAACCGTTTCATTTTCCGGCTTAAACAAGCCCTGTATAATAACGACCGTAATCAGCACAAAAAAGACAAAGCCAAAAACAGGAACTGCTTTTCGAATGACTTTTGCCACGATCAATAACAGAAGACTAAATCCCAGGCAAACAAAAGAAATCGTGAACGATGGCAGAATAATAGGCAGCAATAAAGCAAAAAGAATGTATATGAGCTTTGTGACGGGATCAACATCATGAATGATCGATTCCCGATCCACATACAAGCTAATCGATTTCAAAAAGTTTCACCAGCTTTCCTTTAACAAGAAGACTTAATCCAGTGTCTCGATTTTTTCATTATTGTTATATAATTGGACGACATTCCGCGGTAAACCTTTAAAAATACCAAAACTGATTAAGACCACTAATAATTTATCCGGTACATCGACAACCAATTCATCAAGCAGCGATGCCAGCCAAGTAGAATCGGTGTTTGCTAGAATAAAAGCAAATAAAGCATCACCCCATACATTCCCTGTTTGACCGCCCCAGAAACCAATATTTAGCGGTGTAGATATAACCGTTGCCACAAGCCCAATGATTAAACCGGCAACAATCGCTTTCCCCCAGCTGGAAATATAGCCCTTGTAAAAAAGAATACCAACTGCCAAACCGATCGCCACACTTGTAATCGCATAGACAAAGGAAATAGGATCTGTAAAGCCATAAATAATATTATTAATGGCACCTGCTAAAGCGCCGACAATGGGACCTCCAAGCATCGCGGCTAAAACAGTTCCGATGGAGTCTAACCATAATGGCAGTTTCAACAGTTGAGCTAGTAATTTACCAATATAGTTGACACCTACTGCAACTGGAATCAGCACAAGCGCAGCTGTTGATAAACGTAACGACCACATGCTTTGTTTTTTCATTCTAAAAACCCCCCTATTCATTTTCAAAATGTAGAATCATAAGAAACAAAAGCCTCTAGTGCGGTGAGAATTTCTAGCTCTTCCCCACGCTTACTATTGTTTTTCGCATCGACATAATCATTGATTCCCCCTTCCAAATCCCCTTCTTTTTCGACAACAACATTTAATATGGAAGCGGTCTTAATGCCGCGCAATCCACCAATCACAAATAGGGCAGCAGTTTCCATATCTGAAGCGAGAATCCCTTTTTCTGACCAGTACTTGTCGATTTCTTGTTCTTTATCAGTATAAAAGCTGTCATGACATCTGACAATACCTGTGTGATTTTTTGCACCATTCTTTTTTGCTGCATTCATTACATGAAATAGCAACTCCGTATCCGGTATAGCTGGATAGGCCTTGTTAATATAGGCATATGATGCCCCGTCATTTCTCACCGCACCGGAAGCAATTACCAAGTCTCCCAGGCGTATATGCGGCTGCAAGGCGCCGCAGCTGCCAATCCGAATCATCCCTTTCACACCAATATTCTTTAACTCTTCGATGGCAATTCCGGCAGACACTCCGCCAATACCAGTTGAAGTCACGAAAATAGGGACTCCTTTATAAAAGCCCTTTATAGTTTTGTATTCCCGGTTATGGGCAAGCTCCACTGGATCTTCTAAAAATTTGGCTACTTCCTCGACACGGCCTGGATCTCCTGGCAGCAACGCATATTGCACTTCATGTCCGTTTCCAATTCTGATATGTGGTTGTAGGTTAGTTTCCATTTTCATTTGCTCCTTTTTGAGTTTTAATTGTCGTTTAAATGCTGGGAGATTGGTTGGTTCATATGTATGACTCATATTACGTTCTATTCGTAACGAAAGGGATTTGGACTTTCCGATTGGGCGGGTGCTGTTTAGCATCTAGAAGAGGGAGCATTTTCTGTTGTAATAGAAGGAAAACCCCCTACTATATATTACAATTTTACCAAAGTTAACCGATTTGGTCATTTAATTTAATGAACTGCTCATTTTTCCTAATTTTAACAAGCATAAAAAACCTTCCCCCTAAGAGAAAGGCTTTTGTAACGAATGGTATTAATTACCGTTGTCCTGGATTATATGTGCCGTGGCCGTGGTGATAGCCATGACCGGGATAATAACCACTGTGACCATGATGATAGCCGTGGCCTGGATAATACCCACCATGTCCATGGTGATAACCATGACCTGGATAGTAGCCGCCGTGACCGTGATGATAGCCAACCGGGGTTGGATAATATCCGCCATGTCCATGGTGATACCCTTGCCCCTGATAGCTGCCGCCGTGGCCATGGTGATAACCTTGTTCCGGATTTCCAGCATAACCTCCCATTTGTCGCTCCATTAAGAATCCCTCCTTTTTACTGTTTTCTACATAGTGTATGTCTACATCAAAAAATAGGACTAGACTATAGACCATTATGCTGCAGATCCAGTAAAAGTTAGGCTTATGGCTGAAGTTGTTTTATAAGGCCGCCGGCCATTGTAAGTGAATCTTCACAACTTCCACACAAGTTCACTATAACTTCTACATAAGTTTAGATTAGTATAAAGGTAACTTAATTAGGAAATATGTTCACAAGAGCTCATTTCTTAAAACTTCCCATAATTTGATTGGTGCCTGACACCAATCCTTTTTTTTGCTCAAAAAATGCCCCCATCTGTTTAATGGACGCATCATCACTGATTAATATGTTTTTGCAAACGATTGGCTTTCCATTTCAAATGGATTGTCTTCAATTTCAAAACCAAGATCCTTAATAAGCTGGTAGTCGGCATCTGCGCATTGGCCATCTGTCGTTAAGTAGTCCCCGACAAAAATGGAGTTAGCAATGAATAAGCCTAAATTTTGCAAGGATCGCAGATTGAATTCGCGGCCTCCGGATATGCGAATCTCCTTTGTCGGATTGACAAACCGAAATAGCGCTAAAATTTTCAAACAGCGAATGGGGGTAAGCTCATCCAGATTCTCAAGCTTTGTACCCTTAATGGGATGAAGGAAATTAACGGGAATTGAATCCGCATCTAGTTCCTTCAATGCAAAAGCCATATCTACAATATCCTCATCTGTTTCGCCCATCCCGCAGATGATACCGGAACAAGGGGAAATCCCTGCTTTTTTTACATTTTCTATCGTCTGGATTCGATCCTCATAATCATGTGTAGTCGTAATATTTTCATGATAATTTGCACTAGTATTGATATTATGATTAAACCGGTCCACACCGGCAGATTTCAGCTTAACCGCCTGCTCTTCGGAAACAAGCCCCATACAGGCACAAATTTTGATTTGCTCTACTTCATTTTTAATTTCTTGAACGGCAGAGATTACGGTATCTACCTCATTCGTGGTCGGTTTCCGGCCGCTCATAACGATGCAATATGTACCTATTTTATTCCTTTTCGCTTCTTTAGCTCCCTCCACAATCGTTTGCTTACTTATTAGAGTATACCGGTCAATATCCGTTTTTGCTTTAATCGATTGGGCACAATAGCCACAGTCTTCCGGGCATAGGCCGCTTTTGGCGTTAATAATCAAATTCAACTTCACTCTTTTTCCATAAAAATGTCTGCGAATTTCATAAGCTCCATTTACGAGTGATAAAATATCCTCATCCCTGGATAATAAAATTCCCTTCGCTTCATCCGTTGAAAGTTTATAACCCTCAATCACGTTCCCTGCCAGTTTGAGCCACTCCATACCTTCACCTCATTTTAATTGTTAACCAACTAGAAAATTAAGTTTACAATTAAAATTATATATCACACAATCTAATATGGAAATAATTTTATAATAAATTGGGACTTTTCAGGGAATTAGACCTACCATTCCGAGTGAAAAATCTTCACAACTTCCACACAACTTCCCCCTAAGTTCTACACAAGTTTTTCTTATGATAAAGGTAACTTAATTAGGAAATAAGTTCATAAGAGCTCATTTCTTAAAACTTCCCATAATTTGATTGGTGCTGACACCAATCTATTTTTTTTGCAAAGAAAAAGGCCGCATCATTGCCGCCTTCCAATTACAGTTCTTTTAAAAAGTTATCTATTTGGTTCCTATGAGTCCGGTCATGATCAATTAGACTGGAGAAATAATCGGCTATTATCAAGCTGCTTTTCCCAACCATAATCTGTTAATGAAATCTTTCCACTGGTATGTTCTCAATTTGAGAAACGACCTCCGCCCTTCTTACAGCGAATTCATTGATTAGGCGGTCTTTTCCAATTCCCGAGCGTGCATAACGAGAGGCATCCGCATTTACCCTCTCTACATCCACATTTACTGTTGGAAATTCAGTAGAGCGAATGATAAACGGCAAGCGATAGTCCAATAGAAATTGATCCCAAGAAATAAAGTGGGAAATCACATCCGCAATCCCCCAGCTCCCTTCCTTAAATGGCCGAAACCAGACGTCATCTGTTAGATCCTTGAGTGATTAACACCAAGCAATTAAACTTAGTTTTTCTCCAATAATTTGGCGCTTATCCATAGTTTCTCCTCTACTTCACATTTCTAATATTCGAGAAAGGGAAGATCACAAATTCACTTTCACCAATGATTGCAGTTTGCTTAATAAAGCCTAAACCATTGCGGCTATCCATACTTTTTAATCGATTATCTCCCATTACAAAATAATGATTTGCCGGGACAGAGATTGGGCCAAAGTTCCCTGTTAACAGGCTTCCCATTTCCTCGGCTGCCTTACGATTTTCTGTTAGGTAGGATTCCTTAACGGGCTCCCCATTAATCAATAATTGATCATCGTTCATTTCAATCTTATCCCCCGGCAACCCTATGATTCTTTTTACATAATTTTTAGCCGGCCCTTTAATTATAACAACGTCACCTCTCTTAAAACTTGTTACATAGTTCATTTTATTCACAAAAATTTTCTCTTCATTATGTAAAGTCGGTTCCATCGATGCACCTTCAACAATATAGGGTGAAAATAAAAATGTTCGGATAATAACAGCAATACCTGCTGCGATCAATAGTGATTTCCCCCAGCCAAGAAGCTCCATTTTTGAGTTCGAACCATCCATTTTCAACAACCCCCTTCTACTAATGTTCATACGAAAAATACTGATAGTAATACTATTCGATACCCAGCCAATAAGACCTTTTAAAACTCTAAAAATCCAAAAATCCCAACACTTGATTCATTTTGGCGTTGGGAAAATAAATCTATTATTCGCAATTATTTTTTCACGTATTCCGATGAGGTAAAGCCGTTGGTTAATAATGTGGTCATCGTTCTGTTCCTCCTGATATAAGTAGACCCTGCGCATCAATGTTTTAATGCGGGCTACTAACTCCAATGGATTGAATGGTTTGGTTAAATAATCATCAGCCCCGCTCATTAGCCCCGTTATTTTGTCCATATCCTCTGTCTTAGCACTAACCATCATAATCGGAACATGATGCTTGGCACGTAAAATTCTACATACTTCCAAACCATCCACTTTCGGCATCATCACATCTAATATGATCAAGTCGATCTTTTCTTTTTCAAATAAAGTTAGTGCCTCTTCACCATTGAAGGCTTTCGAAATTTTATATCCTTCATTTTGCAAATAAATCGCAATCAATTGAACAATTTCCTTATCATCATCCACTATTAATATATGGCGCAAACAGTATCTCCCCTTATTGCCTAACTAATCGCTTTCGTTTATCGGCCAAATAATTTACCCCAAAATCCCTGCTTTTTCGGTTCTGACTCCCTTGATGTTTCCTGCTCTTCTTTCTCGATAGGAACGATTCCCATTTGCTTTGCTTCACTTAACCAGCTTGGGAATTCGTTTAATAACGAATTGTAAAGCTGCTCATCAGAAATCTTATCTATATCTGCAATATGCAAGAAGTTTGCGTTGTCAACGATCCGCCCTTCCATTGTGTCTAATTTTTTCAGAAAGTCAAAATTACCATTTCCAATGCCGACGAACTGCCAAAATAGCGGATGTTTTGCCGAGCTTTCGATTATTGGCTTAATTGATTTCTTGCAGCCACCATCATTGATAAAAACAAGATATGCCGGATCCTTACTTTGATCCTCTTCAAGGTACTTTTTTAACACATCCTTCATCACAGGCGGTTCATCATTTCTTCCAAATTTATGTACCAACTCATCCTCTAGGATAATACGATCTACATATCCTTCAAAATCTCTTTCGGAAACAGGCTTTAATCTAGAAAATTCATTATCATATACCCAAACATCTAACAGACCGTCATCATCAAATTGAGAGGCAATCGCTAAAATTCGCTCGACGACCTTTTGAACGGTTCCATTTTTGTATAGATTTCTCATTGAGCCTGTAATGTCTAGAACTAGTCCTACTCTAGCTGTTACCTTTACTAAATTCTTTTTCTCCAATACAATCTTTACACTCTTTTTCTGTAGATCAATTGTTGCCATTGTTTCTACCTCCCGTTTTTTTAAAACTAATTTCTGGTGTACCTCGCCTTCCATGATGCAAATTTCAAAGGTTTTACGATAATTATAATATTCCAACTCTATCAAAATCCAATATTATCCAAAATTTGTAAGAAGATTCACCCTATCAACATAACAGATTCCTTAATCGTGACATACTTCGAACTATATACGTAATAAAATCAATCAAATTCGGACGATTTCCAATTAATATCCAGCGAATGTCGTAAGTTTTTGAAAAATAGGTAGTAAGTGTCTGAATTTATGTCATAAGTGTTCAGATATTTGTAATAAACTACGGAGAATATGTCGTAATTGGAGGGAAGTGGGGACATAACGACCTTCTTCATACTTATGAAGACCAAAACTATGAACGAATACTAGCAGAATGGTCTTCATCAAGCTAATGAAGACCAAAACTACGAATGAATACTGGCAAAATGGTCTTCATCAAGCTAATGAAGACCAAATCTACGAACGAACACTAGCAAAATGGTCTTCATCAAAAAATCGAAGACGTGTAAGTAGTTTCATTTTAGAAGATTTTTCTTCATAAGGGATGCTATTTGTTTATTATCTTGATTAGAACTGTTTTCTAGCTGTTTAATAACTAACTCTTGTCGTTCTACAGGATGATTTTGACTTAATTTAGCTTTTGCTTCAATTTTTGTGATGTTTATTTTGAACGCTACAATTCCTTTACTCATTCCCTCGATGAAACCGGGTTCTAAATCATGTAAATTGTACGAACTTTCTGGGCTTTCATATTTATTTACCATATCATTTAACGAATCGAATACTACTTTTCCATCTTGGACAATCTCCAGCTTTCCATATACATGGATTGAAACATAATTCCACGTAGGTACTGCCCTCGTTGTTTCATACCAAGATGGGGAAATATAACAGTGAGGGCCCTGGAAAACCACAAGAACTTGTTGGTTTGCTATATCCTTCCACTGCTCGTTGGCACGTGCAAAATGACCATATAAAGCATTTTCATCTTTATTTAAGATCAGTGGAAGATGAGTAGCGTGCGGTTCTCCCTTATGCTGTGAAAATAATGTGGCAAAACTGTATTTTTCGATAAGGTCATAAATCATTTCTTCATTTTCGATTTTAAAATATTTTGGTATATACATATGATTCCGCCTCATTTCTAATATTTTTATTATTTATATCCAAAGTGTTCAAATCATGTCAAAAGTTTTTAAATCCTCCACGCCTCTTTTAATAACCGAATTCCTTGCTCTATTTGCTCCTCAGTTAAACCACCAAAACCTAATAAAATGTTCGGCACTTGTTCAGGCTGATTATTATTATAATAAACAGATGTTGGATACACCTTCACCTTATATGCTTTTGCCCTTTCAATTAGTTCTTTCTCCGATAGTTGATTATCGATGCATAATAAAATGTGTAATCCTGCCTCATCCCCAATAACCGTGACTTGCTCGCCCAGATATTTTTCAATGGACCGAATTAGTGTGGCCTGCTTCTTACGGTAGACGGTTCTCATTTTATTTAAATGCCGTTCCCAATGCCCGTTAATCATAAATTGCCATAGTGTGTGTTGATGGAGCCTTGAAACAGTCTGTTTGTAAATAATATAATGCTGATTATATTTTTCTAGTAAGCTATTGGGTAATACCAAATAACTTATGCGAATCGAAGGAATTAGGGATTTAGAAAAAGTTCCTAAATAAATGACTTTGCCGTTATTGTCTAGCCCTTGCAAGGATGGGATTGGTGTTCCCTTATATCTAAATTCCCCATCATAGTCATCTTCAATAATATACCGCCCCTCATCCTCTGCCCATTGTAATAACTCCATTCTTCTTGTAATCGGCATGACCATTCCATTTGGAAATTGGTGTGAAGGGGTAACATAGGTGACTTTTGCCTTACTTTCAACTAAATGATTGAGATCGATCCCGTCATGATCGAGTGGAATCGGCTTTAATATTACGCCTTGGTCTTTAAACGCCTCCCTTGTTCGGTGAAACCCTGGATCCTCCATGGAATAAACCGCATCTCTCCCAATGATCATCGTTAACAAACCAATTAAATATTGCGTTCCGGCACCTACGATAATTTGGTTTGCTGAACATCTTACGCCTCTTGATTGATATAAATATTTGGCGATTGCCTCCCGAAGTGGTAACTCTCCTTGAGATTCACCATTCAAAAAATAGGAACTTTGCTCTTCAAATAGGCCATGAATCGTTAACTTTCGCCAAACGGGATACGGAAAATGTTCCAAAGCGACCGTACCATGACTAAAATCAACTTTGTATTGTTCACTTTCGTCATTTATTTCCTTTATGATTTTTGGAACATCGTCAACGTGAAGAAACAAATCCCGGTTGAGTTCCCTTACATAAATCCCCTTTCTCTCCACACTTTCAACATACCCCTCTGCCAGCAATTGTTCGTATGCTGTTTCTACCGTAGTTTGACTGATTCCTAAATGATGGGATAGTTTCCTTTTTGACGGCAGCTTTTCCCCGGGTTCAATTTTTCCCGTTTGAATTTCTTTTTTAAAAAAGGTATAGAGTTGGATATATATAGGTTCTTCATTCCCGTAATCAAAATCCAAAGTAATCTCTAGCATTCTCTTTCCCCCCAATAATCTGGCGTGTTTAAATTCATTATATCTGACCCTTTTGAGAGTATCAGTTATTTTTTATAATCAACTATATAAAACTGGAAGGGATGATGTTTACGATGAATTTTTCAGATGGGAAAGTAATTGACTTTAAGGTTGGCGCAGCCATTACAGCGGAGGAATTATCAGATGTGTTCAAAAAGTCTGGGATAAGAAGACCAGTTGATGACCTGCCCCGCCTGCAGCGAATGATTGAACATGCTGATTTGCTTATTACCGCCTGGGATGAACAAACATTAGTGGGTGTAGCAAGAGCCGTTACAGATTTTAGCTATTGCTGCTATTTATCTGACCTTGCGGTGAATGAAGACTACCAAAAACGGGGAATCGGAAAAGAGCTCGTACGATTGGTTAAAGAACAAATTGGTGAGGAAGTAACATTAATACTCCTGTCCGCTCCTAGTGCGATGGATTATTATCCGCAAATTGGATTCGATAAAGTGGAAAATGGATTTATCCTTCCGAGAAAGAAGTAAAAATATAAACCTTTACAGCCTGTCAGGTCTAAACCTAATAAGATATGACAGGCTTTGTTTTTTTTATTCAATCACATTTCAAGTGGCTGACCCTCCTCCCAGGGGCACGGCAAAATATGGAGCTACACCTTGGGATAATAGGCGACTCCCCTCTAATCAAACAGCCATAGTTGATTTCCTTTATTTTTTCAAAACAAGTAACTTTCCAAAATATAGTATTTTCGTTATATTAGAGTAATAGAGGTTATATTTTACTAAATAGAGAGGTTTGTCTAGATTGAATACAGTGAAGAAGAAGAAAAAGGAAAATACCCCATTAAGAATAAATATATTATTTTTTATTGTCTTTATATTATTTTCAACGCTTATTCTTCGGCTGGGGATGTTACAGATTGTTTTTGGCGAAAGTTATCAGCGGGAGATAGACCAAAAAGAGATTGTTCCCATTAATTCATCTGTGCCTCGCGGGAAAATATATGACAAGAATTGGAAGTTGGTTGTTGGAAATCAACCTTTAAAAGCCATTACCTATACTAGATCCGGTTCGGTTACACAGGATGAAATGCTAGATATTGCAGCTAAATTAGCTGACCTTATTAATAAAGAATCTGAGGATGACTTCAAAGCCATTACAAAGAGAGATCGGCAAGACTTTTGGATCATCAAGCACCCCAAATTAGCTACTGCAAAAATTACTAATGAGGATAAAGACAGACTAAGGAAAAAAGAGTTGGAGAAGAAAGAGTATGATAGAGAAATCTATGATTTAACCAGAGAAAGAATTACAGAGGAAGAACTAAATTCTTTTTCACAACAGGAACTTGAGGTATTAGCTATTTTTCGAGAAATGTCCAGTGGAACTGCTTTAACACCTCATATCATTAAAAATAAAGATGTTACCGATGAAGAATATGCAGTTGTAAGTGAACAACTTGATTCCTTGCCTGGAGTGGATACAACAACGGATTGGGAAAGGGATTTTGTTTTTAAAAATGCGGATGGGAATGGGCCATTAAGCTCCGTTTTAGGCAAGGTGACTAGCGCAAAAGAAGGTTTGCCAAAAGATAGCTTAGATTACTTGCTTGCTAAAGGGTATAGCCGTAATGACCGCGTTGGAAAGAGTTATATTGAGCAACAGTATGATGATGTTTTACAAGGTCAAAAAGAAACGGTAAAGAATATTACGGATAAATCGGGGAATGTTTTAGAAACGCAAATTTTTCAAGAAGGACAGAGCGGAAATGATATAGTTTTATCCGTTGATATTGAACTTCAGCAAAAAATTGATGAGATCATTCAAGACAAACTAGGTAAATCCCGGGTTGGTCAGCCTTATATCGATAGAACCTTAGTCTCCGTTATGAATCCAAAAACCGGAGAAATGCTCGCTATGTCCGGGAAACAATTTGTGGAAGATAATGAAACGAAAAAAACGGAAGTGAGAGATTTTGCATTAGGCAACATGACCACATCTTATTCTATGGGATCAGTTGTAAAGGCCGCAACCTTATTAACCGGGTATCAAACAGGGGCAATTGCTCCGTGGCAATCCCTATATGACCAACCATTGCAATTCAAGAATACACAAGTTAAAAAATCATGGAACACCGTTGGTTTCGGCTCAATTAATGATTTATATGCTTTAAAAAGGTCATCGAACGTCTATATGTTCTTAACGGCGATGAAACTTGGCGGACAGCAAACCTACGTTCCAATGGGCCCGTTAAGCATTGATAAAGTAGCAGCCATAACCACATTCAGAAAAAACTTTGCACAATTTGGACTAGGGATTCGAACGGGCATTGATCTTCCTGGTGAACAAACAGGGTACGGTGGTGGACAAATACCTGCTGATGCCGGTAAAGTTTTGGACTATGCAATAGGACAATACGACACCTATACACCATTGCAACTTGTTCAGTATATTTCCACCATTGCAAATGGCGGTTATCGGATCCAGCCACATCTTGTAAAAGAAATTCGGAAACCTACTAATAATTCAGATGAATTGGGGCCTATCCTTCAAGAAATAAATCCAACAATCTTAAACAAACTTGATATGAAAGATTCTTGGATTAATCATGTTCAAGAGGGCTTGAGATTGGTGATCAATGATCCCCAGGGGACTGGATACGGGGGCATCAAAAATAAACAATATAAGATTGCTGGGAAAACAGGAACAGCACAAGCTTTATACGATGGACCGTTGCCAGGTCACCCCATGCTATGGAACGTAACGTTTGTCGGGTATGCCCCATACGACAATCCTGAGATTGCCATTTCAGTTGTCGTTCCCTGGTCAACTACGGATCAAACACATACAAATTTAGAAATAGCTGATGAAATATTTAAAGCGTATTTTGATTTAAAACAAGCCCGATTAAACCAAGGATTAGGAACATCAAGTCAAAATGGGGAATCCGTTAATGAAGCAGTAGAAAATGATGCACAATAAATTACCATATACCCAAAATAAAAGAGCTAGTTTTTTAGCTCTTTTATTTTACCTACATTTATATTTTTTTCATATTCTTATATCGCTGTTGGGCTTTGTAACTAAAGATTAGAAATAGGATAATTAAGACCGGAAAAATCACCCAAATAAATCCTCTGAAGAATGCAAATGGTGTTTCAAACAAGAAAGCACCCCAAAAGCCAGCACCCTCTTTTTCCCATAATCCTGGCGTATAATACAATTGTTTGGGATTAAGGAAAGCGCCCGTATCTATAGCCCCGGTCATCACTAATGCTGCAAAAATTGGGAGATAACAAGCCGATAATGAGAAGTACATATCTGAAAGCCGTTTGTACCTTCCAGCTTTAGAATCAATATCTGAGAAAATATCCTCATCAGCAGTTTCACTGACTCTTTTGAAATATTGGGCTCCTGAACTTTTTGTTCCAGCAACATGCTTCCAACCGCTATCTTCAAAAAGAGTACAATAATCAACAAAATCTGCTTGTTTCTTAAACATACGATAATCTATTTTTATATTCGCTTTTTCAGGATTATTTTTACGGAAACGATACCCGAATGACTTTCCAACAAGCTCATACCCATCAGCAGCCATTTGGTTCAGCCATACAGCTTCCTTTTCAAAATCTAAAAAGTATTTAAACTTCTTCATTATATTCTCCCCTCATTTTTAAAGGCATCCTCCGTAATCCGGATCATATGCTTCATTCTTTCTGTATCCAACAGCAGTATCTCCTTTCCCATATCTGTAATCAAGTAGATTTTCCGTCGACCATCTTTGCTTTCAACCGGCTGAATAAATTTAAGCTTTAGTAAATTTTCAATTGCTCCATATAATGTACCGGCCGCCATTCGTACCTGCCCGTCACTAAGTTCTTCTATCTTTTGTAAGATGAGATACCCATGCGCAGGCTCCAACAAAGACAACAAAATGTAATAAACTGTTTCTGTAAGTGGTATATGCTTATCCCTTTTCATCATTTTTTCTCCAGTCTTTAAATCTATATTATACAGTCTGACTATATAGTTTTAGTTTATACAGTTAAACTGTATATGTCAATGGGAACTCCAATAAAATACCACTTGGAAGATTCTCCCCAAGTGGTGACGATTTTGGATAACAATATAGCCGTTTTACGGATTTTTCCCTTTCAAGTAGGATTCCATTACCTTATTAATTATCCAATTCCCTGCTAAAAACAGGGCAATACCAATAACCACTGACCATATGCCGAGGCTGCTTAAATAAATGTTTCCAATGAATATTATTAGCAGCAGCCCGCCAAATTTAAGAAACCAATAGATGAAGTACATGATATTCGCCCTTTCGAAAAGTAGATATACTCCTATGTTCACCTATATTAAGTAAGATTACAAAGTATTCGCCCTATAGCATAATCAATCCAATCAATGTAAAGAATAAAATTACCTCATTAATTATGATGAAAAACAATTGGCTTGAGCAACCTCCTGGCACCAAAGACAGAACCGCATTTGCGAAAAAGAAAGAAGGATGATCCTTCTTTCTTTTTTACTACCGATGCTGCTGCCGGCCGCATGTAAATGTAGTCTTTGCCCTCATAAAGTCGTGCATAAGAGCTGCTTTTCTTCCTTTATCTGTGAATCTATTTTTCTTCGAACGGAGACACCCTATAAATTCAGCATCACACTGACAAGGGGAGATTCCCCGGCCAATGCAGCGATCATGTCTCTGGCAGCAGGCATCAACATCATTAATAGGTGCCCCCGGCCCGCTGCAGCCAGGCCCGCACCATCGATACCCCGGAAAAATGCACAATGCAAATGGACTTCTTCTCCTTCTATGTTGCAATAAAAACACCTCCTAAAAAGAAAATGGCTTTATGACCATTAAAAAATGATTCTCTTCTAATAAAATATGTTTTTTTTAGCAAAGCGAAATGGTAAAACCCCCAGCCTTGTCCAATAAGGAAAAATAAAAAAAAGCGAATGACCTAAAGGTTTTTACCTTTTGAATCATCCACCTTGAATTAACAAGCTAACCACATGAGAAAGGGTGTCAGGCACCATGTGAAACATGGTGCCTGACACCCTTTTTCCCTTTATCAACTTGTTAACCTGTTTCTTGGTTGCTTTTTAGTTGGTTATAGATTTTTTGATAGGCTACGGCTTCTTTTGGTAATCCTTTATTTTGGTACATTTTGCTGATCTTTCGTACTGGTGAAGGATTTTTTGGCTGGAGTTCCATTTCCCACTGGAAGCAGTCAATGGCCTTATCGAATTGTTTAAATTCAGCATAGTAATCACCTAAATCCATCATGCGATCGGGATCTTCCACTAATTCAAACATTTCATTAATTTTTCTCAGCACTTCAGATTCCGGATATAATTTTTCAATAGCTAAAAGTTTATTATGAACGTCTGAAATATCATGCTCGTTAAGCATATTAACCGCAAGTTGGAAAATTTTATCCTCCAATTGCTTTGAATTTTCCGTGTGGGAGAGATGGTCCAATAAAGGAGCGAATTCGTCCAAGTGTGATAGAACGAAATTGGCATCGCACCTTTCCCAAATGATTTCTAGGATGGCATCATAGGAAGATGGTAGATCGTGAACAAATTTGAATAGGGATGAGGCTGCTTGCTCATAATTTTCCTCTTTAATCATCTTTTCCAAAATCACCTTTGAATCAGGTAACACTCGGAACGGATTGATGTCCAACTGACCTAAAATGAGCATCCATTCCTCCATTGTAACTAAGCCCATTGCAATATCCGTATACTTTTCAATGGTTTGAGGGTTTTGAAGCCGATCGACATGTTCCAACCATAGTAATAACGCAATTAAACTATCTTGTTTACATAAAATCTCTTCTAACACCATTCGTTCGTTTGAATGAGAGCGATTTTTGAAACAGTGTAATTCAACAAATAGAGGATCCTTTTGTACGATGGATGGGTAGTCTAAGGAATGGTAAAAATTGTGGTAGGGATTGAATTCGTGCGAATACAATCGTTCCTTTGCAGATTTTAATGAAGGTGCAAAATTGTATAAAATTTGGATGACCTGGAATGCCTTCATAAATTTTCCGTTTCTTCGGAGGTGATAGAAAATCTTATCAATCATCTCGATTAACTGAGCTCTTTCAAAAAAGGAGTCGAGTGTTGTTGCAATGTAGGCTACTTCCTGTAAAGAAAAATGAAGTTGTAATTGGGAGAAAAGTTTATGTTTATTTGGTATAGAAACGAATTGCTGAGGAATTAAGGCGGTTAAGATTGGATTGGGAGATTCTATGACAATACCTTCAAGCAGTGCTTTATTAATAAATGTGTCTTCTTCAATTTGATCAAGTTTAGCTCCGAAAACAAGCGTGTTTTTATAGTAAATTAGATAATATTTTTCACCATCTGCAGTTAAAACTTCAATTACCTTACTTCTTGCAAAAATTGAAGCCCGAATGACCTGTCCTTTTATGGCATGCTTTTTATTCTTAATGGAAATTTCCGTTGGCATCATCAATTCTTTATTCATTGTCCTATTGCCTCCCGTCAATTTTGATACTTAAGTTAGACACTTGTTAGGTTTATTATAACATATGTCAGTTATGTGGAATGCGGAGCATTAACTTTATCATTGGTGATTTTTGAAATGATAAAAGGCATGGCAGAATATAAGCCATACCTTTTGTTGCTAAAATGGTTTTAAGATCATGAGGGCAATAATAATGATAAAAATCACATTTTCAAGGTTTTCAAATTGAAACAGGACTTTTGATAAACGCCAATACTCTTCAGGAATCTCTTCACCTTTATGTGAGGCTAGTAACTCTTTAACCGGTTTTGACCTTGGTGAAAGGACAAGCGGACCAATAGCGAGCGCTGCCAAAAAGAGAACAAGACTTGTTACATACCATCCCATACGAAACAGGACGGGATTTAAAAAACCCATAGCCAAACCTGTGACAAGTAAAAGTGTGCCGCCAACCATCACAAATATATGTAATTTATGTCTAATCTTATATGAATGTCTTAATTCGGTCATTGTTTTCCCTGATTTAACAACAGTTGTTAAAATAAATCCTGGCCCCATTCCCAAAATAGCTGAAAAGATATGTATGAACACTACGACTTTGTAGAATGTAATCACTGGTGCCACCCTCCATTATCTGCTTGCTCCCATTTTACCATAAACAATGTGACTACAATGTGATATCTTGCTCAGTAATAAAGTTTTGTGGGTTTTCCACCATTAATTTCTCACAAGTAAAATGATATAATATAAGAAAACTAGGATTTTCCATGCACCTGAAAGGGGGCAGCCAACATAAAGAAATTCATTAAATTCATCTATATTTTTATAGGCTTTTTAGCACTAGGTCTTGGCATTTTGGGAATTATTTTGCCCTTATTACCCACCACGCCATTCTTACTATTAGCATCATTTTGCTTTGTGAAGGGATCAGAGAAGTTTGAACGCTGGTTCAAAGGGACAACCATCTATAAGCGTCATTTGGAAAACTTCGTGAAAGAGAGAGCGATGACCTTACAGCAGAAACTTACTATTCTGCTATTTGCCGACGTCATGATCGCCATCGCCTTCTTCTTTCTCGATAATATCATTTTAAGGGTTGTCCTGTTGCTAATTGTCGTGTATAAATACTATTATTTTATCTATAAAATTAAAACAGTTCAGGTTGTAAAAGCGAGCCAAAATAATACAAAATAAAGATGGCACCATCCAAATAGTTGGATGGTGCCAGTTGTTATCAATTTAAATCTAGAACCATATATTCATCATCATAATAAACACCATCTACCTTAAGTGCCTTTTCCTCTAATCCAAATGTTTTAAAACCTAGTTTTTGATAAAGTTGTTTTGCTTTATTATTACTTGCGATTACGCCTAGGTTTACTTTTTCAATAGTTTTGATCTCTTTTGCTTTATTGATCGCTTCTATCATTAATGCCTTCCCAATGCCTAGACCTTGTTTCTTTGGGGTAACATACATGGCAAAAATATTTGCGCGGTGCTGTATTTTTACTCGGTCTTCCTGAAGTAAAGTGACAACTCCGATCAGTTTATCATTCTCAAATGCTCCAAACGTGTAGTTTCCTTCCGTCGTAAAGTTACGGGCAATCTCTTCAACAGCATTTTCCCTTTTTACGGATTCTTCATAGCTTGTTAAAAACGCCTCCGGATTTTGCTTCAATGCTTCTAAACGTAACGCCCAGTAGCTCTCGGCATCTGATGGGTTTAGTAATCTAATTTCCACGATTGTGTTCTCCCCTTTGTTCAATTATGACTGTTCAACTGTCAGAGAGTGATTGATACGTTGTGTTGTTTTTTAAGATTTCAAGTATGTTATTGACTAGATTCGTCATTTTCCTGCCATCCGTACTCTTATCACATTCCGACCATTTAAAGTGGCGGCCACCGTCATTAATCCAAATAGTCAAGTCATAGCTTTCATATGACTTCTTATTGCATTTCGTTGAAAGCTTTTTGTCACCAAGGTAATTGGAAAGAATCATCTGTTTGTAAATTTGGTTCAATTCTTCTTTTGAAAACTGAAAATCACTTATGGCGACGGTCTTCCCGTTTTTTAAATCCTTTATTACTTCTTGACTTTTGGTATTGATTTTGTTTTTCAAACCTGCACCATACTTTAGCTCAAAGGCAAAATAATCTTGGTTCCCAACATCGTGGGAAATGGTTACCAAATCACTTATATCTGGGCACTCTTCAAGCAAATATTTGGTTTCCGTATTGGATTCCTGTTTTTGAATCCCTTTACAGACGTAGCTTCTTACTTCTCCCCCACCAAACTTATCCTTTGTTGAGTCTATTTTAATCGCTACCTTGTCCCCATCATATTCTAAGTCTTGAAAAATCGGGTCTCCTTCAATCGTATATTGTGTAAGTCGAACCTTATCCTTTTTTCCATTTTGCGTATTTTTCACAAAAAGATCTAACCGCTCAATATTTTCCAAACCTCCATGAATATTGACAACTTCGTTTTCAGTAGGTTTTTTAGGGTAATCATCTGAATGGGCTTTATCTAATTGGCAACCAGTGATAAAAGTACAGAATACTATTATAAATACAATAAGGTATGTTCTTTTTAGCATACTTACTCACTTCCTTTTAAAGAAGAGACGAGGTAAACCATACAAACGTTTCGTGCCCATCAGCTATTACTAAATTTAAACCTACTCTGTACAGGATAAAATTCATAAGTTTAGACCAAAAGTGACATGATAAAAATAAAAGCAAAGAGGGTAATGACTTGAGAAAACTGCTAACAGGTATGTTTGCCACAATTGTCTTTTTTTCTGTGAGTATACTACCACCAAAAATAATACATACAGCAACGGCACAACAAAAGCCGGTTCCTCCATATGCGAAGTTTGGAACCCTCGCTATGGAGAAAACCCATGAAAAATATCCTAATGCAAAAATCATTGATTATCTGCATATTGGAAGAATCACCGGCTCCCAATCCTCGACTGAAAAGTTTAAACTTTGGTTAAAAGATAACAGCAAAGAATTCGGCGTTTTCGTAAATATTGAATTTAACAATGAAACTGGGAAAGTCACTAATATCACTTTCAAGGAAACCTCCAGATGAAACTTAAGGTAGTCGTTTTAGTAAGGGACATTTTTCCTAATGTTCCTTTGAAACGCCCACTATCCTACTACTAGGTGTGCTCGATGATGGGGCTGATGTTCCTTCACATATAGATCCTCAGAAATCATCCAATTATCTTCCCACATTCCGCGTGCTTCTTCTCCATCTCTTTCAAGGCCGCGTACTAGCCTTGTCTCTCTAGGACAATCGATCCAAATAGTGTAATCGTAAAGATTTGATAGTTCGTTTCGTGTAGAATACACGCCTTCGATAATGACAATTCCTCCAATCGGAACTGGATGCCATTCTGCCAACTGATCTGATTTCCAATCGTAACGTTGATAATGCCCCTCTTTATTGCGCCTTATCGGTTCAAGCACCTGTTTTACTACCCGCTTCCAGTCAACATCAGCACCTATCGGTTTCTGCGTTGGCGTTGTTTCGATAATTTGATCTGATGGAAAATAAAAATCATCCATATGTACAACCGTTACGTCGGAACAATGCTCTTTTAAAAAATTTGCTAATGTACTTTTGCCTGAACCGCCGCAGCCATCGATACCGATTAATAGTGTCTTTTGCTTTCTAGGAATTTGGTCAAATGACTTTATGAATTGCTCTATAGAATGAAAGTTCCCTCTTTGGATAGGAAAATCCAATGAAATCCCACCTTTCATTATTTGAATTGGAAGTTACAACCTCACCAGGTACAAATATGCTTCCCTCTGCCAATGCAGTGTCATTGGGTACAAATAGGCTTCCCTCTGCCAATGCAGTGTCATTGGGTACAAGCTTCGTGAACATGTCTAACACCCCAAAATTTATTTTGATTGATAACAAAAAGAGCCGTCCGTCTAGAGGCTCTTATTCAAAAAAAAACATCTCGTTATCCTTTAAAGTGTTGTATTTTTCACAATTTTACCATTTATTTCTTTATATTCATACTAAGAATTCACATGGTGCCTGACACCCTTTTTTATATACTATCTTGTTTTAAGGTATCAACGATGTTTTCTTTTTTTACTTTGCTGCTGGAGTAGATCATGGCGGAACCGACGATGATAAATACGGCGGCGACCACGTAGATGATACTGATCCATGGCAGTGTGAAGCCATAGCGGAAGCTGTTCATCATAGACCTATGGATCAAATACATAACGGCAATGCTAATAGGTAGCCCATAGAGCAGTGCCTTGATGCCATAAAACATACTTTCATAATTAATCATTTTGTTAAATCCCTTAGGTGTCATTCCCACCGACTTCAGCATGGCAAATTCCCGTTTCCTTAAGGAAATAGAGGTCGAAATCGTATTAAAAATATTCGCAATCGATATCGCTGTAATTAAGGCAATAAAGCCATACGTAAATACCGACATGAGCATGATCATCTGTTCATCCTGTTGCCTGTTTTGATATACATTGTGAATATATAGGTTACCCTCTTTTATTTCTTCCATTTCCTGTTGAGTTTTCATTGGGTCATTGCTCTTCAGGTAGAGGTTCATCTGAACGGCTGGGCGTAGCTTTTCTGTCAGCATTTGATCCATGGCCTGTTCGGAGACAATGACTGTTACCCCACCAATTGCAGCCGGTGTAATCCCCATCGGTAATTTGTCAGACAGAGCAGCGACTGTCATATTACTTATAAATGTTTCTTTTTCACTGTTTACATAATGATAATTTAAATCAATACTTTCTCCCGGTTCCATATGGATAGCCTTCGCCTCAACATATTTTCCCGTTTCCATATCCTGATAGGGAACCGTATCAATAACAACGCCCGTCATATGCGCTGTATTTGTTAATTGTTTATAATCAGCACCAATTTCCTTGGCATATGCCTTTAGATTTTTCTCATTTAATGCATATAATCGCACATAAATAGGATATTTTCCGTTGTGAAGTATACTCTTATTCTGCTTCACCTCTTTACGTAATTCATCAGTAAGAGACGCTTCATCAATCCCGGTGTTCATTGTTAATTCTCTTACCATGCTTGATTCCGTTACGCCCTCAAGGGAAGAAAATGATTGCAGCATCCGCAATTTTGATTCAGTTAATTCATCTCCATTTGATACTGAAATATCATAATTCACTCCATCCTGTGAGAGCTCAAGCGATTTTTTCAAGTTGTCGGTAAAAACCGAAACGGTTAAAAACAGAACGATACTGATGACAAGCGAAAATACTGTGGCTTGGTACTTCCGTTTATTTCGTTTTAAATTTTTCAAGCCTATCTCTGCTTCAATACCGAATAGCTTTCGAACAAGCTTTGATGTTTTCACTGCTTTACCGGTCAGCTTCACCTCAGTTGTTTGGCGAATCGCATCAATAGCGGAAATTTTCGATGCCTTAATGGCCGGCAGGTATGTGGAGATGAAGATTGTTATCATCGAAACCGCACAGGCAATTAAGAGTGATAATGGTGTGACCGTCACGGTTAACTTCTCTTCTAAACCTAACGCCCCTTGAATAACCGAGTTAATGGACCAAAATGTAATCCCGATTCCGAGAAGACCGGCAATAATACCAATTGGAATACTGATGCAGCCAATGATTATTCCTTCAAAAAACACTGAATTACGCTTCTGTCTTTTCGTTGCGCCCACACTTGCAAGCATTCCTAAATGACGCGAACGCTCTGAAACAGAAATGGCAAAGGCATTATAGATTAATGAAACAGAACCAATAATAATAACCGCCATAATGATGGCCATTAAAGAAATAAGCGTGCGCTGCAGCCCATCATTACTTGTTACACCGTAATAGCGCAATAACTGATTGTTAAATTGCGGTGAGGTGATTTTTTTTTTCATAGCTAAATCCTTTGCATGGTCGTACAAGGAGCTCTTGACCTTTTTTAACACAACCGTTACATTAACAGGCTCATTTGCTCTAATAGTGCTTTCATCTACATAGCTAATAATCGTATACCCTGGCGCCCATGTTGGTTCCCATGTCGGACGTTTGATAACGCCTACAACCCTGTAGCTTGCAGTCTTTTTATTAATCAAACTCTCAGATATTTTCTCATTCTCTATTTGTAGGGGGTCCTGTTGTTCAAAGATATGATCCGTAACGCCAAGCATGGTGCGCTGCCCGACCTCAAGGGTTATCTGATCGCCAATCTTGTATTCTACTTTGGCGTTCGTGGCAATATGCTCCGAAAGAACAACCTCATTACTTGCTTTTGGCAGCCGCCCGCTGCTCAATTCAATCGGAAACTGTTTAAATCCTTGGGCATTATACTCTTTGACAAACAAGTAAGGTTTGCTTTCATTCTGGCCGCCTTCTAATAGGGCGTAGCCGAGATCACGTGAAAGAACAACCTTTTTTGTTTCCCCATCGTTTTTAATCGCCTTAAGCTGCTCTTTATTTACATCCTTATAAAGGACATGCCACTCACCTTCACTCGCAATTGTCTGCCTTTGCATTAAGTCCATAAAGGAAACACCGAGGGTTGCCACTGCGGTCACCATAGCTACAGAGATAATGACGCCAATAATGGTTACAAGCGAACGCCGTTTGTTGTGCTTCAAATGCCTGACCGTTAATTTATTGACAATATTCACGGTCGAATCACCTCATCCCTGGCGATTCTGCCATCTTCAATCGCAATGACTCTGTCGGCTTGCAAGGCAATTCGTTCATCATGGGTAATAACTAACAACGTTTGCTTATACGTTTTATTAAACATTTTTAGTAAATCGATAATTTCACTACTATTCTTACTATCTAAATTACCTGTAGGCTCATCGGCAAGCATGATTGCAGGATTACTGATTAACGCCCTGCCGATAGAAACCCGCTGCTGCTGCCCACCGGAAAGCTGATTCGGAAGGTGGTTTAAGCGATTCTCCAGTTTGAGAATTTTCACGATCTCATAAAACTGCTTCTTATCAACCTGGTGTTCATCGAGCAAAAGTGGCAGGGTAATATTCTCTTCTACTGTCAAAACCGGAATTAGATTGTAAAATTGATAGATTAAACCAATTTGTCTGCGTCTAAAAATCGCCAACTGTGTTTCATTTAGGTTATAAATATCCGTGTTATCAACAAGCACTTTTCCGCTTGTGGGCCGGTCAACGCCGCCAAGCAGATGAAGCAGGGTCGATTTTCCTGAACCAGACGGACCAATAATCGCGACAAATTCGCCTTTTTTCACTGAAAAAGAAACATCATCAAGTGCCTTAACTGCCGTCTCGCCTTTACCGTACATTTTAGTCAGATGTTCTATTTTTAAAATATCCATTGTGGTAAAACCTCCATATTTACTGATGATATTAGTTTATCTGGCTAAAATGACTTTACAGTGACTGTTAAATGACAGTTTAGTCACTTAATGCTTTATTTCAATAACAAAAAATGACACTTTGCCCGTAAGGCGCCTTATCCACCAATAAAGTGCTCCTATCCGCCAGTTGAACATCTGTCTCAAGCTTAAGTCACTTGTTTATAAAATTTAATCCGAAATTGCGTCCCCTCACCCGTCTTACTCCTAACTTCGATATCACCATTTTGATGAGTAATAATACTATGGGCCATTGCTAGGCCAATACCTACGCTGTCTTCACTGGCATTCTTACCTTTGTAAAAACGTTTAAAAAGATATGGAAGATCTTCCTTCGCGATACCTTTTCCGCTATCAGTTATGATAAATTCAGTAAACAACGCATTTTCCGAAAAAGTAATAACAATCTTGCCACCCGTGGGGCTATGCTCTACACAATTTTTCAAAATATTAATGACGGCCTCAGCCGTCCAGTTAAGATCGCCAACAAATGAAGTGGAATCATCACCCTCAACGGAAACAGTTTGTTCCTTAATATCCATCGAAATCAGCATGGGCTCTAATGCTTTTTGAATCAGTTTTTTCACAGCTATTTGATCTTTTTTGAATGAAACTGTTCCAGCATCTATCTTTGATAGCTTTAATAATGAAGAAACAAGCCAGTCGATTCGTTCAAGCTGAATGCGGATCGTCCGAGTGAATTCTTGTCTTTTTTCGGAAGGGAGCTTGGTATCGCTTAACAAATCAGCCATCATCATCATCGAGGTAAGTGGGGTTTTCAGCTGATGCGAAATGTCGGAAATCGCATTGGTGAGCTGGGTCTTATCCTGCTGCAAAAGCGAACCTTGTTCAGATAACATGATGGTCACTTTATAAATATTGTTTTTTAGGATACTTAACTCGCCCTCAACGTTATCACGCACATCTAGCGAATAATCGCCGCCGCTAATTTGACGTAAATACCGGGACAGGTTTGCGATTTCACGATATCGCCAACCCGTAAAAATAAGGCTGCAGCCTATTAACAAAATAGAAATGATCAAAACGAGAACCATAACAGCTGTTGAATAAAATGCTGCAACGACAATGCCCCCTAAACTGATCAGGCACATTGACAGTAGAAACACTCGTACCTCACGATTACGCACCATGCTAATCACCGACCTTATAGCCAAATCCGCGTACTGTTTTGATAATTTGTGGTCTTTGCGGATGGTCCTCTAACTTTTCCCTTAGTCTTTTTATGTAAACCGTTAAGGTATTATCATTAACGAAGTCCCCGGCAACATCCCAAATCCGTTCCAAAAGCTGATTTCGTGAGAGAACCTGGCCAATATGGTTCGCAAAGATTAAAAGTAAGCGGTACTCTAGGGCTGTTAACAGAATTTCTTCACCATTTTTATAGACTTTTCCTTCGAGGGTATTAATATTGACGCTTTGTATTTCAATAATAACTTTGGATTGCGGCTGTTTTTGGTATCTTCTTAGCACAGTTTTAATCCTAGAAATCAGCTCGCGAACCCGAAATGGTTTCGTTATGTAATCATCCGCACCCATATCAAGTCCCATTACGACATTGACCTCATCATCAATCGCGGTTAAAAAAATGACAGGAACATCACTACGCTCCTTCACGAGCTTACACAATTCATATCCGCTCCCGTCTGGCAGGGATAAATCAAATAAACATAATGAGATTTTATCCAATTCCGCTGCTATTACCTTTTTCGCAGATGAGGCATCATGGCAAAGAATCGTGGAAAACTGATCCTGTTGCAACGAATATTCCAGTCCAAATGCAATCGTTTTATCATCTTCCACAAGCAAAATTTTCATCATCACATCCTCCTTCCACCTCTCCATTATAACAGCACAAAAAGGTGTCAGGCACCATGTGAAATTTTCACATGGTGCCTGACACCCTTTACAAGTTTATGACAATGAAATAGAGAATTATCTCCAGTATATGATTTTCCAGCACCTTATTGTAATCTTGGTTCGTTTTTAAGCTTTACGTTGTTTTTGAATGTGAGATTTTCGGGATTTGAATTGTTTGTGAGGTGTTTATATGCATCCCACTGTGACATTAAAGGTTGAATCTGATGTTCAGGTACGACGATTCCCTTTTTTTCTAAGTGTTTGAAAATACTTTCAGTCATTCTTCTCTACCCCTTTCATGATTTCATTAAGTTATTCCTGATGAAAAAATCATGAGGTCCCCTTGGTTTTATTATATCAGTTTCCCTAACAAATTGTAAGCGTTTTCAAAATATTTAGGCTTTTAATAAATTTCTACAGCAAAAGGGGTATTTTCAACCCTTTCAATCCCTTAAATCTAAGGGAATACCAGATTGCAGTACGGTTAAACTATAAGAGGTTACACCCTAAAATGAAGGTGGTGTTTGCATGTCAGATTTTGTGGAATCAATCGATTATGAAACAGGCACTTCTATTCAGACGTTCAACATTATTGAGACAAAAAAAATTTCTGAGGGTTATGAGATACTTTTAGAACTCGATTTGGACAGTGGTTATGTACTGGAAGGCGTTAAGATGAACATCACCAATGAGGATTTCACGGCATACGAAACAAATGATATTCAAGAAGTAGTTAAATATGCTTTAGGATTCTTTGATCAAGCAAAACATTAAAAAATAAATACAATATTAAAGATGATGATAGAGCCTGGGAAGATGACCGCCTTTAAAGGAGGCATCTTCCCCTTTCAGCATCTTGGGTTTTTAACAGCTGACCTTAGCAGTATCCTATTCATTTGGTCCGAAAACCCGGCTACGGATATCCGGGGCACCGGGATCTTGCTTTTCTATCCGCTTAGCTAATGTAGCTCTCATGCCAGGGGCAAGCAATTCGCAACAGGCAAGTTCCTGCATATCTGAAAAGTTCTGTTGCCTCGCATGGATCACTTGATTTGCTTTTTGGATTGTCCATTGCGGATACGGGCGGTCAAGTAAGGTAAAGGATTGCCCCGCCTCTACAAATCCTTCTCGTAAAACGCGAAAATACCAGCCCGTTTTGCCCGTATTTTGCAAAAGCAGTGCCAGATTTTTTACTTTAAAACGGCGTGCGGGTTTCCAGCATGGTTGTCTAGGTTGCGAAACTTGAATTACCGCCTCACCAATTTGGAAGGTATCACCTATGGCAATCATTTCCTCTGTTATATGTTCCATAACCAAGTTTTCTCCCATGCCGCCGGCTGTTATCTCAGAATTCCCCAGTTCCTTTTGCCAATATAAATAATTTTCAAGTGAATAGGCAAACACAGCTTTTTCTGGCCCGCCATGGTGCTCCAAATCTCCCTGTCCATCACCCGATAAGCCAGTTTTCCCAACCCAGATTGGCCCTTCAACAGGCTCTTTAAAAATTGCACTTGTCCATATCCGTTCCATTGGATTTGCTGCCTCTTTACTGCCAATTGTTTTTGGCAAACCCACAAAGATTTTATTTAGCGTGATTTCCACTATTACTCACTCCTTTGATAATTTCTGTTATATACATTCTACTAGTCTCGATTTTATATTAAACCATCCTTACGAATATTTGGATACTTTCTATGCAAAATACAGATATGCTTCATATGTTTTTAATGGCTACATTTCCGTATGTTTATTTAGAGTTGTCAATGCCTTGCAAACAAGGAGAAAATAGGTGAATGAGTATGAAAAAGATAAATAAAGAAAAGATCATATTATTCCTAAAAATTTTATTTCCGATGATCTTATTAGTTCTTGCTGGATATGAAATAAAAAAATTCACCGGAAATATGAATGTTCAGTTGTTTCGCCATGAAGTAAATCAATTGCATTTGGCCAAGATGGTCTTGATATTTCTCATTACCTTTTGCGCCATTTTCCCGATGTTTTTCTATGATGTAATTTTAGTCAAAATTTTGGGCTTTAAAATGCCGATTAAAGAGCTGGTAAAAAAGTCCTTTATTGCGAATACCTTTTCAAATTTAATAGGCTTTGGAGGTCTTGTTGGCGCTACACTGAGAACCTATTTCTATCATGAAGCTGAGGCCGACAAAAAAATACTGGTAAAGAAAATTGCCTCAGTTTCGCTGTTTTATCTCACTGGAATCTCTTTGCTTGCTTGGACTGTTCTTATCAGTTACCAACGGACTCCTCTATTGCATGATAAAAAATGGCTCCTTTGGGCCGTAGCAGTGGTAGGTTTGTATCTGCCAATTTTTATCTCGATCTATTTTATTCAACGAAAAAAACGAGCAGAATCTATGATAGAATTTGGAATGGCGCTCAAACTGATCATGGTTTCGTTACTCGAATGGATTGCCATTTTCCTTGCTATATGGTTATTATGTTTGATTTTGAAAATCTCGATTGACTTTGCCGGGCTTGTATCCGTTTTGATCGTTGCTTCATGCGCCGGAATTATTAGCATGATTCCCGGCGGCTTAGGATCCTTTGATTTAGTTTTTATTTGGGGTACTCATGTCTTAGGTGTTCCGGAGGAGCAAGTAGTCGTCCTTCTGCTATTTTACCGGATTGGCTATTTTATTCTTCCATTTTTACTGGGGCTAGTTTTATTCATAATGGATTTTTGGAACAGGTGGAATCAATCGTGGAATGATGTTCCTAATGCCATCCTGGGGAGAATTAGCCATATCCTTTTAACCTTTTTGGTCTTTCTGTCAGGACTTGTTTTACTTCTTTCAGCAGCCGTCCCAGGAATTATCGGAAGGCTTAAGATTGCTCAAGAATTCTTATCCTTTCCGATCATGAATATCTCACATCAACTATCAGTAGCAACTGGTTTTATCCTGCTCGGGCTATCCCGAGGTATTCAATACAAAGAGAAGCGGGCATACCACCTAACCTTAGTCGTTTTAATCTTTGCGGCTTTATTCACCTTCTTGAAAGGGTTTGATTATGAAGAAGCATTGTATATTTTAATTGTTGTTTTGCTCTTAAGTGCATCAAAAAAACGTTTTTATAGGGAGCGTTTTGTTTTAAATTGGGGCAAAACTATTTTTGATATCGGTATGTTTGTGGTTATTACCTTTATGTTTGTATTAATTGGTTATCTCAATTTGCCTTCTTCTGAAATTAAAATGAATCCAAAGCTCTCACCCTATCTCATAAAAGACTATCGTGATTTATTTAAAAGTGCTGGGATCGGTTTAGTTATCGCGATGTTTCTTTTTTTCTTCGGCTATTTGTTTAGACGGAATAGAAAATGGGAGCTAAAAACATCCATTACCCAGGAAGAGAAAATCATGGACCATTTGGATCATTATAACGGAACGGTCCTAACACATTTAATCTTTTTACATGATAAATTTATTTATTGGAATAAAAAAGACAACGTCATGTTTGCCTATCAGGCTTATGCGGACAAGCTTGTGGTTCTCGGTGACCCTATTGGAGACCACGATGAATTACCACTTGCCATTGAAGAATTCCGAGAAACAGCGGATCTCCATGGGTATACGCCTGTTTTTTATGAAGTCAGCGAGAAAATGCTCCCATTTCTGCATGAAAACGGTTATGACTTTTTCAAGCTCGGCGAGGAGGCTTATGTTGACTTAGAAGGCTTTTCATTTGGCGGCAAAAAAATGAAAGGAGCCCGCGCAGTAAAAAACAAGTTTGAACGAGAAAATTATCAGTTTGAGATTGTATCTCCTCCTTTTCATGCAGATTTAATGAAGGAACTTAAGGATATCTCTGATGAATGGCTACAAGGAAGAACGGAAAAAGGTTTTTCCCTCGGTTTTTTTGATGAGACTTATCTCAATAAAGCGGAAATAGCCGTTGTTAGAGCAAACGAAGTGGGGATTCTCGGATTTGTCAGCCTGATGCCGGTTTATGATCAAAACCAAACGATCTCATTGGACATGATGCGCTTTAAGAAGGATTCGCCAAACGGAACGATGGACTTTGTTTTTCTATCATTATTTGAATGGGCAAAAGAGCAAGGATATCAATCCTTTATTATTGGGATGGCTCCCTTATCAAATGTTGGGCTGTCAAAATTTTCATTTTTAAGTGAAAAGGTTGCTTCGCAAATATTTTTGCATGGGCAATTTTTCTATTCATTTCAAGGGTTAAGAAAATTCAAAGATAAATATGCCGATATGTGGCTCCCTAAATATTTAGCTTTTCGAAGGAAATCTTCACTGCCTATTACCATGACACAAATTACCCTGTTAATAGGTAAGAAACGACCAAAATCAAAACAGTAGTCGTGATTCATTTACTACTGCAATCCATAGATTGACGGAAATCGCAACCTGAAATTTCACCAAATATTAACCAAAGAAAGATTGGCTTTTCGAGCCAATCTTTCTTTGGTTTTAGAATTTATGAAGAATAAAATGCACCTAATCTTATTAATTAGCTTTGACTTCAATATGGAAATTTCGCAGCAAACGAAAAAACTCTAGTCCAAGGATATTTAAACTTAACCAAACTCCACCAAATATATATCCCACCACAATATCACTAGGATATTGAACATTAAAAAAGATACGGCTAACTGCTATGAAAAATAATAAAAACAGGGCTCCGGCAACAGTTGCTGTATGAAGTCGTGCTTTACCGGTGTATCGCACTATTACAAAAATGGCAAAACCATAGATGACAAGTACCATTAATGACTGTTCACTTGGAAAGTTATTGAACAAGTCCTGCGCGGAAGTTTGATTATTAGGTGCCAAGCTATGGAATAGACTTCTTAAACTTTCTTCAAATAATTCTCCACCTGAAACAATAAGCATCCATGTAATGGTTTCAAGAACTTTATTTCTCCCCTTCCATAATATCCATATTAATGTAAAGACACATAAGCAAAAAAGGACTTTAGACGTCCCTAGAAAAGAGAAAGCCTGCATGACAGAAGTCCACTCATGTCCAAAAGTAGACGGAACCAAAAAGGTCATCGTTTCATCGAATTCTTGAAACTCATTTGTTAACAAACTTTGAATGACTTCGATCATTAAGACACTAAATACAAGTGTGATGACAACGGTGCTCACAATTAATATCCCTGTTCGTCTTCTTGACTTCAATAATTTCATCATTTTGTTGATCCATAAAATGGCTGCATCTTTAATTTGTTGTTTCTTTCTACGGTATACATAAACAAGAACCAAGATGATTAAAGCGATAATTATGCCAATTATAAGATATTTTTTTATGGATGCATGGAATTGATCCCATTTTGGTCCTAGTATTTTACCTAGCGAAATAAACGTGGCAACCCAAATAAATGCACCACTATAGGCATATAGAGCGTAGGTACGAAATTTGAGATTTGTAATCCCTGAAAAATAGCCCGTGAAATGTCTTACTCCGGGGATAAAATAAGCAATGATTAGCAACTTATTCCCATACTTACTAAACCATTTAGAGGTGTTTTCTATTCGTTCCGGGCCTAGGTGGAATTTCCTACCGTATTTTTCAAAAAAAACAGTACCATATTTTTTACCTATCCAATAAGCAATGGTCATTCCAATTGAACTCCCCAAGCCAGCAACGATAATACTGGTAAACCATCCCTGATGTCCTTGGTAGACAAGAAATCCAGTGTAACTCATAATGAGCTCACCCGGTAGTGGGAGTGCTAACAGCTCAAGTGTAAGCGCGATAAATAACAATACATATCCATACTGATCCAGATAAGATGTAATAACACCCACAGACAACCCTCACTTTTATGATTATACGAAAGCAGGGAACCATCATAAAGGGTTCCCTGCTTAATATTAAGCTGCGTTTTGTTCCTGACGATCATCAAGGCTATGGCCTTCCCATTTGGTAATCACAATAGCCGCTAATGAGTTTCCGACAATGTTTACACATGTACGTGCCATGTCCAAGATTCGGTCAATACCGGCAATAAATGCAAGTCCCTCGGCAGGGATTCCCACACTGCCTAATGTAGCAAGAAGTACGACAAATGATACCCCCGGCACCCCAGCAATTCCCTTGGAGGTTAGCATCAGGACAAACACTAATGTAATTTGCTGTCCGATGCTCATCGGAATTCCATACATTTGTGCAATGAACATGGCCGCAATCGCTTGATAAAGGGTCGATCCATCTAGATTAAAGGAATAACCGGTCGGAATGACAAAAGAAGTAATCGACTTCGGACAACCGATTTTCTCCATCTTCTCCATAAGTTTCGGTAGAACGGTTTCTGAACTCGCAGTCGTATAGCCCAAAATCAGTTCGTCCTTTAAATACCGGATTAGTTTAAAAACATTATACCCGGCAATCTTAGCCACTAACCCCAAAACTACTAAAATGAAAAAGATCATTGACCCATATACAACTAAAACCAGTTTTCCCAGTGGAATTAGCGAGGTGATCCCAAATTTAGAAACGGTCACACCAATCAAGGCAAAAACACCAAATGGTGCTAATTTCATAATCTGGTTTGTGACAAAAAACATCGCATCTGCCGTTCCTTTGAAGAAATTAAGAATAGGCAGGCCTTTCTCGCCAATCGCCGCCACTCCAAGCCCAAACATAACGGAGAAGAAAATGATCGCAAGCATATCGCCATTTGCAAGCGACTGCATGATATTGGTAGGAACAATGTTCACCACTGTATCAATCATTGAATGTGATTCCGTTTTTTCAGCTGTGCTTACATAACTGTTAATATCCGTCTTCGTTAATTGGGAACGGTCTACCCCAAGCCCAGGTTGAAATACATTCGCGGCAAGAAGGCCAACAATGATGGCAATTGTGGTAATAATTTCAAAATATAGCAGTGTTTTGCCACCAAGCTTTCCCAAAGACTTCATGTCACCAACGCCTGCAACACCAACGATAAGACTTGAAATAACAATCGGAACAACTATCATTTTAATTAAACGAATAAATATATCACCAATTGGCTGGAGATAGCTTGCTACCTGCGGATTGCCATAAAAAGCTGCTCCGACTGCAATACCTAGAGCAAGTCCAATGAATATCTGCCATGCTAAACTAATTTTCTTCATCAACATTTCTCCTTTTGTTTTATATAAAAAGTTGATTAACACTAAAAATGTCTTCATTGAAGTTATTATTTTAGAATAACATGCAATACAAAAAAAAAAAAGAAGTTTTGGAGTTAATTTAAACATAAGAAAACCTTGCCAGCAAAATTGGCAAGGTTTTCTATTTGGCTATACTTATTTCTGTAATTTTGATCCAATCCCCACATATTTCCTTACAGCTTTCCTCCAGACCAAAAAGCCATATTCCATTGTCGATAATGTCAGCCCCAGCCAGGAAAATAAACACGAACCGTGATAGATTTCATATGTAGAAGATTGGATTTTTTCAATTGACTTCATTTTCTGAGGCTCTAAACTTTTTTCGACCTCTCTACCTGGAATCTCCTGCTCCTCTAGTGACCCTTCCGTCTGCACAGGACTTTCCTTTGCATTCTTCTCAAAAAGTTCCTCACCGGTCATCACTGCCATTGATTTCATGGCCTCCGTTATTACCTTCGCAATTTCATCCTTTGAAAAAGCCTTAATTGAAATCCAACCTCGCGGATCTACTTCGTACCCATGTTTCTCAATAATTTCTTCTGACAAATACTTACCGTTCACATAGCCATTTCCACTTGGATGTAATTGCGTAGCCAACACTTGCCCCTTTTGATTACTTTCCGGATAAATAAAACTTACTTTCCCATTACTAATCTTCTTTTCCTTTAGTTTAAATGAATGAAAAATAGCCTTTTTTTCCTCAAAAGATAACACTTGAATGACTCCCTTCCAAATTTCCAAGGATAAGTTTTCCATTGTTACCTTTATTATAACAGATACAGTTTACAACAATGACCTTATCTAGAATCGCTTTATAAATTCAACATTTAATAAGGCTTATTTTAGTTACTAATTATATAATGCATTTCCCTCTTTTTGGAAAAAACAAGTAAAACTTGTTGCACGAACAGGTTGAATATATTATTCTATATACATAGAAATTCTACATATATAGAATATTTATATAAGGAGAACAAACAATGGAGAATGAGTTAGTAAGAGTTTTTGATAACCAGCGGAATCCTATTGGAGTAGCAACTAGGGAGGAAGTGCATCGACAAGGACTTTGGCATGAATCTTTTCATTGCTGGATTGTTAGCCGTGAGGAGGAAATTGATTATCTTTATCTTCAGCTTCGATGTGACCTGAAAAAAGACCACCCAAATCTTTTTGATATAACTTCAGCAGGTCATTTATTAGCACATGAATCGGCAGAAGATGGCATTAGAGAGATCAAGGAAGAATTAGGACTTGATGTTGCCTTTAATGAACTAATACCATTGGGAATCATCAATTATTGCGTCAACCATGAAGACTTACTTGATAATGAACTTGCACACACATTTTTATATAAAAAAAACCTGGGATTTGATGAATTTAGCTTACAAAAAGAAGAAGTTTCAGGCATCATCAAAGTGAATTTTGCTGATTTTATTGATCTTTGGTCGGGTGTTAAACCAGAAATAAATATCAGCGGATTTGAGATAAATCATATGGGTGAAAAGCTCGTTATCGATGGAATGGCTGATAAAAGTAGATTTGTCCCACATGGGCTTTCATTTTATGAAACAATCATTCAGTTGATTCAAGAAAAACTAACTGAATGAAGCAAACCCGTATTGCGGTAATCAAAATGGCGAATAGTTTTGTCACTGTTCGCCTGTTTTTGGGGTTCATTTCTCTGAACCTTGTGCCAGAGATTTTCTGTCAATCGCTTCAGGTTGTTTTTCTAGCCATCCATGTTTAACCATAATATTGAAAGAAGATGCACCAGCCTCCATAGCATGGGTAAATACTTTATAATAGTTCACAATTATATCCGATCTAAAGCTGGAACCTAATGATGCACCATAATAGGAAAGAGCCGCATTTACTAAAAACGCTGCGTGAAACATGATCAATTTGTCCGAAAAAGGATTTACAGTAGAATCAGTGATCTCAGCATCCCATTTCTCAGGTATTGGTAAATGATCTTGTCGTAATATAGCGTCAAAGCTATCCGCATCTTTCCCTGCTAATTTAACGTTTTTCAACATAAAATTACGAACTTCCTCCAGCTCCGCCACTTGACTGAAAGCCAAGCTGAGCGAACTGATAAATCCAGTTTTCGTTGAATTAAAGAAAAGGGTACTGATTTCCGAACTATTCAGTGGTCTTTTATCGCCAATTAAATTTGAAATGATTCCTGTGGATTCAATAAACTTCGCCCCATGAGGTGTAGGAATAGAGGGGACACTTGAAAATTTGGGTTGGTTTTTAGCTAATTCAACTATTTTTTGGAACAATTCCTTGGATGTTCATTCAAAAAAATAATTTTGAATGTCTTGTCGTTCCGAGTTTGTAATAGCTAGGCTATAAGCGGTTAACCCATGAATTGTCATAATATAGGAGTAAAATAGTAGAAATTGGTCAGAAAAAAGACGCGGGACATTAACATTCACGTCACTCTCTGTAAATCCTTTTGGGACTTGAAAATTTGCACTTTTCAAGAATTCTTTGATTTTCGTTAAATGTCCTTCAGCTAACTGTAAAGAGAATTCTAATATGGGTTTTATTTCGTTTCTTTCAACAATGTTAAGAAAATATTTGTAAACACATATAGCCATACTATCGCCTGTAAACTGTAACCAAAGGGCGGATACTTCTGCAGCGGTTAAGCTGTTTGTATTTTTTTTTCTAAAAATCCCCAAAGAAAATACCTCCCTATTTTTATTTTGTTATTCTGAGATATTTTATGGTATTGGTTATGAATTATACAGATTAACTCCATTATTTCTTGTTCAGTACGCATATTTTTCCCTCCTCTATTTTTATATTATAATTGAATGAATATCTAACAGGATGTGTAGTAGTCAATAGAAAAACTTTGTATATTAATAGGAGGCATTTAATGATGAAACCACGAATTACTGTTATCACCTTAGGTGTAGACAATTTAGAGAGATCGGTAGAATTTTACCGTGAAGGATTAGGGTTACCAACGGAGGGGATCCTTGGAAAAGAATTCGAGCATGGAGCCGTTGCCTTTTTTGACTTGCAAGCGGGGTTGAAGCTCGCTCTATGGAGCCGCAAAAATATTGCCCACGAGGCGAAGGTTATTCAAACCGCACCAAATCCCACCGAATGTACAATTGGCCACAATGTAGAAAGTAAAGAAGAAGTAGATCGAGTATTGGAGCTAGCTAAAAAGGCTGGTGCCATTATAACAGACCCTGCGCATGATGCTTTTTAGGGTGGATATTCCGGCCATTTCCAAGACCCAGATGGGCATTTATGGGAAGTTGTCTGGAATCCAGCATGGGAGTTTCAAGATTAACAATTACTTGTAGTAGAACTAGATATACATAAAAGTATATAAAACCACAATCGAGTGCGTGATTTTTCACGTATGATTGTGGTTTTTGCACTGCTATAGAGCTTTTCTCCCTATTATTTAGCGGAAATAATGTACTACACACCCGTTTTTCGGAGAATTTAAAAGTTTTATCGGTGTATTTCAAAGGCGGTGCCTGAACCCCAACAGGTTAAAGCTTTAACGCATCGAGGGACAGGCACCGTTATCCAATATGTGTTACGCCTGGTTAATTGCATTTTCATCCATATAAACGACTTCCCAAATATGACCGTCTAAGTCCTGGAACCCCCATCCATACATAAATCCATGATCTTGAGGGGCATTCGAAGGTTTACCGCCAGATGCCAGTGCTTTATTTACCAATTCGTCTACTTGATCCCGATTTTCAGCTGATAAACAGAAAATCGCTTCGGCAGAAGTAGTAGCATCGACAATATCCTTCTTACTAAACTCTTTGAAACGTTCTTCGACCATTATCAATGCGAAGATATTGTCGTTAATGATCATACTGGCTGTAGTCTCATCACTGAATTGGGGATTGAATTCAAAACCTAGTCCCGAAAAAAGTTGCTTGATTTGTTCAGATCTTTCACGGGTAAATTGATAAAGATATTTTTGGATTTAAATGCCATTTATTATCACCTCATGCTGACGTTATCACAAGCAACAAAACAAAGTCAACTAAGGTTCGGTTTTTATAAAAACATAATTACATTGGAGTTAAGCTGATGAATATATATAGTTCAATGTTTTGTTTGTTTTTTTTATTGATTATATACAAACATTATTATAGAATGTTTGTAATTAAATAAACAAAATAAGCGGATGTTTATTTTTCTTTTTAATGATAGGAAGTGTTAATACCAATGGAAATATCAAATATTTTTTGGAATGCCTCATTGGAAGAACTGAAAAGTGGGTATATTCAAGAAACTGGTTCATTTACTTGTCTATTATGTGGCGAAAGAATAGAAAAAGGAATTGTTTATCCTTATGAAAATAGATTGTACGAAGCTGAAAGGTATATGCGTATTCATATTGAAAATATGCACCAATCCGTATTTGAATATTTACTTGACATGGACAAGAAACTCACAGGTCTTACTGAACATCAAAAGAAACTATTATCCCTTTTTTATCAGGGGAAAAATGACAAAGAAATTCAAACTGAGCTTGCCATTGGAAGTGCCTCTACTATTCGTCATCATCGCTTTGCTTTAAAAGAAAAAGAACGTCAGGCAAAGACTTTTTTAGCTATGATGGAATTACTGAAAGAAAAAGATAATTTTGCACCAGCTTTTGTTCCCGTGCATAAAACAGCCACAATGGTAGATGAGAGATACAATATTACCCAAGATGAACATGAGCAATTTGTTCATAAATACTTCTCCGAAGGAATTTTGACTAGGTTTCCCAAAAAAGAAAAACAAAGACTTGTAATCCTTAGTGAAATTTCAAACCATTTAAAAACGGATTACAATTATGATGAACAAGAATTAAATCAAATTCTAATAGGCTTTTATGAGGATTATGTTTTAATAAGAAGATATTTAGTTGAATACGGATTTTTAGACCGTAAATCAGACGGAAGTAGTTATTGGTTAAAAAAGTAAATGATAACAGAAGGTGAATAAACATGGATCGCAAAAAAGAGTTAAAACAACAATTTAAAGAAATAACCGTTGAAGCAGGAATTTATCAGATAAAGAATACGATCAACAATAAAATATTGGTTGGAAGTACGAGAAACTTAAAAACCTTAAACGGTTTAAAATTCATGCTTGAAACAAACGGGTATACCACCAACAAAGAGCTGCAAAAAGAATGGAATCAATACGGAAAAGATGCTTTCAGGATTGATATTCTTGAAAAATTGAAGAAGTCCGATGATCCGTATTTTAACGAAAAAGAAGCATTATTAGCCCTTGAAGAAAAATGGATAGAAAAGTTACAATCCTATGGGGAACGAGGTTATAACAAAAAATAGTCTTTTGAAGAATGAATGTAACAAGGGAAAGATATATTTTCATATTGCATGTGCAAGAGTAGAAAAACAGAAAAATGGGATCGCCGCAGCCATCCCAACAGGATTTGAAGGGCGATTCCATCACTTTTTTACTTTTATTTTCTCCGGGATGGTCGTCCAGTACATTGGATCTTCTAAACCGAGCCGCCATATCCCGATTCCCCGTAAATTATATTTTTCTACAAGGTCTAGCTTAAACCGCAGACTATCGCTATTCTCAAACCAAACCTGGTGGCTATGTTGTTCTTCATCTACGTAATCGAAATGAGGTGTTTGCGAACGGGAGTCCCATTGAACTTTCGCTTTATATTTTGTCTTCTGCCCCATCAGCTCTTCATAGGAGCTATACTTGGCTTTGCCTGCTGCTGTATCCCAATCCCATCCATACCCAGCGATAACGAGTAAAATTTTTGAGGGCGGTACTTCCTGTTTCAAAGCATAACGAATCGTTGCTTCTGTCCAATCGACTGATGCTGTTGAACCAGGTTTGGTTCTTGGGTTGTGTTCGTCGTATGTCATAATCATTAACCCATCTGAATATTGACCAAGCTTTTCGTAATCAAACCACGGTGACCAGGGATTAGCTCGGGAATCACCTGTGTTTGCCGGGACTGAAACCGTAACTACTTTTCCATCAGGTTTTATGCATCAGACAAGTCTTTTATCAGCTGACTAAAAGAATCTCGGTCAGTCACATACAAATTTTCCATGTCAATATTATACCGTCATAGTTAAACTGATTGATTTCATTGCGTATATTCTGAATGAAAACATGGCGGTCGTTATCGTGATCGAGTACATTACTCGCTACCTGCTTCCCCTTCTCGACGGTTTCATAAAAGAGATTATGGACAACCATATAGACCTTCAGGTGTTTTTTATGAGCACTCTGAATAACCTTTTTCTTATGATCGGCAGTAACGGAATCAATCAGACTGCCTGGACGCTGATCATCCAGCTTATACCAAAAGGGGGCAATGATGCTTAAACTGTTGAAATGCGAGTTAACTATCGGTTGAGACCCTGGATACGTTCCTTCCTTTTCTGTGTAGAAACCTAAAACTTCACGAGGAGTTTTATTCGTACTTGAATTTTTCTCTATTTTTTGGGACTGACTACAGGATGACATTAGCAACATTGCTATGCTTATGGCCATGATGGTGAATGACCGATAACCACTTTTCTCCATATTACACCTTCTCCTAATTTGTATATTTCTTAAGTTGATGAGAAAAGGTGTAACTTATTCAATAACGTACGAAACAATGGGAAGCATTCGTTTCCCACTGTTTCGTATTCTAGAGTGTTTTTACTCATCAGCTTTTTTATTCGAGAATTGTGATGAGTAAATTTACTTATCTGTTCACTTAAGAGCGTTAAGTGCGATCTTAGCAGCTTCTGCGATAAGCGTATTGTCATAGGTGGCATTCTGTGTATCGCGGCTGGATAGAACTGCGATGACAATGGGAGCTCTATTCGGCGGCCAAACAATTGCAATGTCATTCCGCGTTCCATAGCTTCCTGCCCCGCTCTTATCATCGACTTTCCAGCCTGTTGGTGCACCAGCCCGGATTAATGCATCTCCAGTGGCATTTCCTCGCATCCAATCTGTCAGGATCGTTCGTTTTTCAGTTGGGAGCAAGTCGCTGACTACAAAAGCCTTGAGGCTGGTAGCAAGTGCTTTTGGCGTGCTTGTGTCACGTGTATCTCCAGGAACAGCTGAGTTCAAATCCGTCTCGTAGCGATCAACTTGGGTTTTATGATCGCCAATCTTCCTTAGTGCTGTTTCAAATTCCTCAGTGCCTCCCAATTTCTCTAATAAAAGGTTCCCTGCGGTGTTGTCGCTATATCGCACAGCAGCCTCGGCAACTTCCCGAAGAGTCATCCCGGTATCTACGTGAAGTTGTGTTACGGGTGAATACGAAACGATGTCCTCGCTGTTGTATGTGACCAGTTCATCAAGTTGATCAATTGAGTAATGCTGCAGCAATGCACCTGCGGCTAGAGCTTTGTAAGTAGATGCGTAAGCGAACCGCTCTTGAGGCCGATAAGAGACTTTCCGATTTGTACCTGTATCGATGGCGTAGACTCCGAGCCGAGCATCATATTTGTTCTCGAGTTCTGCAAACTCACGGTGAATTTGGGGTGCTGGTGTTTTCTTGACTGCCTTTTCAGGCTTGTCAGAAGGGTTATGAGTGGTCATCGACCAACCGGCGAGCGGTACAATTGCAACCACTAGCACAAGCAAGGCATATATAAATTTATTCATACTGAAAATATCATGTGTTTTCCTCAAGATCATAACCTCTTTCTATTAATACTAGATGTCCTGAAAATAGAATCAGCGGGTTTAATCATAATGTTTAGATTAACACCGATCAGCTCTTAATCAGCAGATTCTAAAAATGCTAGAGGAGAATTTCCTCCTTTCTCCACTCTGATTACATACGTAATATTTGATTATGTATGTAATACTACTTGTGTAGTATTTATTGCACACCTAATACTACAACTGTAATAAAAAGATGTCAATCATTTTGTAGTTGGCCATCCTTTTTTATTAAGATCAAAATATGCCCGAAAAACCCGCTGGCTGATGATATTAGCTGCACTATGCGGCTGAGCATAACCATCACGGTAGGCATTTGGCACAATAACGGCAATGGCAATCTCGGGATCATCGAATGGGGCATAACCAGCAAAAGAAAGATTCCAAGTCTTCACCCCATTTTTATAAGATTCCGAGGTCCCGGTTTTACCCGCGGCATTGTACGGTTCGTCTTTAAAATATCCTCTTGCTGTTCCTTTGGAGCCATGGGTGACCAGCCAAAAACCTTGTTGAACCCGCTTAAGCATCTCCGCACTCATATCCACCTGATTCAGCACCACTGGTTCGATTTCATCGATTACGTTGCCTGGTTCATTACCATCCTCATTGGGTTCTCGAATCTCCTTGACCAATTGGGGCTTCATCCGGTATCCTCCATTGGCAATCGTGGTAATATACTGGGCGATTTGCATAGGTGTATAGGTATCTAATTGTCCAATGGCAATTTGGAAGTAGGTGCTTGTATTCGTTCCTTTCATTCCCGCCGTTTCATTATCAAAACCAATACCGGTCGGGATGCCCAAACCAAATTGGTTGAAATAATAGCGGATGGTTTCAATTTTTTTCGGATCGATATTTAATGTGCCATTGGGTACATACTTGCCGCCCATAATTTCAATCGCGGTTTTCCACATATAAACGTTTGATGAACGCTCTAATGCCTCTAATTCGTTAATTCTGTTCATGACCTGGTAAGAGGAAAAGGTTCCCGACCCTTTAAATCGCATGACTTCATCCAGCTCAATTTCCCCGAAATCCCTTACACCCGTTTGGTATCCGGTTAATACGGTAGCCCCTTTTACAACGGACCCCTGTTCAAATGCATAAGTAAAGGTTCCCGGAGTAAAATCGGTAAACTCCCCGGACTTCCTGTCATACACTTTTCCTGACATCGCAAGAATACGGCCTGTTTTCGGTTCCATTGCCACAACAAAGGCAGTGTCAAGCGTATCCGTATGCGGCTTTTGGATTGCACTTACCAACTCTTCCTGCATAATTTTCTCCACTTGGGCTTGAAACTCCATATCAATGGTCAAAACAAGATCCTTGCCGCTCTTCCCTTCCGATACAGTCTCAGTACTCACCACATTTCCATTTTGATCTGTCACTGTTTTCACTTTTTCCTTTCGACCTTGCAACACACTATCATAAAGCTCTTCAATATAGCTTTTTCCGACGCGGTCATTCAGTTTGTATCCTTTAGCAGTATAGTAATCTACCTTTTCTGCCGGTAGGCCTTCATCTGCACTCGTTACTTCCCCAAGCATATTCCAAAACGTTTCCCCATAGGTTCGGCCCCTCTTCCAATCAGTCGTGACATCCACACCCGGCAGGTTATCCAGATTTTCATTGACCTTTGCAAATTCTTCCTCTGTTACATTTTCATTTTTGATCATCGTCAGGGTTAAAGCTATGGCGGTCGATAGCTTCCGGTAGATGGCCGCCAGATTTTTGTCCATTTTCTTGAGCTCGCTTTCTGTAATGCGTTTCAATTTTAATTGATATAAATCCCTGTCATTCAGCTTTTCCTGTTCGTATAATTTCTCCTCCTTCTTTGTGATTAAATCTGTGCCATTGTTATGCTCTAGCAGCCAGATATCTTTTAAGTCACGATCGGTTACTTTATTGATCTCTTTATCAGTCATGACCAGGAAGGTATTTAACTTTTTAGCCAGTTCAAGCAATTCTTCCTGCTGCGGATTTTTCGGCGGTGTATAGATAATCGCCTTTTCCGGAATATTGTAGACGACTAACTTATGATTTGTATCATATATTTTTCCACGCGGAACGGAATAACTGACGGGCGTCACATCTGTCTTCTCTGCCTGAGCCGCATAGGCTTCCCCTTTAATAATTTGGATAACGCCGAGGCGGAGAATCAGGATAGAAAAAAGAACAAAGACCATAAAAAAGAGACCAGTCAATCTCCATCGGATTGGGTTTTTTACTATATTTTCTTTCTGCATTTTCTGCTTCAAAACTCATCAGCCCTTTCATACTGGGAAATTTGTGAACAAGTTAGTCATAAATACTACAATCGTAGTATTTAATCCAAAAAAGTCCCAAAAAGGTAGGGAAATCCTTTCTGGAGTTCATTATTAATATATCTTTTTTTGATGCAGGATCTGCTTGGCAATCTCCGCAGCCTTACTTCCCTGGGCTTGACCATCCTTATTTTGAATATTAATGGCAAAATAAAAACGATCATCACCTTTATCGACAAAGCCAATAAACCAGCCATTTACATTCTTTCCATTAACCATACCGGTTCCCGTTTTACCATACAACCGCCCATTTTTTTGCTCATCTATTAAAAGTGCCTTTTTTACAGCTTTGATATTTTCCGCTTTAAAACCCCATTGATTTTCTTCTAATTGGTATAATAATTGGACTTGTTCAATGGGTGATATTTTTAAGGAAGATTCCATCCAGTAACTTTCCAAATTCCCTGAAAGATCCTCATTCCCGTATTTTATCTTGTGAAAATAATCTTGCAGCAGCTTTCTCCCTACCTCTCGATCGGTATTCTGGAAATACCAATTTACGGAACGGCTTAAGGCAGTCGCTAAATTTTGATTTTGATTCCATTCTGGATAGGGGTGAACGGTTCCATCCCAAATCTGGCTATTACTTGTTGTAGAAATCACATTGGATTCCAATGCAAATAAGGCAGAATATATTTTATAGGTGCTATTAGGAGAAACTCTCTGTTCACTCATTTCTCTATTATAAAGTTGATATTGGTTTTTTGAGGAATCAAATAAAACAAA